>NZ_SPVJ01000003.1:0-447524 GCF_004634465.1 Bradyrhizobium sp. MOS001
ATGGTCAGCCCTCCAAGAGCCGACCACCCATGAATCATTGAAAAATTGATTCGGGAATCCTATAAAACGCGACAAAATCAAAAATCTGCCAAAGTAGTGCTAGGGCGTGTACTCATAAATCGGGGACGCAGTGAAGTCCGCTATGCCTCTAATCGCGGCGCGAACGCGGACGTCGCAGGACTTCCGCGTTGGGCCGATGAACAGACTTCATTCGCTGCTGTTGGTCCGAAGTCGTTGGCAGGGAACGTCACCAAGGTCTCGCTTGCTCATGGCGTAAATGTTGCGAACAAATCGGTAATGTCGCGATACTCGACATGATAATTCCCATCCTGCCCGTCAACGGCAGGTTGCCCGGGTCCCAAGTCTGAAGGACTGGCACGCCTGTCACGCGCCGCTGCCCTTGAGCCGTTCGTTGCGACGGCGCAGGCCTTCCAGGGTGGCGAGGAGGATGACCGACACTGTGGTCAAAACCACCGCCGCTGCCGTGATGGTCGGACTGATGTTCTCGCGGATGCCGCTGAACATCTCGCGCGGCAGGGTGCGCTGCTCCGGACCTGCCATGAACAGCACGATCACCACCTCGTCGAAGCTGGTCGCGAAGGCGAACAGCGCACCTGACGCCAGGCCGGGCAGGATCAGCGGCAGGATCACGCGGCGGAACGCATAAAGCGGCGAGGCGCCGAGCGAGGCGGCGGCGCGTGCCAGATTGGTGTCGAAGCTTTGCAGCGTCGCGCCGACCGTGATCACCACAAAGGGCGTCGCCAGCGCGGTGTGGGCCAGGATCAGGCCGAGATAACTGCCGGTCAGTCCGATCGGCGCGAAGAAGAAATACAGGCCGACCGCGGTGATGACGCCGGGCACGACGACCGGCGACAGCACGAAAGCCAGCACGAGCGGTTTGAACCGGCTCTTCCACTGCGCGAGCCCCAGCGCGGCCAGCGTGCCAAGCACCATCGACAGCAGGGTTGAGGCGACGCCGATGATCATGCTGTTCTTCAGCGAATTCATCCAGCGCGGCGAATTGATGAAGTCGTCGTACCAGCGCAAGGAGAGGCCCGGCAGCGGATAGGTGAGGTACGAGCCCGAGCTGAAGGACAGCGGCATGATCGCAAGGATCGGCGCGATCAGGAAGATGAACACCAGCGTGGAGATGATGATGGTCGCGGTCCACGCGATGCGCTGGCTGGGCGTGCGGAGGGAAGAATGATCGCTCAATTCTTCATCCCTCCCGTGACTTGCTGTCCCTGCACCAGCTTGCCGTAGACGAGAGCGAGCAGAAGAGTGGCCAGCAGCAGCACCGCACCCAACGCCGAAGCAAGGCCCCAATTGGCCGTCTCGGTCGTGTAGAGCGCGATGAAGTAGCTGATCATCTGATCGGCGGCGCCGCCGACGAGGGCCGGCGTGATGTAGTAGCCGAGCGCCAGGATGAAGACGAGCAGGCTTCCCGCGCCGATGCCGGGCAGGGTCTGAGGCAGGTAGATCCGCAGGAAGGCAGTGGTCGGTGGCGCGCCGAGCGAGGCGGCGGCACGCATGTACGCAGGCGAGATCGCTTTCATGCTGCTGTACAGCGGCAGGATCATGAACGGCAGGAGAACGTGGGTCATGGCCACGCAGACACCGAAGCGGTTGTAGATCAGCCGCAACGGCTCGTCGATGATGCCAAGCCAGTGCAGGCTGTCGTTCACGACGCCCTTGCTCTGCAACAAGACGATCCAGGCGCAGGTGCGGACCAGAAGCGACGTCCAGAACGGCAGCAGGACGAAGATCATCAGCAGGTTCGACCGGCCCGGCGGCAGCGTTGCCAGTAGGTAAGCGACCGGGAAGCCGAGGATCAGGCAGAGTACCGTGACGCTGAAGCTGATGAGGAAGGTGCGGGCGAAGACGTTGCGGTAGATCGCCTGGTCTGATGCGGCCGCGACGATCGCACCATCGACGTTCCGCGTCAGGTCGAGCGCCGCCAGCAGATAGAATCCGGTCACCGGGCCACCGGCATCCTTGATCGTCGTCCAGGTGGCCCGTTCGCGCCAGGCCGGGTTGATCTTGCCCAGTGTCTCCCTGGCGGTGCCGGGCTCCGGCTGCGCCTTCAGATTACGTGCCGTGCTGGTCAGGATCGTACGAAAACCGTTCAGGGCGTAATTGAGCCGCTTGGCCGCGATGGCGATGATGCCGGAAGCGCGCGCCGCCAGGATGTCGCTTGCCAGCGCTGCAAAGGCCTTTTCATCCGGCAGGTCCTTGCCGTCCCAGTCGGCGAGAGCAGCGATGGTTTGCGGCAGAACCTGACGCACCTCGCGGTCATCGACCGCGCGCCACAGCATGCCGGCGATCGGGCCTGCGAAGGTGAAGAGCAGGAAGACGAGAAGCGGCAGCACCAGCGCCAATGCCTTGACCTGACGTGTCCGCTCCGCACGCCTCAATCGGCGCTTGAGCGGCACCTCGGTCAACGCATTGGCGCCGGTCAAGCGCGCATCCGTCATTGGTCGAGCCTTGGATCGAGCCTTGGATCGAATCTTGCGGGGCGCGTTATTTCGCGGCCCATTTGTTGAAGCGCTCGGTCAGGCGGTCGATGTTCTCGAGCCAGAAGCCAACGTTGATCTCGACCGCGTTCTTGATGTTGTCAGGCGCTGTCGGCAGGTCCTTGAGAACGGCGGGCGCGAGCAGGGCGGCTGCGTCCTTGTTCGAGGTGCCATAGGCGATGTTCTGCGACAGTTTTGACTGGTTCTCCGCCTTGCCTGCGAAGTCCAGGAACTTGTAGGCCGCGTCCTTGTTCGGGCTACCCTTCAGGATGACCCAGCTGTCGAGGGTGAAGAGCGCTCCGTCCCATACGATGCCAAAATTCTTCTTGTCGTTCTTGTTCGCGGTGTCGATGCGGCCATTGTAGACCGAGGTCATCGCCACCTCGCCGGAGGCGAGCAATTGCGGCGGCTGGGCGCCGGCCTTCCACCAGACGATGTCGCCCTTGATGGTGTCCAGCTTCTTGAACGCGCGCTCGACGCCCTCGTCGGTCGCCAGCACCTTGTAGACGTCCTTCGGTGCGACGCCGTCGGCCATGAGGGCGATCTCCAGCGTGGTCTTCGGGCCCTGACGCAAGGCGCGCTTGCCCGGAATCTTTTTGGTGTCGAAGAAGTCGGCCCAGCCGTTGGGGGCGTCCTTCAGCTTGTCCTTGTCGTAGCCGAGAACGAAATCGTAGAGGATGGCGCCGACGCCGCAGGGATTGACCGACGGCGGGATATAGGCGGCCTCGCCGCCGATTTTGGAATAATCCATCTTCTCGAACAGGCCTTCCTCGCAGCCGACCGCGAGTTCGTCGCTCTCGACCTGGACGAGGTCCCAGGTGGCGGCACCACCCTGCACCTTGGCGCGCAACACGCCGACGCCGCCGTCCCAGGACTCGTCGTTCATCGCGACGCCGGCTGCTTTCTTGAACGGCTCGAAATAGACCTTCTTCTGGGCATCCTGATAGGCGCCGCCCCACGACACGACGGTGAGGTCACGCGCCTGCGCGACCGTGGCCAGCGCGGCGCTGGCGCTGAACGCCACGGCGAACCCCAGAGCAATCTTGCCAGTCTTGCGCTTCAGCATGGTCCTTGTTCCTTCTTCATCTGCGTTGCGTTGAGCTTGATCGATGCCGGTCCGGATCAGACGGGATCGAGGGCCAGGCAGTCCTCGGGACGGAAGGTGATGAATACGCTTTCACCAGATCTTAGATTGCCATGTCTCAATCCGTCATGCGTCCCCGGCTGAAGCTTGACCATGAACTCCCCGTTGCCGGCGACATCGAGCACGGCAAGCGCGTGGTCGCCGAGATAGATGGTGTTCTGCACCTTGGCCGGCAGTCGGTTCGGTCCCTCGCTGGAGGTGCCGTCCGGGATGATGGCGATCCGCTCCGGCCGCACTGACAGGGAGGTCGACGCGCCCGCGCCCGATACATTGACCGCCCGTGCGGTCACGGCGCCGCCACCAGCCAGCGTGACGCGGCAATATTCCTTCTCGACCGTCTCGACGGTGCCGGACAGCACGTTGTTCTCACCGATGAAGTGAGCGACGAAGCTGTTCACCGGATGCTCATACAGCGCGTCGGGCCGGTCGATCTGCTGCACGATGCCGTCGTTGAACACGGCGATGCGATCCGACATGGTGAGCGCTTCGCTCTGATCGTGGGTGACGTAGACGACGGTGATGCCCATCGTCTCGTGCAGCTGCTTGATTTCCAGTTGCATCTGCTCCCGCAGGCGCTTGTCGAGGGCGCCAAGGGGTTCATCCATCAGTACGAGCTGCGGATTGAAAACCAGCGCGCGGGCCAGCGCCACGCGCTGCTGCTGACCGCCGGACAGCTGCCCGGGCCGCCGGTGCGCCAGGGTTTCCATCTTGATCATGCGCAACGCCGCGTTGACGCGCTCCTGCGCCTCGGCCTTGGCCGTGTTGCGAACGGATAGCGGGAAGGCAATATTCTCCGCGATCGTCAGGTGCGGGAACAAGGCATAGTTCTGGAACACCATGCCGATGTCGCGCTTATGCGGCGGCACGTTCTTGATCGGCCGTTCCGCGAGGTAGATTTCGCCATGGGTTGGAACCTCGAAGCCGGCCAGCATCATCAGCGTTGTCGTCTTGCCCGAGCCCGACGGGCCGAGCAGGGTGACGAACTCACCCTTCCTGATTTCGAGATCGAGGTTCTTCACCACGAGGTGCTCGCCATCGTAGGTCTTCTGAATGCCGGAAAAGCGCACCAGCGCCGGCGCAGGCGTGACCATGCCGGCTTCCATGTTGTCCTCGCGTTGTCCCCTGCAGTGCTGTCAGCACCTCGTTCGAGGTTGCGGGAAACAGCTTAGCATCCTCCGACGAGAATGCCAGCGGCGCAAGCGACGCGCGCGGGTCCGGCGCGTGAAGACGCACTACATCCCCGACAGCTTCGTCACGTAGACGTTCAGCGAGCCGCCGGCTTCCGCGACGATGCGCAGCGTCTTGGAATCGAAGGCGATGTCGGCGAGGGTCAGGCTGTCGATCTTGGCGTCGACCTTGAGGCCATCCTCGCTCTTCTGGTAGTCGGCGATCGCGGCCGCGATCTTCTCGCGCGCATTGGCGGCGATCGGCTTCAGATCGAGCGTCGCTTTCTGCACCAAGGCCTGCTGCATCTGCGGCACCACCGCGCGCGCGGCCGCGCCGAGCAGGCCGAAGGCGGCCTCGGACTCCACCGCGAGCTGGATGTCGGCGAGCCGCAGCGTCTGCTGCGCCTGGTCGAGCATCGGCCGGCCCCAGATGTGTACGGTCGCTTCGGCGCCGAGACCGAGCCAGCTCTTCTTCTCCTTAGCACGCACCAGCAGCGAGATCAGGAGACGATCGCCCGACGGGACCACGTTGACGCCTTTCACGGTGACGTCGACCGGGCCGGAGCCGTCCTCGGGATAGGTGTGGCCGACCATCTGCGCCGCGATCAGCTTGTTGATCTCGGTGAAGGGCACGTCGATCGGCACGCCGATGTTCACGCCGGTGCCGGTCGGCGGCACGATCGAGATCTTGTCGGGGAAGGGACAGTCCGGTTTGGTCGACGTCGAGGTCACGCGCGTCTCGAGCTCGAGACCGAGCAGCAGCGTCACGTTCTGCGCGTCGACGCGCGGCTGCGCCGCGATGGCACGGGTCGGTTTCATCTCGAGCCAGAGCGGCGGCAGCGCGGCCGAGGAGCCCGAGCCCTGCAGCGGGATCGAGCGGCAGGCCTTGGCCCATTGCAGCTTCGCATTGTCGCGCAGCGAGGGATCGTTGCGGATGCGCTCGGAGACGATGTTGATCTGCTCGCCGACATTCTTGTCGATCAGCGGCTTCACCTGCGCCGGCACGTTGACCTTGGCGCCGGAGACGTTGAGGTTGGTGTCGCCGAGATTGACCTGGGCGCCGAGATTTGGCTCGAGATGCCAGTTGGCCGCGAGCTTCGGGCGCGAGGTGACGACCACGTTGCCCTTGATCTCGGCGCTGGCGTTCAAATTCTTGATGTTGACCGCGCCGATCCGTTTCGCTGCGTCGCCGCCGAGCACGCTGCCCAGCGCGTCGCCAAGCGCGCCGGTGGCTTTCGACGACAGCGAGCCCGTCACGTTGAGCTTGCCGTTGAGCGGCGTCGAGATCGTCAGCACGTCCTTGTCGCCGGCAGCCGCCATCGGCCCGCGCACGGCGGACCAGCCGATGTCGGCATTCTCCAGGATCTGCGAGATTGGATTATCGGCCTTGCCGGCGAAATTGCGCGGCGCGGCTTTCTCGGCCTGTTCGCGGATCGCCGATATCGCGATCGCCACCGGCGCCACCACGATCGAGCTCTTCGCGACCGGCGGCAGCGGTGGCAATTGTGCGACCGGCGGCGCAGTCGTCGCCGCGCGCGGCGACAGCCAGTCCATCGCCTTCAGGCTGACGAAAAACGACGCCGCGAGCACCGCCACGGCGATCAGGATAGTCTTCAAGTTCAGCGTCAGTCGCATCAATCCCCCAAGCCGCCCAGGGCCGGAAGTCTACAGGGCAGGCGAGGGGGGCGCTAGAGCGCACCGGTGGGGTGGAATTGGGGCGAACAGATTAACGGTTGCGGCAGCATCGGTGCCGCGCATCCGTCATCGCGCACCTAGCTGCGCCTCGGGCGGCGAACCGCCCTCACATTGCCGCGATCGCCACCGCCGCAAAAGAAGCGGTCGCCGCCGTCGGACTCCAATCCTGACACCATCGTCCCGGCGGGCAGGTCGAGCTGCTCCAGCACCTTGCCGGTCTCGGGATCGATCCGCCGCAAATCGCTTTCCTCGCCCTCCCAGGTGCCATGCCAGAGCTCGCCGTCAACCCAGGTGACGCCGGTCACGAAGCGCTTGCTTTCGATGGTGCGGAGGATCTTTCCCGTCTCCGGATCGACCTGATGGATCTTGCGCTCGCGATACTGACCGACCCACAGCGAGCCCTCCGCCCAGGCCAATCCGGAATCGCCGCCGCCGCCCGGGGCCGGAATCGTGCTGATCACCTTGCCGGTGGCAGCGTCGATCTTCTGGATGCGATCCTCGGCGATCTGGAACAGGTGCCGGCCATCAAACGCCGTCCCCGCATGCGCGGCGACGTCGATGGAGCGTGCGATCCTGCCGTTGGCCGGATCGACCGCATTCAGCTTGTCGCCGGATGCGAACCAGACATGGGTGCCGTCATAGGTGACGCCATGCACGGCCTCGACACCCGCAAAAGGTCCGTACTCCCTGACGATCTCGGCGGCTGAACGCTTCATGTGCTTGATCCCTGTGATGTGATCCAATTTACGCCTTCAGGAGCGGTCCGGGGAGTAACAAGCCTGTCGGGAAACCCGGGACGGGCGGGGTCATCCAGCGCCGTGCCCGGCCGAGTCCGAACGATTGCACCTTGTTCGATCGCGCCAGCTCTTCGAGGGCCCGCTGCACCGTGCGCGCGCTCGTCCCCAGCGCCAGCGCGAGCGCCGAGCTCGACCAGGGCTCGCCGTCGGAGAGGAAGGCGAGCACCGCGGCGTGCTTCTCCTCGACGGGACGTGCCAGCACGAGCACGTCGCGCGTCTTGCGCGGCGCCAGCACGAAGCCTTGCTTCGTCGCGCTGATGTCGGCCAGCGGCTTGAGCTGGGTGCGGAGGCGCCCGATCTCGACGCGCAACCGCGCGCGATGCGATTCATCGGCGTGCTTCGCCCGGAACGCGCCTGATATCAGCGCCTCTCGCGAGACGTCGGCAGGCCATGCCTGCGCCAGGAGGCGGGCGAGCGCGAACAGCACCGGCCGCGTTCCGAGCGATACGACGCGGCCTTGCCTGCGCAGGGCATGATGAAAGGTGTCCACGACGAGCGCCGTCGAGGTCGCCAGTCTCTCGACCTCGCCGAGCAACAACGGGTGTTCGCTGCCGCGCGCGATCAGGCGCGCCGCCGGCGTGTCGAGGATCAGGTTCGCGCTGTCGACCTCGGCCACGAGCGCCGGGATCTTCGCCTGCCGCGCTGCGAGAGCCGCGCGGTTGAGCGCGGCGCGCGCATCTTTCGCTCTCAATCGTCTGATGGCGATGCCGGCGACCACGAGCTCGCGGACGACTTGCGATGCAGGCGGGAGCGGGGAGGGGCTGAGCTCGGCCAGCGTGCGCTCGGCTTCGTCGAGCTGCCCGACGAGGAGGAGGCGGCGCGCCTCGATGTGGCCCGCATGGGCTGCATTGGCGAGATCGCCGTGCTGTTCGAGCGTCGCGCGGGCCGCCGCGAGCGTTTTCACCGGCCAGCTCAGGTCGCGCGAGACGAGCGCGATCTCGGCTTCGGCCACCACGCATCTCGCGCGCGCCACCGCCTCTCTTGGACCGAACGCGCGCGCGGCACTCCGCAGCAGCGTCTTCGCTTTCGCGAGATCGCCGAGCTGCGCCATCGCGATGCCGCGTAGCGCCAGCGACGGTGCATCGTTGCGCAGCGCAACGCGGTTCAGCGCGCCGAGCGGATCGCCGGCCTCTAACGCGCGCGCGGCGGCCGTGATCAGCGAGTCCATTCAAATCCCGCCACACTTGTTACTCCCACCGCGCAACCGCTTGGTGCCAGAAATCGTTGACGACCGACAATGTGCGGCGAGGGTCGAGCGGTTCCGCGTCCGTCATAGCGCGACGCGGAAGGACCGCCCGGACAAGAGGAATGGAGAGCCATGATGACATCAGTAGACAACGCAGGAACTAACGGACAGGCCGCCATGCAAACACCGCCGGTGGTGTCGCCGCAGGACTGGGAGGCCGCCCGTCAGCAACTGCTCGTGAAGGAAAAGACGCATACCCGTGCCCGCGACGCCCTCGCCGCCGAGCGCCGGCGCATGCCGTGGATGGAAATCACCAAAACCTATGCGTTCGAGGGGCCCGGCGGCAAGATCAGTCTGGTGGATCTGTTCCAGGGCCGGCGGCAGCTGATCGTCTACCGGGCCTTCTTCGAGCCGGGCGTGCTCGGCTGGCCCGATCAAGCCTGCCGGGGCTGCTCCATGGTGGCCGACCAGGTCGCCCATGTCTCGCATCTGAACGCCCGCGACACCACGCTCGTGTTCGCCTCGCGCGCGCCCCAGGCCGACATCATCAGGCTGAAGCAGCGGATGGGCTGGACCATGCCCTGGGTCACCGTCACCGACAGTTTCGACGCCGATTTCGGCGTGGACGAATGGCACGGCACCAACGTGTTCTACCGCGACGGCGACCGCATCTTCCGCACCTATTTCGTCAAGAGCCGCGGCGACGAGCAGATGGGCGGCACCTGGAACTATCTCGACATCACGCCGCTCGGCCGGCAGGAGGTCTGGGAGGACTCGCCAAAGGGCTATCCGCAGACGCCAACCTACAAATGGTGGAACTGGCACGACAGCTACGCGGAAGGCGCTGCGCCCGACAAGAAATGGGTGGAGATCTCGACGGCCGGCGAGAAGGCTTTTCGCGAGGAGGCCGCGGAAGGCCGTGACTAGTCCCGCCAACGTGGCCACCGGCGCGAGCCGCGATGGCGTGGTGGCCGCACGCCACCTCGCCAGATGGCTGGCTCTGGCGGCAACGCCGACCTTCGCGATCATGGCCGTGTTGACGGCCGTGCTCGGCGGCCCGGCGGACATGCTGTGTGCCGCCGGGTACGGCTCCGTGCTGAGTGGGATGGTGCCGATGTATCTGCTGATGAGCGCGTTTCATTCGGCGGCCTGGCTGAGGCTGGTTTCGGAGCGGCGGGGCGCCATCCGGCGAGATACGGATGGCGTCAGTCATTGACCGCTGTCGTTGAGGAACAATGCCATCAGGATTTCGTCGTAGTATCGGTCGGCGTGCTTCAGTGCTTTCACCTCACGGCCGTATTCGACAAAGCCGGCAGCGGTGTAGAGGCGGATGGCGGCGGCGTTCTCGCTGACGACGGCCAGCTGAAGCTGTTCAACTTGCCCTGTGGCATGTGCCACGACCGCGTCGACAAGGCGCCGCGCCGCGCCGGATTTTCGCGCATGGGGCCGCACATACATGCCCCAGAGAAGAGCCTTGTGCTCGGTCTTCGCGCCGTCCTGCCGATGGAAGCCGGCAACGCCGACGAGCTCGTGCGCGACGAAGGCGCCGAAAACGTCCGACGCTGCAAGGCGCGCCTCGAACCAGGTGAGGGGCTTTTCCTGCTCGCGTGCGAACGTGCTGCCAAAAGCTTCGGGATGCGTTACGAGCGCTTCCAGCCTGATCGCACGGTAGAGAGCCGCGTCGGCGGGCGTGAGCAGTCTGATCATGGCTATAAGAGATGTGCCAGCGGTAGCGGCGCGCCGGCCTTCAGCGTCTGGATCGCAATGCTGCTGCGAACCTCCCGCACGATGGGCAGGTTGAGCAGCTTGTCGACGAGGAAGCGCTGGTAGTCCTCGAGCTCGGGCACGACGATTTCGAGGAGATAGTCGGCTTCGCCGGAGACGAGGTGGCAGGCAACGACCTCGGGCATCGCCACAACGGTCCGTTCGAAGCCCAGCGCCTGGTCGTTGGCATGGCCGTTGATCTTGACGCCGAGGAGGGCCGAGAAGCCGAGCCCGAGGCGGCCACGCCGCAAGGAGGCCCGGTAGCCGTCGATATAGCCGTCCCGCTCCAGCCGCCGCACTCGTCGCAGGCAGGGTGATGGCGACAATCCGATCTTGTCCGCCAGTTCGATGTTGCTCAGTCGTGCGTTGGCCTGGAGTTCGGTGACGATGCGCCGGTCGATCGCATCTAGTTCGCATTTTGGCATGAACCGCATCCTGTGGGATCGAGAAGGGCGCAATATTGCGCCCGAGCCGCCGAGACTAGCCCAGTTCGCAAGGACATGCCTTGGCTTTCCGTGAGATGGATTGCTCCGACTTTGCTGCTGATGGAGTGAGCCATGACCGAGAGCCCGAACCTTGCGCCTCTGCTGGAGGCCGTCGAACGTTACTTCACGCTGATGTACGACAGCGATGCTTCGCAGTTCGACCGCGTCTTTGCGCCGACTGCGCAACTCCACGGATTTCGCGACGCTGAATTGCGGATCCTGCCCGTTGGCGACTAGAGAGCGATGCTGGCTTCGACCCCGTCGCCCAAATCCAAGAATGCCCCGCGCCTTCAGGAGATATTGCTGATCGATCTGGCGTCGTCAGCGCAGGCACTGGTGAAGGTTCGCGTTCGGATCGATGTGCGCCAGTACGTTGATTATCTGGCGTATCACTGCATCGAGGGCACTTGGCTCATTACCGCGAAATCGTTCCATGTGGAGCGACGGTATGAGCCGACCGGCACGTAGCGCCTCCGCAATCTTATTGCCCGCCCACCGCCTGCAGATACGCGACCACCTTGGCCGCGTCCTCCGCGGAGACGCCGCCATAGGGCTGCATCTTGTTGCCGGACACGACCTCGTCCGGCTTGACCATGAAGCGGGTCAGCTTGTCCGGATCCCAGACGAAGCCGGCGTCCTTCATCGACGGGGAGTAGTTGTAGTTCGGCAGCGAGCCCGCCTTGCGTCCCACGACCTTGTTGAGATTGGGACCGAGGCGATTGTCGCCATCCTTCACCGAGTGGCAGGTGCGACAGGAATTGTTGAAGGCCTGCTGGGCCGCCTCGTCGTTCGCCGGCTGCTGGGCGAGCGACGAGGGCGCAGACAGGAGCAGCGTCAATGCGCCGGCACCTGCGATCGAGCGCAGCCATGGACCTGGCGACATTTGCAGGTGTGATCGCATCCGCGCCTCCGAACAGTGCTTCTCCAGGCGAGGCCGCCCGGAGAGCATGATGCAAACGAAAACGGCCCCGGTGGGTTCCGGGGCCGTTTGCGTCACAATGTCCTGTCGCGTTAGCGCGTCGCGGCGCCGAGGTCCGCGCGGCGTTCGGTCATCGGCAGCACGATCACCTTGGTGCCGACGTTGACGCGGGAGTAGAGGTCGGTGACGTCGTCGTTGGTCAGGCGGATGCAACCGGACGAGACGTGCTTGCCGATCGTGTCGGGGGCGTTAGTGCCGTGGATGCGGTAGATGGTGCCGCCGAGATACATGGCGCGGGCGCCGAGCGGATTGCCGGGGCCGCCGGCCATGTGGCGCGGCAGATAGGGCTGGCGGGCGATCATTTCCGGCGGCGGGGTCCAATCCGGCCACTCGGCCTTCTTGGTCACCGACTGCACGCCGGACCAGGTGAAGCCGTCGCGGCCGACGCCGATGCCGTAGCGAACGGCCTGGCCATTGCCGAGCACGTAATAGAGATAGGTGTTGGGCGTATCGATGATGATGGTGCCCGGCGCCTCGCGCGTCGCGTAGGAAACCGTCTGGCGGCGGAAGCGGGCCGGCATCTCGACCGCGTCCTGATCCTCGGACGGCGCGGCCTGGTAAGGCGTGGCCTGATAGGGCTGGTAAGGCTGCGGCGCGGCCATCGGCGGCAGCGGCTGGAAGAACGGGAAGAGCTGCACGGGCGCAGCCTTGGCCGGACCGGCAAATGCGATTGCGGAGATCGCGATGGCGCTGAGCGCAACGGCGCGCGAATACGTCTTGAACGTGTCCAGATTGATCATTGATCGCCCCTGTTTGATCGGTGTTTCTTGACCACCGCGGCACCGTTTCGGTGCTCCGTTGCCCAAATCACTAACGACAAAACGTTTCGGGAGCTTTGCGCGGAAAACCGAAAACGGTTTCATGGCGGAAAGGATTTGTTTCATGACGGTTTCGTGGCGGCGCGGACCCGTTAACCAACAAAACAGCGGGCCGACACTTCTGTGACGTCACACGCCTGAAATATCCGTGGTTGATGGTCCTAAGCCGAGAATCATCAAACTCTCGGGATTTCCCCATGCGGGTATTAATCGCGACTGACGCCTGGCATCCGCAGGTTAACGGTGTGGTCCGGACGCTGACCTCGCTGGCGAACGCGGCCAAGGCGCTCGACGTCGAGATCGACTTCCTCACCCCGGACGGCTTTCGGTCCTGGCCGCTGCCGACCTATCCGGGCCTGCGCATCGCGCTGCCGAGCGGCAAGGAGATCGCGCGGCGGATCGAGAAGGCGGCGCCGGAAGCCTTGCACATCGCGACCGAGGGGCCGATCGGCTGGGCCGCGCGCGCCTATTGCCGCCGCAACCGCCTTGCCTTCACCACCTCCTACACGACGCGCTTTCCCGAATACGTCTCGGTGCGGACCGGTATCCCTGATGCCGTCGGCTATGCCGTGCTGCGCCACTTCCACGACGCTGCCGCCATGACCATGGTGGCGACGCCTTCGCTGCGGCAGGAGCTCTCCGAACGCGGCTTCAAGCGACTCGGCTTCTGGACACGCGGCGTCAACACCGAGCTGTTCCATCCAGACAGTCCGGCCAAGCTCGACCTGCCGGGTCCGATCTTCATGACCATGGGCCGCGTCGCCGTGGAGAAGAATCTCGAAGCGTTCCTCTCGCTCGACCTGCCCGGCACCAAGGTCGTCGTCGGCGACGGCCCGCAGAAGGCGGCGCTCGAAAAGAAATATCCGGATGCCGTCTTCCTCGGCGAGAAGAAGGGCGCGGATCTGACCGCGCATCTCGCCGCCGCCGATGTCTTCGTCTTCCCGAGCCTGACCGACACGTTCGGTGTGGTGCAACTCGAGGCGCTCGCCTGCGGCACGCCGGTGGCGGCGTTTCCGGTGACGGGCCCCAAGGACGTCATCGCCGATCATCCGATCGGCGCGATCGACCATGATCTGCGTACCGCGTGCCTCCGCGCGCTCACCATGTCGCGCGAGACCTGCCGTAACTTCGCGCTGGAGCGTTCCTGGGAAAACAGCGCGCGGCAGTTCGTCGGAAACCTCACCTCACTTCAGCCCAGCCGCATCCTGCGCGCCTCGCCGGTCATGGCGCGGCGGCCGGTGCGCGGCTGATCTGCAACGTTTGACCCACAGCGAGAACCTCATCGATGGCTAAGATCATGAACCTTGACGGTACCCAGCAGCTCGACCTCACCCGTGGCACGGTTGAGCAGGCCTATGACCGCTGGGCGCCCGTCTACGATCTCGTGTTCGGCGGCGTGTTCGCCAAGGGCCGGCAGGCCGCGATCGCGGCCACCAACAAGATCGGGGGCCGTGTGCTCGAGGTCGGCGTCGGCACCGGCATCTCGCTGCCGCTCTACGCGCCGCATCTGCGCATCTTCGGCACCGACATTTCGGAAGCGATGCTCGACAAGGCGCGCCAGCGCGTCACCGAGGGCAATCTGAAGAATGTCGAGGGCCTCGCGGTGATGGACGCCGAGAAGCTCGAATTCCCCGACAATTCCTTCGACGTCGTGATGGCGCAATATGTCGTCACCGCCGTGCCGAACCCGGAAGTGGCGCTCGACGAATTCGCCCGCGTGCTGCGCCCGGGCGGCGAGCTGATCATCCTCACCCGCGTCAGCGCCGATACCGGCATGCGCCGCTTCATCGAGCAGAAGCTCCAGCCGGTGGTGCGTCCGCTCGGCTTCCGCACCGCCGAGTTCGCCTGGTCGCGTTATGCGAAGTGGCTCTCCGGTGCCAAGGGCATCGAGCTCGCCGAGCGCCGCCTGATTCCGCCGCTCGGCCATTTCTCGCTGGTGCGCTTCCGCAAGGTCGACGTCGCCAAAGCAGCCTAAGTTGGGCTGTGTGAGCGGCGGCTCAAGCCGCCGCTCACGCGTTCGCGTGCGTCATCGCGCCGCTGCACATCGTCACATGACAAAATGATGATGTCACACGGCCTACATCGAATCCCTGTAAATCCTGAACCCGAAAGCATTTTGGGGGAGAGCATGATCAAGAATTATCTCGAGCAGCTGCGGATCCAGCGCTGGGACGACCATCGCTACTATCACCACAGCCGCATCAATCAGAGCCTGCACTTCGTCAGCGCGCTGAGCTTTCTCTTCGCCTATGTCTGGCTGTTCGTCGATCCCATGATCTCGGCGCTGGTCGGCTGGCTGGTGTCGATGACCTCGCGCCAGGCCGGTCACTTCTTCTTCGAGCCGCACGATTACGACCACATCAACCAGGCGACGCACGAGTACAAGGAGGACATCAAGGTCGGCTACAACCTTCAGCGCAAGGTGGTGCTGATGGCGATCTGGGCGCTGTCGCCGCTGGTGCTGGTTGTCGATCCGACGCTGTTCGGCCTGTTCACGCCCTGGGCGAGCGCGACCGATTTCATGCGGCAGGTCGCCAAGATCTGGCTCGTGATCGGCGGCGGTGGTCTGTTGTTCCGCACCGTCCACCTGTTCTTCATCCGCGACATCGAGACCGGCTTGGTCTGGATGACCAAGATCCTGACCGATCCCTTCCACGACCTGATGCTCTATCGTAGCGCGCCGCTCGCTTTGATGCGCGGCGAGCTGATGGATCCCGGCCTGCACCTCAACCCCGAGCACACGCTGGGCCTCATCTCCGAGCCCACGCTCGAAGAGCAGCACGCCTGAGCGCGCTGTTCTCACACAACACTCCGATGTCTGATGGTTGCGTCATGCCCGGCCTCGTGCCGGGCATCCACGTCTTGGGGATACCTTTAAAGTGACTCAGCGGAGCCCAGCGCTCTCTTCACCTCACCCCGCTTGCGGGGAGAGGTCGGATTTGCGCGTAGCGCAAAGCCGGGTGAGGGGGGCTCTCCGCGGGGGGACTGCTAGTGGATCGTTGATCAACTCTCACCGCATGCGCGGAGACTCCCCCTCACCCCGACCCTCTCAGCGCGAGCGTAGCTCGTCGCGGCCCCGCATCCGCCTTCGCCAAGGCTTCGGCGGACAAGGGCGGGGCGAGGGAGAAGGGAGGGCGGTGCTCGGGGTTAAGAGTGGGAAAGCCTCAGCGCCCAAAACGCTTGGCCAGCATCTCTTTCAAAATCTGCCGCTTGATATTCTTGTTGGTGAGCACGCCGTCGTGCCACCAGAAGCCGTCGGCCTTCATCTTCTCGGCCGCGCGGACGAAGCGCTCGGCGACCTCGGTGAAATCGGCGTCGGTGTAGTTCAGGCTGAAGATCAGCCGTCCGGTGCCGACCCAGCTCAGCGACAGGCCTTCGGCGCGCAGGTAATATTGCAGCATCCAGTTGTAGCGGGACGGGGTGGTGTACTTCACCGTCCAGATCGACGAGAAGTTGGCGAACCGCACCGGCAGGTTGGCATCGGTCATCATCTGGTTGAGCTTTTGCGCACGGCCGTTCCAGGTCGTGTCCAGGCCGTCGTAGATGGCACGGAAGTTCGGGCTGGCAAGCCGGCTCAAGAACTCGTCCATCGCCGTCATGACGTAGGGATGCGAGTTGAAGGTGCCGCGGGCGAAGCAGATGTCGGCGGGACGATCGTCGCGGAAGCGGCGCATCAATTCCTTCTTGCCGCAGACGACGCCGACCGGCAGGCCGCCGGCAAGGCTCTTGCCGTAGGTCACCATGTCGGCCTTGACGCCAAAGTACTCCTGGGCGCCGCCGGCGGCGAGACGGAAGCCGACGAAGACCTCGTCGAAGATCAGCGCGATGCCGCGCTCGGTGCAGACTTCGCGCAGCTTCTTCAGCCACTCGGTATACGCCGCGCAGTCAAAGTTTCCGCCGCGGGAGGAATCGACCAGCGAGGAATCGCCGGGCGCGTTGCCGTTCGGATGCAGGCCCTGCAACGGATTGACCAGCACGCAGGCGATGTCCTTGCGCGTGCGCAGCACGTGCAATGTCTTCTCGGACATCTCGGCGAGGGTGTAGGTCTCGTGCGCGGGAATCGGATTGCCGACGCCGGGCTGTACGTCGCCCCACCAGCCGTGATAGGCGCCGGCGAAACGAACGAGATGCGTGCGCTTGGTGTGGTAGCGCGCAAGCCGCACCGCCTGCATGACGGCCTCGGTGCCGGACATGTGGAACGAGACTTCGTCGAGGCCCGAGATCTGGCAGAGCCGCTGCACATTCTCGAGGATGACGGGATGGTAGGGGCCGAGCACGGGGCCGAGTGCATGCGCGCGCTTCTCCGAGCCCTCGATGCACTCCTTGTAGAAGTCGTTGCCGAAGATGTTGACGCCGTAGGACCCGGTGAGGTCGTAAGAGGTGTTGCCGTCGACATCCGTGACGGTGACGCCGCTGGACGATTCCATGAAGGTCGAGGTGCCCAGATGCTCGCGGACGAGGCGCGAGAACTGGAACGGCACGCGGTAGGTTTCGGTGAAGTGCAGGTCGGAGATCTTTTCCGCCGCTTCCTTCGTCATCGCGCGGCCCCTGGGGTAGCGCTCGGCGTAGAGGCCGGCGAGGCGGAAGAAGGCGTCCTTGCGCTGCTTCACCACGTTATCAGGCGCGCCGTCGCAGCCGAAATACTGATCGCCCTCGAACTCGTAGAACGGGAGCAGCTTGGCCACCCGGCGCGACATCTTGGAGTGCCCGGCGAGCGACCGGTGCTTGGCGCGGGAGAGTGCGATGCGCGCCTTGAGCTTCGGGAAGGCGGCGGCAGCGGACGCTGCGGCGGCCACGGAAAATGAGAGAATCGGGAGTGTCGTTTCCATGACAACAAGCGCTAATACTGCGAGCTGACAGATTCATGACAGTCAAAGCCCTCATCGCCTCTTTCACCCAGCAGGAAGACCTCAACTTCCTGTTGACCAACCGCATCCCCCGCGCGGCCCTGACCCGCTTCATGGGCCGGTTCTCCAAGATCGAGAATCCCCTGGTCCGGGACTTCTCGATCGCGCTGTGGAAGCTGTTTTCCGACCTCGATCTGTCGGAGGCGCGCAAGACCCACTTCAAGAGCCTGCACGACTGCTTCACCCGGGAGCTCAAGCCGGGGCTGCGGCCCTTCGATCCAGACCCTTCCATTGTCGCCAGCCCCTCGGACGGCATCGTTGGCGCCCATGGCCGGATCGCCGACACCGAGCTGTTCCAGGTCAAGGGTGCGCCCTATTCGCTGCTCGACCTGCTCGGTGACTCAGCGCTCGTGGATCAGCACCGCAACGGAAGCTTCGTCACGCTGCGGTTGACCTCGAGCATGTATCACCGCTTCCATGCGCCCTATGATGCGCATATCGAACGCGTCACGCTGATCCATGGCGACGTCTGGAACGTCAATCCGATCGCGCTGAAGCGGGTCGAGCGCCTGTTCTGCAAGAACGAGCGCGCGGTGATCCGCACGCATTTGTCGACCGGCGAAGCCGTGACGCTGGTGCCGGTCGCCGCGATCCTGGTCGCGAGCATCCGCCTGCACTTCCTCGACATGGTGCTGAACGCGCAGACTCGCGGCCCGGTCAATTTCCCCTGCGACGTCAACGTGACCAAGGGCGA
Organism: Bradyrhizobium sp. MOS001; assembly: GCF_004634465.1. Taxonomy (NCBI): domain Bacteria; kingdom Pseudomonadati; phylum Pseudomonadota; class Alphaproteobacteria; order Hyphomicrobiales; family Nitrobacteraceae; genus Bradyrhizobium; species Bradyrhizobium sp. MOS001. The sequence continues at coordinate 18,149 of NZ_SPVJ01000003.1, forward strand.
GGAGCTCGGCTGGTTCGAGCACGGCTCCACCATCATCATCCTGGCGCCCGGTGATTTCAACTTCTGCGACGGCATCGGCGAGGGCACCCGCATTCGCGCAGGTCAAGCGCTGTTGAAGAAGAACTAGCCTTCAATCCGCCGCGTCGGCAGCCTATATCGTCGGCGGGCCGATTGGATCGACACGGAATCTTGTGATGGCGCGGGCGCCGGTGATGGCGGCGGGTGGTATTGTGCTGCGGCGTGGCGCGCCGCCGCTGGTTGCGGTCGTGCGCCAGCGCAAGCGCAACGAATGGGTTTTGCCCAAGGGCAAGCTCGACGACGGCGAGACGCCGAAGGAAGCCGCGCACCGCGAGGTGCTGGAAGAGACCGGCCACGATGTGGCCATCCACGAATTCCTCGGCACGCTCGTCTACCAGTCGGGAGGGCGCTCCAAGGTCGTGCATTTCTGGCGCATGGAGGCCGAGGGCGGTCCCGTTCGCAAGCTGATGAACGACATCAAGGCGGTCGACTGGCTGACGCTGGAGGATGCGCTCGCGCGCCTGTCGCGCGAATATGAGCGCGCGTTCCTGGTGCAGGTCGGTCCGATCGCGCTCGCGGCGGCCGGGCTGGCGTCTACGCCGGTGCCCGAGCCGGCGCCAGCAACCGACGACATCGATGCAGCTTTGCAAACCCTGACACCCGCTGAAGTCGCCTCAGTCGACGAGCTGCGTCATGGCCTGTTGCAGAAGGTGAAGGCCTGGTTGCGCGGCGAAGCGTGAGTTGTCTTTACGCTGCTTTGCTCGCGAGTTTGGAAACATCCGCGAGCTAGCAAGTTTGTGGGAGCCTTAGTTCCCTCCAAGTCGTCATTGCGAGCGCAGCGAAGCAATCCAGAGTCTCTCCGCGGAAAGATTCTGGATTGCTTCGCTTCGCTCGCAATGACGGAGGAGAGGGCCGCGCACTCGACGTCGACCCTCATGGTGAGGAGCGCGCGTCGCGCGTCTCGAACCATGCGGCCCGACTGTGGCCTCGCCCTTCGAGATGCTTGCTTCGCAAGCTCCTCAGGGTGAGGGGAGGCACCGTTCACCGCCGCTCTTTCTTCTCCTTCGGAGCGGGCGCCGGTCTGCGCGGTGCTGCGGGACGTTGCGCGGCGGGGAGGCGCTGCTGGAATCCGCCCTGGCGCTGGATGCCGCCTGGCTGCTGAGCCGCAGGCGGCTGGCCCGGCTGCAATCCGGTGCGCGGCGTTTGCGGCTGCGGCGCCGTGCCCGGCTGTGACGGCACGACTCCGCCGGGCTGCGCCGGGGTCTGTCCGTTTCGCTGTGGCTGCGTCTGCAACGCGCCGCCGGGCTGCGTGCCTTGTCCAGTACGCGGCGCACCTGCCGGCTGTCCCGCACCTTGCTGCTGACCTGGTTGCTGCTGGCCCTGCTGCTGCTGGCCTCGCTGCTGCTGACCCTGGCCCGCGCGCGGCGTACCCGGTTGCACGGCGCCGCCTTGTCCTTGCCGCTGCGGCGACTGCGCGCCCTGGCGGCCCGGCGTGCCCGGCTGCTGCTGGCCCGGACGGTTGTTCTGGCCGGGCTGGCCGTTCGGCCGCTGCGGCTGCTGACCGGGTGCTGTCGCCGGCCGCAATTGCTGCTGCTGCGGTGGCTGGGTCGGCCGCGGAATGCGGCTGATTGCGGTCGGATTGGCACGGCGGAAGTCGCGCTGCTCGGTGACGATCTGCCGGCCCGTGGTCTGCGCCAGATGCACCTGGCTGACGAAGCCGCGGTCGCGCGTGATCTGCTGCGGAGCGATCGTGATCGGCACGGCGGCAAAGCGCATGCCGCCTGTGCCTCCGGCGCCCGGGCGGATCGCAAAACCGCTTGCGGCCTGCGTCAAGGCGCCGAGTCGCGTGCCGCTGGTGCGATCGTTGACCTCGATGTGGCCGACCCGGCCGTCGGCGTCGGGATAGAGCTTGATGTTGACGTTATTCGCAGCACTGGCCGCCGCGCCTTCGGGAACGTCGACGACGCCGGTGGTGCCGCGGATGCCGAGCGTTGCGGTCGGCGTCGCGATCTTCATGTCGCCGGTCTTCGCCACGGCTGCTGCAACGAAGGCAACGGTGCCCTTGCCGATGTCGAAGATCGCCGAATTTTGCTTGCCGCCGTCCTCATAGACGTAATTGTCGATGGTGATCTTCGCGCTGGCGGAGAGGTTGAACGTGGTGGCGTCGTTGAAGGTGATGCCGAGCGAGGAGTTCGACGAGGTCTGCACGACGTCGTTGAGATAGATGTCGTCGCGCACGCGCAGCGGATACGAGTTCCTGTCGCGGACCACGGTCGCGATCCCCGTCACGGTCGCGACGTTGCCGATGGGCTCGACGGCGGCGGGTTGCGCGTCCGTGGCGGGCGCAGGTGAAGCCGACGGCGTCGGGGAGGGGGCGGGCGTTGGCTGCGCCTGGGGCTGGGCCTGCGCAAGCTCGATTGCATCGGATGCGAGCGCCACGCTCGCGCCGGCCAGCGGCAACGCCAGCAACGGAAGCGCAAAGACGAAGCGGCGCCAAGCCACCATTGATGTCACGAGGAAGTCCCGGTGAGAACGCGAGGCGAGATCGGCCGATATCAGCTGGGGTTAGCTGAATGGTGGATGAACATGTGTCGCATGGACGGGGCGAACGTTCAAACGACCTGCGATACGAGCGAATGAGCTCGGCCCTCTCTACTGCGTCATGGCCGGGCTTGTCCTGGCCATCCACGTCTTAACGCGCGTTACCGGGAACGTGGATGCCCGGGCCTTCGCCTCGCCGAAGCGGCTTCGGCCGCGCAGGCGGGACAAGCCCGGGCATGACGATCATTGTGCACCTGTCGAGGATGACATCGTTGATGTCAGCTGACGCGCTTCCAGGTCTGGCCGCCGCAGAACATGCCGCCGAAGGCGCAGCCCTGCACGCGCATCGCATTCGGGCCCTTCATCGCGATCGTGGAGTCGTAGTTGCGGCCGGAGTCGGGATCGTGGATGCGGCCGCTCCACTTCGCGCCGTCGGGCTTCATGTTGATCAGGATGCGCTCGTTGGACTTCATGGCGTAACCGCAGAGATTGGCGCCGCAATGTTCGACGCGGACATTGCCCTTGTTCTCTTCGGTCGCCCAGACGCCGATCGGCGTATTGGCGGCCGACGCCGGCGCGGCGGCCACCGGAGCCGGAGCGGGCGCAATCGCGACCGGTGCAGGCGCGGCAACGGGAGCCGCGGCGGGCGCGGTCTGCGCGGTGTTGTCGTAGCCGGCGGCCGGAGCGGCGGCAACAGTCGGAGCCGCGGGGGTGGCGACAGCAGGCGCGGCCGCCTGCACCGGCACCTGTTGCACGGGCTGCTGCTGCACCGGAGCCGGCGCCGGCTGTGCGGTCGTCGTGGACGGAGCTGGCGTGGTGTCGTCGTCGTCGTCCTTGGAGCCGCCGAGGCCCTTGAGATTGATGTTGTTCAGCTTGATCGGCTTGTCCGACAGGCCCGGCGCAACGATCGTCACGCAGTCGAGCGAGGCGCAGTTGCGCGGCGTCTCGATGCGGATGTGCTGGCCTTCGATCTGGAACGCAATCGAGTTGCCGGCATGCGCGGCGGCGGTCGAAGCGAGGAAGAGCGCGGTGGCGGCGATGGTGAGCTTGTTCATGGCAACCTCTGAAAATTGTGCCGGTCTGAACTGGTGTCGCTGGTGGATGAAGCGTGGTTCGACCCTACGCCGGGCCTGTCCCGACTTCTGTGATGGACGTCACAACGATCCGTGCCGGCTGGGTGAGGCAGCGCACATTCAGCGGCGGGTCGTCCTGCGTAACCTCGTGGCGACACAGAGGGAGGCACCGATGAAGCGGCTTGCGACATCGCTTGGCACATTGATCGCTTTGGTGGCGATGGCGTCTTCAGCGCATGCCGGTGCCTACACCTTCTCGATCGGCGGCCACCGGTTTCATGTCGAGGCGCCGCGGAATTGCCGGTCTGCTTCCTGTGTGTCGGTTTCATCCAATCGCAGCCTCCGGCGGACGATCGATGCCGATACGACACCTGCTCCGCTGCCCGTAGTCGCGCCGTCGCAACCGGCTTGTCCGGCAGCTCCGGTCAGGCCGGCGCCAGCGGCCGTCGTCGTGGCACCACCCGCGCCGCCCGCCCCCGTCATGGCCGCGGCCACATCGCAGCCCGTTGTCTTGCCGCCGCCAAGACTCGAGGCGCCGAGCCCCAATCCGCCGAGAGTTGAGCTGCCGCGCATGGATCCGCCGAAGACGGTCATGCTCGATCCGCCGCGCATGGAGGTGACGGCCGTCGCTCCGAGGCCCGACGAGACTTCATCGATCGCCCAGCGCAGCGATGACGAGCCGGCTTATTCGCCGCTCGGCGAATGGGAGAGCCCAGGCGCGAAGGGCACGGTTCGCGTCGAACGCTGCGGCGCCGCGCTGTGCGGCTATGCGCTGACCGAAGCCTCGAGCCGGGGCGAAAGCGTGCTCGTCAACATGAAGCCGAAAACGCACGATTCCTGGACCGGCAGCATCTACAGCCGTTCCAGCGGCAGCACCTATTATGGGACGATGACGCTGACGGCTTCCGGCAGGCTTCGCGTCGAAGCCTGCGCGCTCGGCCGCTTCTGGTGCTCCGGCAACGACTGGACGCGCGTCGAGGAGCGGCAGCAGAAGGTGATCACGACATCACAGCAGTGGGGGGCAAGGTCGTAGTCTTTCGCGGGCAGGCGTGCTGCTTACCCTCTCCCGCAAGGGGAGAAGGAAAAGAAAGATCCCCTGTCCAATTTGTAATCGTCCCGCACCGAACCTGCATCTCGCTTGCACGCGACCGATGGCTGACGACGCATGCAAGGAGAGCCACCATGAAACGTCTCGGCCTCATCGCCGCGCTGCTGATCGGCAGCGCGGTCCCGGCCCACGCCGACACCGACATCTGGAACAACAGGCTGAAGCAGCAGCGCGGCGACGATGCGCTGCATGTCGACAGCGCGTTCTGCGACGCGCAACTCGGCGCGCCGCAGAACGGCACGGCGACTTCGGCGCAATACAAGCGCTGCATGCGGACGCGGGGCTGGCGCTTCAGTCATACGGTTCGCGAGAAGGACGACGGCTATCCCGATCCTGATAATCCCGGTCTCGTCTGCCACGACTTCAAGATTGGCGGCGTCACGGGATCGTCCTGTTCGAATTTCTGAGCACGGCAATAGGCCCGGCGGCCGGATGATCCGGCGCCGCCGGGCAAGCCCGTGATGCGGTCGGTGATGTCTCTAGATCATGCCGAGCACGATGGCGCCGACAAAGGCCATGGCGAGGCACGCGGTGATAACGCTCAGTCTCCCGGCGAACGTCATAAGGTCGCTCCCGCTGCTGTCCCCCGTGCGAGCGCATCATGGTTAACAGAGAGTCTCTCTCCGAAAAAGTCAGCCTTGCTTCCGCTGCTGCCTGGCGGCGTACGCGCGTGCGTGCCGGTATGGTTAAAGAACACTGAAATCAACACGTTGAAGAGTCTTTAAGTAAATTCACCGAACGTGCGTGCATGACGCGCGGAGTTCGTTTGTATCTCGTCGGCTCCATCGTCCTTGTTTCGCTTGCGGGTTGCGGACGCGGCTTTTTCCAGGCCGAACGCGAACCGTGGCGGGCCGAGGCCGAAGCCGCATGCCTGAAATCGGGCGCGGTGAAAGAGGGGCCGGATCTCGTCCGCATCGAGCCGATCTCGGGCCCCGGCATGTGCGGCGCCGAGTTCCCGTTGAAGGTCGCCGCCATCGGCGAAGCCTCGGGCAGCTATGGCTTTGCCGACGAGGAACTGCGTCCGCCGGGGAGTGTCGGCGGCCAGCCGCGATGGCCGGTGACGCAGCCGCGATCGAACCCTCCGCAGAGCCAGAACTATCCGTCATCCTCCTATCCGCAGCGGTCGAACTATCCCGAGAGCGCGGTGCGCCAGCCCTCCGGCTACGGCAACGCGCCCGGCCCGATGTCGCTGAACGCGCCCGGCGTGGCCCAGCAAGAGGACGAAATCGACCTGCCGCCCGAAGGCACCGACGCCGCGGGCGCCGCACGCTACATGAATGCGCCGAGCTATCCGGCGCGGCCGGCGCCGTACTCGCAGGCGCCCGCGCAGCAACCTTTGCCGCGTCTTGGTCCGGCGCAGGGCAATCCCGTCATCGCCGTCGGCCCCGTCGCGATCAAGCCGACCGCGACGCTCGCCTGTCCGATCGTGTCCGAGCTCGATCGCTGGCTCGCCGACACCGTGCAGCCATCGGCGATGCGCTGGTTCGGCGCCCGCGTCGTCGAGATCAAGCAGATCTCCGCCTATTCCTGCCGCGGCATGAACGGCAACTCGCACGCCCACATTTCCGAGCACGCCTTCGGCAACGCGCTCGACATCGCCGCCTTCGTGCTCGCCGACGGCCGCCGCGTCACCGTGAAGGACGGCTGGCGCGGCATGCCGGAAGAGCAGGGGTTTTTGCGCGACGTGCAGTCGGGCGCGTGCGCGCATTTCACCACGGTGCTGGCGCCGGGCTCGAACGTCTATCACTACGATCATATCCACGTGGATCTGATGCGCCGCGCCAGCCGCCGCCTGATCTGCCAGCCCGCCGCCGTCTCGGGCGACGAGGTCGCCGGCCGCGCCCAGCAGCGCAACCCTTACGCCGGTCGGCGTGATCCCTATGTCACGGGCTCGCTCGGAACGCGCAAGAGCGCGACGCGCAAGCAGGAAGAGGACGAGTACGCCGACGAGTAAGATGCCCGCCGATATCGTCCGCTATCTCACCCATCCGCAGGTGCAAATAGATCCCACGGTGCCCGTGCCGCAATGGGGCCTGAGTTCGGTCGGTCGCGCGCGCACTGAGACCGCGGCGAATGCGGGCTGGCTCGCGAGCACCACGCAGATCGTCTCGAGCGCCGAGCGCAAGGCGATCGAGACCGCGGAGATCATCGCGGGCCGCCTCGGACTCATGATCGAGATCCGCGAGGCCATGCATGAGAACGACCGTTCAGCGACCGGCTTCCTGAAACCGGCCGAGTTCGAGGAGGTCGCCGACCAGTTTTTCGCGCAGCCACATCTCAACGTCCGCGGCTGGGAGCGCGCCGTCGATGCGCAGGCGCGCATCGTGCGCGAGACCGAGGCGGTGCTATCCCGCAATCGCCCGGGCGACGTTCTCTTCGTTGGCCACGGTGCCGTCGGCACGCTGCTGTTCTGTCACCAAGCCGGTCATGCCATCGATCGCGTTCACGATCAGGCGGCCGGCGGCGGCAATTGCTTCGCATTCACCCGGGAGGGGCGCCGCGTCCTGCATGGGTGGCGCAAGATGGAAGAGATCGGGGCCTAGTCCCTGGGTGCCGGACAGTCACTTCGAGGCCGGCTTCGACGGTGCGGGGACCAGCCCCATGCACCGCTGCACCTCGCCCGGAACGTTGTAGGTCCGCATGATATGGCGGCTGTCGCGCAAGCCGGTCGCCTCCCGTTGCACCACGAGCATCCAGAGCGCCTGGCCGGCTTCCATCACCAGCTTGCGCCGCGCCGCTTGCATTGAGGCCGGCACTTCCGAGCGCGCGTGAGCGGCGTCGAATTCGCGCAGGCGCGCAAGACTCTGTTCGAGTGCACTGCCCATCCGTCCAAGCGCTGAGGCCTGTTCCTGGACGATCTCGTAATGGAGGATATCGACAGGCGGGCGAAGATCACGGGACATGGCGCTTAATATAATGCCGCGGCAGCGGGCTGCGCAACGAGTGGCACGCCGCTGCTACTTCGCGCGGTACGCCGCCAGAAACATCCGCGTCGCGCTGTCGACGACCTCGGTCATGCGCTCTTCCGACGGCGCAGGCGCGGCCTGGAAAACGAACGGCAGGAAGAGCGAGGCCTTGCACAGCTCCATGAACTGTGACGCTGCCAGATCGCAATCGTCGATCTTGAGGTCGCCGGAGGCGACATGGATTTTGAGATATTCGGAGAGCCGGTTGATGGTCTTGTCCAGCACGCGCAGATAATAGCGGCGGCCCACGTCAGGCATGCGCTCGGCGATCGCCATCACGGTGCGGATCGCCGAACCGCCGCCGGGCCGGCACAGCAGATGGATATAGGCCTGGCCAAAATCCTTCAGCGTGGTCTCGGCGTCGCGCGCGGGATCGAAATTGAAAACGACCTGGCCGTGCTGGAGCGCCTCCTGCTCGAGGATGGCTTCGAACAGCGCGCATTTGTCGGCGAAGTAGACGTAGAGCGTGCCCTTGGAGACCTGCGCCGCGCGCGCGATCTCGCCCATGCTGGCGCCGTCGAAACCGAGATCCATGAACACCTTGCGGGCTCCGTCCAGGATCTGGCGGCGCTTGGAGCTGTCCTCCTCTTGGACGACGTGGAGATGTTCGCGGCCGGCTACAACCATTGGTTCAGCGTCTCGGAAGGTTTCTGGATCGGGCCCGACCCATGAAACCCAAATAAAGGATTCGGGCCAGTAGGGTCCTGCCCGGGAATATTATCTATGTTGACCGAACCGTTCGGTCAATGATATTTGGAATGGGCGAAAGGGAACCGGCCGCAGGAGGGCCGTCCCTGGTCGCCGCTTTTTTTGTTGGGGAGGCCTTTATGGCCGTATCGAGAGACCAGGCTGCGCGCGTCCTTCGCCAGGAAGCGGTGGAGACGACGCCGGGGCATGCCGGCAGTGAAGCTGCGACCGAGAAATCCGTCGCCCTTGCCGAGCAGTTGCGCTCTCATGTGGCCGAGGAAACCAAGCGCCGCACCAATGAGGCGCCGGAGACGCCCGTGACCGACAAGCCGGCTGCACCCGCTGCCGCCGACGCGCCGAAGCCCGGCAAGCGCAAATTCGTCCTGATGGGTGTTGGCCTCGTGCTGGCGCTCGCGGCCGCGAGCTATGCCGGCTACTACACGCTGGTCGGCCGCTTCTACGTCTCCACCGACGACGCCTATGTCCGCGCCAACAACACCATGCTGGGCGCGCGCGTTGCCGGCCACATCTCTTCGATCCTCGCCGGCGACAACACGACCGTGCGCGCCGGCGACGTCGTCTTCCGCATCGATGACGGCGACTACAAGATCGCGGTCGATGCCGCCGCGACCAGGATCGCGACCCAGCAGGCCACCATCGATCGCATCGGCCGCCAGATTGCAGCGCTCGACAGCCAGGTTGCACAGGCCAAGGCGCAGCTCGTCTCGGCCGAGGCGGGCCTCAAGCGCGCCGATCTCGATTATGAGCGCCAGCAGGCGCTGAGCAGCAAGGGCTTTGCTTCGCGCGCCACGTTCGAAAGCTCGGAAGCCGGACGCGACCAGGGCGCCGCCGCGGTCAAGGCCGCCCAGGCCGCCTACGACGTCGCGGTCAGCAATGTCCACGTCACCAAGGCGCAGCAGGCCGAAGCGCAGGCGCAGCTCGCCGAGCTCAAGACCTCGCTCGCCAAGGCCGAGCGCGATCTCGCCTTCACCGCGGTGCGCGCGCCGGTCGACGGCACGTTCTCGAACCGCCTGGTCAGCGCCGGCGACTTCGTCGCGGTCGGCCAGCGTCTCGGCAACATCGTGCCGCTCGACGACGTCTATATCGACGCCAATTTCAAGGAAACCCAGCTCAAGCGCATCCGTCCCGGCCAGCCGGTGACGATCAAGGTCGATGCCTACGGCATGCGCAAGTTCTCCGGAATCGTCGACAGCATCGCAGCGGGCTCCGGCTCGGTGTTCACGCTGCTGCCGCCCGACAACGCCACCGGCAACTTCACCAAGATCGTGCAGCGCGTGCCGGTCCGCATCCGCGTGCCGAAGTCGGTGGCGAAGCAGAACCTGCTCCGCGCCGGCATGTCGGTCTATGCGACCGTCGATACCAACAAGGGCGCCGCCGACGCCGACAGCGAGATCGATCTCGACGATCCCACCGCGATCCACCCGCAGTAGCCACAAATCGAGCGCTGCGAGGTCAGACCATGGCCAACGCCACCACCGCCTCACCCGCCATGATGGCGAACCCCGACTCGGAGCGCATCGCGCCGAAGCGGCTGTTCGCCTTCATCATCATGGTGTTCGGGATGTTCATGTCGATCCTGGACATCCAGATCGTCTCGGCGTCCCTCAGTGAAATCCAGGCAGGCCTGTCGGCAAGCTCCAGCGAGGTCGCCTGGGTCCAGACCGCCTATCTGATCGCCGAGGTGATCGCGATCCCGCTGTCGGGCTTTTTGTCGCGCGCTTTCGGCACGCGGCTGCTGTTCGCGATCTCGGCCGCGGGCTTCACCGCCTCGAGCCTGCTCTGCGGCTTCGCCACCACGATCGAGGAGATGATCCTCTGGCGTGCCCTTCAGGGCTTTTTGGGCGCCGGCATGATCCCGACCGTGTTCGCCTCGGCCTATACTGTATTCCCGCGCTCCAAATTCCACATCGTCGGTCCCATCATCGGGCTTGTTGCGACCCTGGCTCCCACGATCGGCCCGACGGTCGGCGGCTACATCACCGATCTGATGTCGTGGAACTGGCTGTTCTTCATCAACGTCGTGCCCGGCATCGGCATTACGCTGGGCGTGCTGGCGCTGGTCGATTTCGACGAGCCGCATTTCGAGCTGCTCGACCGCTTCGACTGGTGGGGCCTGCTCTTCATGGCCGGCTTCCTCGGCACGCTGGAATATGTGCTGGAGGAAGGTCCGCAACATGAGTGGATGCAGGACACGTCCGTCGCGATCTGCGCCTGGATCTGCGCGGTCTCGGCGATCGCCTTCTTCTGGCGCGTGTTCACCGCGGCCGAGCCGATCGTCAATTTGCGCACCTTCTCCAACCGCAATTTCGCGGTCGGCTGCGTCCTGCAGTTCTGCATCGGTATCGGGCTCTACGGCCTGACCTACATCTATCCGCGCTACCTCGCCGAAGTGCGCGGCTACAGCGCGCTGATGATCGGCGAGACCATGTTCGTCTCGGGCATCACCATGTTCCTGGTCGCGCCGCTGGTTGGCCGTCTCATGGTGAAGGTCGACATGCGCTACATGATCGCGTTCGGCCTCATCGTGTTCGCGATCGGCTCCTACCAGATGACCTGGATCACGCGCGACTACGATTTCTACGAGCTGCTGGTGCCGCAGATCCTGCGCGGCATCGGCATGATGTTCGCGATGGTGCCGACCAACAACATCGCGCTCGGAACGCTGGCGCCCGACAGGGTGAAGAACGCCTCCGGCCTGTTCAACCTGATGCGCAATCTCGGCGGCGCGGTCGGCCTTGCCGTCATCAACACCGTGCTCAACAACCGCACCGATTTGCACATCACCCGCCTTCAGGAGCGGGTGACCTGGGGCAATGCGACCGCGACCGAAACCCTGACCATGTTCATGCAGAAATTCCAGGGGCTCGGCGATTCCACGCTGATGGCGATGAAGCAGCTCAGCCAGATCGTGCACCGCCAGGCCGTGGTGATGAGCTTTGGCGACGCCTTCTTCGCGCTGACGCTGTTCTATCTCGGCCTCAGCCTGCTGGTCACGCTGCTGAGCAAACCGGCCTCGATGACCGGTGGCGGCGACGCGCATTAGGCAAGCGGCTTACGAGGTGTCATCGCCCGCGGAGGCGGGCGATCCAGTACTCCGCAGCGGAAGTTGTGTGAGCTAACTATCGCCGCGGAGTACTGGATGCCCCGGTCAAGCCGGGGCATGACAGCGGAGATTGAGGCGGCGGCGATGCCGGACCAAGGCGCCACGCACCAAATTGCAACACTCGTCCGTGAATTCGCGGGGGCCCCGTTGCAAACCGGAAACGATACATCTATAAAGCGCACCTCATTCAATCGAGCCAGGGAGAGATTTGCATGATTTCGTCGCACTCGCAGATCGTACGCCCGCGTTCGATGTTCTGGTTCGGTATGTCGGCGGCCTGTTAGAGGCCTCTTCCGCCAGATTCGATCGGGTCACGAGTCCCGATCTCTCCACTTCCCAAGTCAAAATCAGTTGTGAGTGACGCCGGTCAGCCCTCCGTGGCGGACTTGCGTCCGTCGATGGAGCCGGCCTGCGCCGAAAGCGGCCGGATAATGTCATGACCTCTCTGTCAAAAAGGCCCGCGGCCATACGCGTGGTGCTGCCCTTCGTATTCCGGCACTGGCTGAAGCAGCCCGGACGCGGCCTGATCGTGGCCGGCGGCCTGCTGGGCGCAACCATCGCCGACCTGTTCATGCCGGTATTCTCCGGACATCTGGTCGATGCGCTGACGCGCGGCTCGTCCGATCCCGACGCGCGCCGCGCGGCGCTGGTTGCGTTCGGCGCCATCGTGGCGCTCGGAGCGGCGTCCGTGGTGCTGAGGTTGATCGGTCTCCAGGCGATCGTCCCGTTCACGCTCAAGATCATGTCGGATGTCGCCCAGGAGGCCTTCACGCGCGTGCAGCGCTTCTCGACCGACTGGCACGCCAACTCCTTTGCCGGCTCCACGGTGCGCAAGGTCACCCGCGGCATGTGGGCGCTCGACCTGCTCAACGACACCATCCTGATGGCATTGGCGCCGTCTCTGCTGGTGTTGATCGGCTCCATGGTCCTGATCGGCCTGCACTGGACGTCGCTCGGCGCGGTGATCGCGGTGGGCGCGCTTTTCTACGTCGCCATCACCGTGCTGTTCTCGACGCGCTACATCGCGCCGGCCGCGCGCGTCTCCAACGCCTGGGACACCAAGGTCGGCGGTACGCTGGCGGACGCGCTGACCTGCAACGCCGTAGTGAAATCCTTCGGCGCCGAAGCGCGCGAGGATACGCGGCTCGCCCGCGTCATCAACCGCTGGCGCGTGCGCGTGCGGCGGACCTGGTTTCGCTACAACTACACGGCCATGGCGCAGCTCTCGCTGCTGCTATGCCTGCGTGCGTCCGTGATCGGCGGCGCGGTGCTGCTGTGGATGTCCGGGCACGCGTCGCCCGGTGACGTCACCTATGTGCTGACGAGCTACTACGTCATCCACGCCTATCTGCGCGACGTCGGCATGCACATCAACAACCTCCAGCGCTCGGTCAACGACATGGACGAATTGGTGGCGATCCATGGCGAGCCGATCGGGATTGCCGATGCGGCCAGTGCGCGACCGATCGCGATCGAGGCCGGCGAGATCGTATTCGACGACGTCACGTTCCACTATGGCGGCCATCGCGCGCCACTGTATGACGGACTGTCGGTCACGATCCGCGCCGGCGAGCGCGTCGGCCTGGTCGGCCGCTCCGGCTCCGGCAAGACGACCTTCGTCAAGCTGGTGCAGCGGCTGTACGACGTCTCCGGTGGTCGCGTGCTGATCGACGGGCAGGACATCGCGCTCGCTACGCAGCAATCGCTGCGCAGCCAGATCGCGATCGTGCAGCAGGAGCCGATCCTGTTCCACCGCACGCTTGCGGAGAACATCGCCTATGGCCGGCCCGGTGCCAGCCTGGAGGCGATCGAGCACGCGGCGCGGCTGGCGAACGCGCACGACTTCATCCTGCGCCTGCCGAAGGGCTACGGCACGTTGGTTGGCGAGCGTGGCGTGAAGCTGTCGGGCGGCGAGCGGCAGCGCGTGGCGCTGGCGCGCGCCTTCCTGGCGGATGCGCCGGTGCTGATCCTGGACGAGGCGACCTCGAGCCTCGATTCGGAATCGGAGGCGCTGATCCAGCAGGCGATGGAGCGGCTGATGAAGGGCCGGACCTCGATCGTGATCGCGCACCGGCTGTCGACGGTGCGCAGCCTCGATCGGATCCTGGTGTTCGACCGCGGCGAGATCGTCGAGCAAGGCACCCATGCCATGCTCGCGAGCAAGCCCGGCGGCATCTATCGCGGTCTGTTCGAGCGCCAGGTGGTGGAGCTCGGGCGCATCGCGGCGGCGGAATGAGAGGCGCGCGGCAGCGGGACGAAAGTCCCGCGGTCACGCCGTTAAGGATGGAATGAGATGAAGGACCTGACGCGCGGCTCCATCGTGAGCCACATCCTGAGCATGGCGCCTCCGATCGTGGTCGGCATGATCACGATCATGATCTGTCAGCTCGTCGATCTGTATTTCGTCTCGGGTCTGGGCGAGGCGGCGATCGCCGGCGTCGCGGCGGCCGGTAATGCGGGCTTTCTGGTCAACGCGCTGATGCAGGTGCTCGGCGTCGGCACGGTTGCGCTGATGGCGCACGCCGTGGGGCGGAAGGACCGCGACGACGCCAATCTGGTCTTCAACCAGTCGGTCGTCCTGTCGGTGCTGTTCGGGATCCTGACATTGGTCGCGGGCCTCGCTCTGTCGCGCCCCTACATGCGCGCGGTTGCAGCCGACGAAGCTACGGTCGAAGCCGGTACCGTTTATCTGCTCTGGTTTATGCCGGCGCTGGCGCTGCAATTCGCCACGCAAGTGATGGCTTCCGCATTGCGGGCGACCGGCATCGTGCGGCCGAGCATGCTGGTGCAGGCGCTGGCCGTGGTCATCAACATCGCGCTGGCGCCGGTCCTGATCACGGGCTGGGGCACCGGACATGCGCTCGGTGTCGCCGGTGCCGGCCTTGCCAGCTCGATCGCCGTCTTCGTCGGCGTGCTGATGCTGTTCGGCTATTTCCTCAAGCTGGAGCGCTACGTCGCGTTTCACCCCGAGCAGTGGCGGCCGCAGCTGCGGCAGTGGAAGAGAATCCTCAATGTCGGCCTGCCCGCAGGCGGGGAATTTGCGATGATCTTCATCATCATGGCCGTGGGCTATTACGTGCTGAGCATTTTTGGCCCGGCGGCGCAGGCGGGGTTTGGCATCGGGACGCGTCTCCTCGGGCTGATCCAGATGCCGGCGCTCGCCATCGCCCTCGCTGCAGGGCCCATCGCCGGCCAGAATTTCGGCGCCGGCAATGGAGCACGTGTGCGGGAGACCTTTGTCAAGGCGTCGCTTATCGCGACCGCCGTGATGATTGTCTTCATGATACTCGCGCAGTTCGCGCCCGGTCTGTTGCTTGCCGGCTTCTCCAGGGATCAGGAGACGATGGCGGTTGCGTCGCTGTTTCTGCGCCTCGTCTCGCTCAACATGGTGGCGCAGGGGCTGATCTTTACTTGCTCCAGCATGTTTCAGGGGCTTGGCAACACCAAGCCGGTGTTGTGGACCTCGGCGACGCGGGTTCTCACCTATTCCCTGCCGTCGATCTGGCTCTCGACGTGGCCGGGCTTCCGGATGGAGCATGTCTGGTATTTGTCGATCGCGACGACCACGCTACAGGCCGCCCTGAGCGTGTGGCTGTTGCTCCGGGAGTTCAGAAAGCGCCTTGCGCTGCCGGCACAGGAGAAGGTCGCGAAGCCGGCAAATCCCGAGCCGGTTGTGCCTCCAATGCGCGAGCCCGCGTAGCAGATTGAACGGACGCGCGCTTGTCGCCCACCCACGGCTCCGGCTAGTTTGCCGCGCCGTGGGTGGGCCGCGAATCTGCAAGGGACAGCAATGACCGAGGTGTTGAACGAGCAAGGACGAGCGTCCTGGCTCTCCGCGATCTGGGCGGCGCGCTACCGCACACCGGCCCGCTTCGTCGCGCTGGTCGCGTTGCTGCTGCCCTGGAGCACCACCGGCGTGACTTTTGCGCTCGTGCCCTGGCTGATCGCCTTTGCTTTCATCGACCTTCGCGAACTCCCGCGCTCGCTGCTGCGCCCGATCTGCCTGCTGCCGATCGCGCTGTTCGTGCTGGCACTCGTCGGCACGCTCTGGTCGGTTGCGCCCTGGGCCGAGCGGCTGCACGCGCTCGGGCCGCCGGCAAAACTGCTGGTGATCCCGCTGCTGATCTACCAGTTCGAGCGCTGGCCCTACGGCAAATGGGTTTTTGCGGCGTTCCTGGTCTCCTGCACGCTGCTCATGCTGTACTCCTTCACTGTCGCGATCGATCCCAGGCTCTCGCTGAAGCTCTATCTGTCGCGCGGGCCCTACCAGGTCGAGAGCGGGATCGCCGTGCGCAATTATATCGACCAGAGCCAGGAATTCGCGCTCTGTGCGATCGCGCTGGTGTACCCGATCGTGACGCTGGTCCAGCAGGGCCGCGTTCGGATCGCGGCGTTGTTCGCCGTATTGGCGCTCGGCTTCCTCGCCAACATGATGTTCGTCGTGGTCTCGCGCACGGCGCTGGTGACGCTGCCGGTCCTGCTCGTGGTGTTTGCACTGCTGCATCTGCGCTGGCGGGTGGCGCTCGTTGCCGGCGCTGCGACGGCGTTGATCGCCGTAGCGCTCTGGGCCGTCTCGCCGCATCTGCGCGCGACCGTCGGCAAGTTCCAGAGCGATTATGAAAGGAGCCTGGAGGCCGACAACAATTCGATTAGCGGCATGGGCTCGCGTCTCGAATACTGGCGGAAGTCCCTTGGGTTCATCGCCGACGCGCCGCTGATCGGCCACGGCACCGGCTCGATCCGCGGTCTGTTCGCCGGCGTGGCCGCCAATCCGCACGACGACCCGCTGCGCGGCGAGATCGTCAGCAACCCGCACAATCAGCCCCTGAGCAATGCCGTGCAGTGGGGGATGGTCGGCGTGCTGGTCCTCTACGCGCTGTGGATCGCGCACCTCTTGATGTTTCGCGGCGAGGGGCTAGCCTGCTGGATCGGTATGCTGGTCGTGGTGCAGAACATGCTGTCCTCACTGCTCAACACGCATCTGTTCGATTTCACCTCGGGCTGGATCTACGTGCTCGGTGTCGGCGTCGCCGGCGGCATGGCGCTCGCGGCGAAGAGGACGCGCACCTAAAGCGCGGCAATACTGTTCCAGACGAGGGTGAGGCCCGACAGGAACAACAGGCCGAGCACGACGTCGCCAAAATGCTTGTCGTTCAGTGCGTGATAGACGCGGGCGCCGGCCCAGGCGCCGATCAGCGTGCCCGGGAAGGCGACCAGCGCGAGCCAGACCACCTTGAATTCGACGAGACCCGACGCCGTCTGCAACACCAGCGCGGTCGCGAGCACGGTGAAATTGAAGAGCTGGAAGATGCCGCGCCGCTCGTGCTTGTTCCAGCCGCGGATATTGGCCCAGAGGATCGGCAGCGGCCCGGACAATCCGGCGAGGCCGCCGAGAATGCCGCCGGCAAAGCCGATCGCGCCGTCGGCAATGCGGCCACCGAACGTCACGGCGAGGGGCCTCTTGTTGAGATAGAGAGCGGTCGAAAAGATCAGGATCAGCACGCCGACGCTCAGCTTGAATACTTTTGGATCGGCGGAGGCGATCAGCATGGTGCCGAGCGGCACGCCGATCAGGCCCCCGATCAGGAACGGCCAGACCAGCGACAGGTCGAAACTCTTCCACATCGACGGCAGCGTCGAGGTCTGCGCGATCACCGAGCAGATCAGCACCAGGGGCACCGCGAGCGAGGGCGGCAGGACGTAGAGCCAGATGCCGAGCGCCATCAGCGCGGTCCCGAAGCCGGCCAGTCCCGAGACGAAGCCGCCGGCCAGCGCGCCGAACAGCAGCAGCGCATAAGTGAGCGTTTCCAACAGATTGTCCTTGTCGCAATGGGCGATCCCGAACTGTTGATCGCCAACGCCCGCATAGCACGGCTGCGGCCGTGCAGGTCAATTCCAAAACCGCACGCAAGCGTGATCCCCAACCGCGGGCTTTCGCCAAAGGCAGGCCTACATGATGACCATACTTCAATCCGGGGGCCTGCCCGACGCCATGATGCGCTCTCATTGGCCTTTCCCCGAACGAGATGATGGAGAACGACCATGACCCGCACGAAGATTGCCGTTGCAGCCGCGCTGCTGTCTGCGGCGGCCCTGATGCCGACGATGGCGCAGGCGCAGTTCTCCGAACCCGCGGCCTATCAGGCCGCCCATCCCGACCGCGATGTGCTGAACGGCGGCCAGCTCACGCCTGCGGCGCGCGCGGCTCGTGGCGAGACAGTGGCACCGAGCGAGGCCTATGCGGCTTATTCGTCAGGCGTGACGCCGGTCGTTCGCCCGCGCCACCGCCGTCACCACCGATAAGAAGAGCCTAGACGATCTGCCTCGTGTCGGCCGGCCTGTGCAGCGCGCCGACCAGGATGCGCAGCGCTTCCGTCAGCTCCGATCGATTGCGCGCGGCGCCGAGCGAGACGCGCGCGGCATGCGGCGGTGTTCCGTCCACGGTGAAAGCGTCGCCGGCGACGACTGCAAGTCCATTCCGCAACAGATGCGCGGCGACGTCGGGGCGGCCCTCCGGCAGCCGCAGCCAGAGATGATGGGCGGCGGGCTTGGCCAGGAATTGAATGCCTTTCAGCGCGCGCTGCGCAAGCTGCTGGCGGCCGATCGCCTCGTTGCGGATGGCGGTGATGATGCGATCGGCGATGCCGTTCTCGATCCAATGCGTCACCAGCGCGACCATCAGCGGCGCCGGCATCTGCACGGTGGCCTGCAGGCCGGCACGCATGTCGCGCTGCGCGGCGTCGTCGGGCGTCAAGAGATAGGCGACGCGCAGCGCCGGCGCGATGCATTTCGACAGCGTGGTCGCGAGATAGGTCCGCTCCGGAATGAGGTTTGCGATCGGCGATGCCGAACGGTCGAGCAGCCCATAGGCATCGTCCTCGATCAGCGCCGTATCGGCATCGCTGATGATCTTTGCGATGGCGTTGCGCCGCTCGGCGGAAAGCGTCGCGGTGGTCGGATTGTGCAGCGTCGGAATGAGATAGACGGCCTTCGGCCTGTGCGCGCGACAGGTCTTCGCCAGCGCATCGGGCAGGATGCCGCCATCATCCATGGCGACACCGACGAGCTTGACGCCGAGCCGCGCCGCGGCGGCCTTGATGCCGGGGAAGGTGAGGGCTTCCGTCAGCACGACGTCGCCGGGCCGCGCGAGCTGAGCGAGCAGGTTGAACAGGATCGTCTGCGTACCGGGAAAGATCACGAGCCTGTCGGCGTGTGCGTGCGAAACGCGTGCACGCATCCAGCGGGCCGCGACCTCGCGCTCATGCGCGCTGCCGCCGGGCGGCTGATAGTTGAGATGCGCCGTCAGGCCCGATTGCGCGCGGATGGCTTCCATCCCGGCAATGATCCGCTCATCGAGTTGCGCTTCGAGCGGATGCGGCGGCACGTTCATCGAGAGGTCGATCGCGACCGGGTGCGGCATGTCGACCGCGCGGCGCGCGCTGGTCTCGGATACGAATGAGCCTTGTCCGACCCGGGCTTCCATGATGCCGCGGCGCCGCGCCTCGGTGTAGGCACGCGTCACCGTGGTGAGGTCGATGCCGAGGGCCTTCGCCAGCGCGCGCTGCGTCGGCAGCTGCTGGCCGCGCACCAGCCGGCCCGCGGCGATGTCGGCCTCCATGGCCTCGACGATGCGCTGGTAGCGCGGCCCGCTCAGCTCCGAGATTGTAGGGGTCCAATCCATGCAATTTAGGCCCATATCCTTTGAATGTATGGATACAAGATATTATTGTATGGATCAGCGAAAAGGAAGAGGTGCTGTCATGGCAACCGGTTCAGTCTCTCTCACGAAGGCGATGTGGCGCGGCTTCTTGGGCAAGTGCCCGAACTGCGGCGAAGGACATATGTTCGGGCGCTTCCTGAAAGTGGCCGACAGCTGCGACCATTGCGGCGAGGAGCTGTTTCACCAGCGCGCCGATGACTTCCCGGCTTATCTGGTGATGGTCGTAGTCGGCCATCTCGTGGTGCCGGCGATCCTCGCGGTCGAGACGGCCTACGCGCCGGCGGTCTGGCTGCAACTGGCCGTGTGGTTGCCGGTAACGCTGTTCGCTTCGCTCGCGCTGCTGCAACCGACCAAGGGCGCCATCGTCGGCCTGCAATGGCAGATCGGCATGCATGGTTTTGAGGCGGGCAAGCTGCGCCGCGAGGCCGTCGCGCCCGTCCTCGTGAAGGTGAACACCCGCGCGGCCTGAGGGGCCGCAGCGTTTACATCGCGCGCGCGGCGGCTACACTCCATCGTAGAAACAAGAACGATGGAAATGCCGATGGCCGCACGCGCGAAGACTTTTCTGCTCTGTCATGGCGCATGGTCCGGCGGATGGGCCTGGAAGAAGATGCATCCGCTGATGGCGCAGGCCGGCCACCGCCTGGTGGCGCCGACCTTCACCGGGCTTGGCGAGCGCGCGCATCTGGCCAGTCCCGCGATCGATCTGGATACGCACATCCAGGACATCCTCAACGTCATCAAGTTCGAGGACCTCGACGACATCGTGCTGCTCGGCCACAGCTATGGCGGCATGGTCGCGACCGGTGTTGCCGACCGCGCGCGCGAGCGCGTCACGCAACTGATCTATCTCGACGCCTTCGTGCCGCGTGACGGCCAGTCGCTGTTCGATCTCAACGAGGGCGGCCGCGAGCCGATGCGCAAGGCGACTGCCGCGGGCGACGGCTACCGCATCCCGCCGAATCCACCGCCGCCGGATACGCCGCAGGCCGATCTCGACTGGCTCAATGCGCGCCGCATCAACATGCCGATCAAATGTTTCGAGACGAGGCTCAAGCTCGAGCATGGCGAGCCGGCGATGCCGCGCAGCTACATCTATTGCAGGCGCATTCCGCCGGGCGATGTGTTCGGGCAGTTCGCGAAGCGCACGAAGAACGAGGAGGGCTGGCGCTATTTCGAGCTCGATGCGAGTCATGCGCCGAACGTGACGGCGCCCGAGGCTTTGATGGGCGTGTTGAACGAGATTGTCGCTTAGTTCGCAGCCGTCATTCCGGGGCTCGCGAAGCGAGAGCCCGGAATCCATCAGGCGGCAGAGTCGGTGGATGAATGGATTCCGGGCTCGTGCTGCGCACGCCCCGGAATGACAGCCGGGTCAAAATGGTGAGGGGCTCGATGCGGTCAGCATCGAACCCCTCGTTGCAAGATATCAGCCGGCCTGTAAGCCGGGTTCTGTAAGGCACCGTCCGCTTGCGCGAACGATACGTGACGGCCATTCCTCTGGGACCATGTTTGCACATGGCCTCGAGCAACCTACCCGGACGGCGGGCCTGACATCGCCCCGCGGCGTTATCGCTTGCGCGAACAGCCCGCTACGCCGTCCCTATTCGGTTTTGCTCCCGGTGGGGTTTACCATGCCGGCTCCGTTGCCGGAGCCGCGGTGCGCTCTTACCGCACCTTTTCACCCTTACCTGCCTACGCAGCTTGCGCTGCTACGGCACGGCAGGCCCGAGGGCTTGCCGCGCCAGAGCCCCGAAGGGGCGTCGGCGGGCGGTTCGTTCTCTGTGGCACTTTCCCTGGGGTTGCCCCCGCCGGACGTTATCCGGCACCGTATGTCAAGGGAGCCCGGACTTTCCTCCCCGGCGGCCTTTCGGCACCTGCCGGAGCGGCCGTCCGGCCGACTGACCGGCTACGCATGGGGCATTTGTGACGGTTCCGTCAAGCAGAGATCGCCGCGCACGCCGGCTGCGAATAATTTATCCTGAACATGTCGTTGGGCGTGGGCCCGGTTCGACTGGATGCCGGCAATCCAGCCGAGCAACAGGAGTTAAGCGATGCAGTATTTGCTGCTGATCTACCGGAACGAAGCTCAACAGAGCAAGATGGACCCCGCAGATTACCAGAAGCTGTTGGCGGAGTATTCCGCCTACACCCAGTCCATCGTCCAGAGCGGCAACTTCAAGGCCGGCGACGGGCTCCAGCCGACCTCGACTGCGACCACCGTTCGCGTTCGCGACGGCAAGGTACTCGCGACCGATGGTCCGTTCGCCGAGACCCGCGAGCAACTCGGCGGCTATTATCTCGTCGAGGCGAGAGACCTCGACGCAGCGATCGCGATGGCCGCGCGGATTCCCGGAGCCAGGGACGGCTCGATCGAAGTCAGGCCCGTGATGATCTACAAATGATCTCGTCCCCTGATATCGAATAATTATCCCGAGGATGTCGTTTGATGTTGGCCCCGTTCGACTGGATGTCGGCAATCAGGCCGAACAACAGGAGTAAGCCATGCAGTACCTACTGCTGATCTACCGGAACGAAGCGAAAATGATCAACATGTCCCCCGCGGACCGTCAGGCGCTGTCGGCGGAGTACGGCACTTACACGCAGTCCATCGTCCAGAGCGGCCATTTCAAGGCCGGCGACGGGCTTCAGCCGACCACGACGGCGACCACCGTGCGCGTGCGCGAGGGCAAGACCCTGACGACCGACGGTCCCTTCGCGGAGACTCGCGAGCAACTCGCCGGCTACTATCTGGTCGAGGCCAAGGATCTGGACACCGCCGTCGGACTGGCTGCTCGGATTCCCGAGGCCAAAGAGGGATCCATCGAAGTCAGGCCGGTCATGATCTACAAGTGATCTGTCCTGCCGACATCGCTCGGATTTTTCGCGACGAGGCGGGGCGGGTGCTTGCCACGCTGATCCGCCTCGTCGGCGATTTCGATCTCGCCGAGGACGCGCTCCAGGATGCCTTCGCGGTCGCGCTGGAGCGCTGGTCGGCGGGCGAGGTGCCCGATAATCCGCGCGCCTGGCTGGTCAATGTCGGTCGCAACAAGGCGATCGATCGCATCCGGCGGCAGGCCGTGTTCCGCGGCAAGCAGCGGGCGCTCGTGCATGAGCTCGAGTTCAACGCGCAGGCGCGCGACGAGCCGCCAGCAACGCTCGATGACGATATGCTGCGGCTGATCTTCACGTGCTGCCATCCAGCCTTCGCCATCGAGGTCCAGGTCGCGCTGACGCTGCGCACCGTCTGCGGGCTGTCCATGGCGCAGGTCGCGCGCGCCTTTCTCGTCGGCGAGGATGCGATGGCGCAGCGCCTCGTCCGCGCCAAGCAGAAGATCAGGCTCGCCGGCATTCCTTATGAAGTGCCCGAGCACGCCGCGCTTGCGCCGCGGCTCAACGGCGTGCTCGCCGTGATCTATCTCGTCTTCACCGAAGGCTATGTTGCGACCTCGGGCGCGGATTTGATGCGGCCCGATCTCGCGGTCGAAGCGATCAGGCTCGGCCGGTTGCTCGACCGGCTGATGCCGGATCGCGCCGGGATCAAAGGCCTGCTCGCCTTGATGTTACTGCACGATGCGCGCCGTGCCGGGCGCGAGACCACAGCCGGCGACGTCGTTCTGCTGGAAGAGCAGGATCGTTCGCTCTGGAATTGTGTGCAGATCGAGGAAGGTCTGCGTCTCGTGGACGACGCGCTCCGCGTGCCTGGCCGCCCGCAGCCCTATGCTGTGCAGGCCGCGATCGCCGCGCTGCATGCCCGTGCGCCGAGCTACGAGCAGACCGACTGGCCGCAGATCGCTGGCCTCTACGAAGTGCTCTTGCGCATCAATCCGTCGCCGGTGATCGAGCTTAACCACGCCGCCGCAGTCTCGATGGTCGACGGCCCGGCGCGCGCGCTCGATCTCGTCGACGCGATCACCGCGCGCGGCGGGCTTGGCGGCTACGAGCTGTTGCCTGCGGTGCGCGCGGATCTGTTGCGACGGCTTGGGCGCAAGGACGAAGCGCGCGAGGCGTATGTCGCCGCGACGGCGGCGACGCAGCTGGAGCCGTTGCGGCGGCTCTATGCGCGACGGATGCGGGAGATGGAGTAGTCGCCACGCATTCCGTCATTGCGAGGAGCGAAGCGACGAAGCAATCCAGACTCTTTCCGCGGAGGCAGTCTGGATTGCTTCGCTGCGCTCGCAATGACCGGAGTGTGTGGCTTGCGCCGTTACTTCGCCGCGACTGCCGTCGCATCCGTCGGCAGGCTTGCGAGCAACGCCTGCAATGTCGACAGCGTCGAGTGATCCGCGACACCATCGAGCCGCGCCGGGCGGAAATGGCGCTGGAAGGCGGTGACGACTTCCATCGTCGCGGCGTCGTATTTGCCGGTGAGCGGCACGCCGTAGCCGTATCGGGCGAGCGCCTGCTGCAGGCTCAGCACCTCGTCGCTGATGGTGCCGAGCATCAGGCTCTCGCCGCGCACGACCGGCGCGGGCGTCACCCAGTGTCCGACGCCGGAATTGGCCAGCGAATGCCACGGAAATTTCTCGCCGGGATCCTTCTTGCGCGCCGGCGCGACGTCGGAATGGCCGAGCACCCGGTGCGCGGCGACGTTGCGGCGAAGCATGATGCCGCGGCACAACGTGATCACGGCGGCGATCTGGCGCGACGGATATTCCGGATAGCCCCAGTCATGGCCGCGATTGATGATCTCGATGCCGATCGAGCAGGAGTTGATGTCGTCCTCGCCGGCCCAGGACGAGACGCCCGCGTGCCAGGCGCGCTTGGCCTCGGGCACGCATTGCACGATGCGGCCGTCCTCCAGCACGACGTAATGCGCCGACACTTCGGTGCCCGCCGTGCACAGCCGCGCCAGCGCGCCCTCGACGTCGGGCATGCCGGTGTAGTGCAGCAGGATCATATCCGGCTGCCGTCCCTTGTTGCGGTCGCCATGGTTCGGCGAAGGGATGATGTCGGAGACGATCGAGGAATCCGGCTCGAACGTCCGCGTGTTCGCCGCGGCCTTGGGAACCGGGAGAACGCGTTGACGTTTCGAATCAGATCCAGACGGCGTGGAAGGACCGGACGACATAGACAGCTCAAGTCGGACAGAGAGTGGGCCAAGCCCTTCTCTTTACTATTCCTTTACCCTCCGCCGCGCGCAATCGCGCGGCGCGGTTAATGGATGCATTTTGGCGCATGTGTGTGGATGGAGCATCACCGACGCGTCACCTTTTCGACTTGTAACAAGCCGATCAACGCTTTCTTAACGCTAAGGGCCGTTACTGAGGATTGAAGAGCCGACCCGCGTCCGGAGGCGGCCAAAGCGTATTTTGGCTCGAAATCCCATGGCTGCCCGACAAATTCCACTGGGAACACTGGGTTTGCGGCCCGGGATGACCGGGCTCGGTAACCATGCTGGACGAGGGTTGGGTCGTGGAACCGCCGCGACGCGGAATTATTCGAGGCGTAATGGACTCGCTCGTCCCAGATCTCGCAAGGACGCTCTGCGGGTGTGGCGCATGAGTTCGGTTCCGCACATCCCCGTTCTTGGCCGCGAGGCGGTCGATCATCTCGCGCCGCGCGCGGGCGGGATCTATGTCGACGCCACCTTCGGCGCCGGCGGCTACAGCCGCGCCATCCTCGACGTGCCGGGAACCCGGCTGATTGCGATCGATCGCGACCGCACGGCGATCGCCGGCGGGGCTGAGTTGGTCGAACGCTCCGCGGGCCGGCTGACGCTGGTCGAGGACCGCTTCTCCAATCTCGCCGAGGTCTGTGCGGCGCAGGGCGTCGATGCCGTCGACGGCGTCGTGATGGATGTCGGGGTCTCCTCGATGCAGCTCGACCAGGCCGGCCGCGGCTTCTCCTTCCGTCTCGACGGTCCGCTCGACATGCGGATGGGGCAGGCGGGGCCGACGGCGGCCGACATCGTCGCGCGCGCCTCGGAAAGCGATCTCGCCGACATCATCTATCTCTTTGGTGAGGAGCGGCAGTCGCGCCGCATCGCCCGCGCCATCGTCGCCGACCGGCAGGAGACGCCGTTCACGACAACGCGCGCGCTCGCCGATCTCGTCGGCAGGGTCGTGCGCTGGAAACCCGGCGATATTCATCCGGCGACGCGAACGTTCCAGGCCCTGCGCATCTTCGTCAACGAAGAGCTCGAGGAACTCCAGACCGCGCTCGCTGCGGCCGAGCGCGTGCTCAGGCCGGACGGCCGCCTCGTGGTGGTCTCGTTCCATTCGCTGGAAGACCGCATCGTCAAGAATTTCCTCTCCGAGCGTAGCAAGACAGGCGGCGGTTCGCGGCATCTGCCGGAAGTGGCGCAAACCGCGCCGAGCTTCCAGCTGCTGACCCGGCGGCCGGTGATCGCGGGTGAGGAGGAAGTCGCGCATAATCCGCGCGCGCGTTCCGCAAAGCTGCGCGCCGCTGAACGTACCGATGCGCCCGCGCACGACGACGGCGAGACCTCGTCCTGGCCAAAGCTCTCCGACGTGATGAGGGGCGGCTAGCGCATGCGCTTCATCCACCTCCTCGTCATCGGCGCGCTGATCTTCGCGGCGGCCTACGTCTACCGGATCAAGATGGACTCCACGGCGCGCACCGAAAAGGTGCTGCGGCTGCATGCGGAGATCCGCGAGCAGCGCGATGCGATCGCGGCGCTGCGCTCCGAATGGGCCAAGCTCGATGCGCCCTTGCGCCTGCAGGGCCTGTCCGACCGGCATCTGCCGCTCAAGCCGGTCAACGGTACGCAATATGACTCGCTGAAGAACCTGCCGGAGCGTCCGCCGCGGATGTTCAGGCCGGGCGAGCCGGATCCGATCGGGGCCATGCTCAACACCATCGAAGCCGCGAGCGATCCGGATACGGTGACGGGCTCCGTGCCTCAACCCGAGGACAAGCAATGAGCGCTGTGACCCCGGCCAAGCCAACTCAAAAGCCGCCCGAGCCCTGGCGGCAGCGGCTGATCCGCAGCCTGCTCTACGGGCGCAACGTTGACCGCGCCGCGAAGGCGCGCGCGCGCGTTGGCCTCGCGATGATCGCCTTTACCTCGGTCTACGTCCTGATCGGCGGCCGGCTCGTGATGTTCGCGATCGGTGCCGACGCCCACAGCGCGCGCCGTGCTGCCGCGCAAGAGGTGGTCGCGACCGCGCGGCCCGACATCGTCGACCGCAACGGCGCGATCCTCGCGACCGACGTCAAGGCCGCGAGCCTGTTCGGCGAGCCGCGCCGCATCATCGACAAGGACGAGGCGATCGAGCTTCTCACCGCCACCGTGCCCGACCTCGACGAGGCCGAGGTGCGCGAGCGCTTGTCGGCGCGAAAGGGTTTTGTCTGGCTCAAGCGCGAGATCACGCCGAAGCAGCAGCAGGACATCCACAAGCTCGGCATTCCCGGCATCGGCTTCCTGCGCGAGAACAAGCGCGTCTATCCGACCGGCAACGAGGTCGCCCACCTCATCGGTCTCGTCAACATCGACAACCAGGGCATCGCCGGCATGGAGAAGTGGCTCGACAATCAAGGGCTCGCCGATCTCCACCGCGCAGGCTTTGCTACCGACCGGCTGCAAAAGCCGATCGAGCTGTCGGTCGATCTGCGCGTCGAGCACGCGCTGCGCGACGAGCTCTTGAAGGCCAAGGAGAAGTACCACACCAAGGCCGCCTCCGGCATCGTCTCGAATGTCAAGACTGGCGAGATCGTGGCGATGGTCTCGCTTCCGGATTTCGATCCCAACAATCCGAAGGAAGCGCACGACCCCGACCGCATCAACCGCCTGACCACGGGCGTCTACGAGATGGGCTCGACCTTCAAGGCGTTCACGCTGGCAATGGCGCTCGATTCCGGAAAGATCAATTTGAACTCGTCGTGGGATGCACGCGGAAACCTGCACTACGGCAAGTTCACCATCCACGACAGTCATTCGCTCGGACGTTTCATCAACACCAAGGAAGTGTTCTATTACTCCTCCAACATCGGCGCTGCGCGGATCGCGCTCGGCCAGGGCGTCGAGGCGCACAAGGCGTTCCTTGCCAAGATGGGCCAGTTGACGCGGCTGCGCACCGAGCTGCCCGAGAGCGCGGCTCCGCTGGTGCCGCGCCGCTGGAGTGAGCTGAACACGGTCACCATCGCGTTCGGCCAGGGTCTGTCGGTGGCGCCGCTCCAGGCGGTGATGGGCATCAACGCGCTGATGAACGGTGGCTATTTGATTCCGCCGACCTTCATGAAGCGAAGCGAAGCTGAAGCGGCGGCGATGGCCAAGCGCGTGATCAAGCAAGAGACCAGCGACAAGATGCGGTATCTGATGCGGCTCAATGCGGAGGTCGGGTCGGCGAGACAGGCAGACGTCAAGGGCTATTATGTCGGCGGCAAGACCGGTACGTCCGAGAAAGTCATCAATGGCCGCTACGCCAAGAAGCGGGTGCTCAACTCCTTCACGGCGATCATGCCCTCCGACAATCCAAAGTATCAGATCCTGATCATGCTGGACGAGCCGCAGGCGCTGCCCGAAACGCATGGTTTCATCACCTCGGGCTGGAACGCGGTGCCGACCGGCGGCAAGGTGATCGAGCGGATCGCGCCGCTTCTGGGCATCGAGCCACGGTTTGACCTACCGCCGTCCGACCGCCTTATTCTTGCAGCATCCAGGACAACCCAGTAATCAACGGGGGTGGGCCGTCGCCGCTGCTGAGTCGGGGCTTTTCCGAAGATCCGGCTTTCCGGACGGCATGTCGACTGGAAGACCATGAAGCTGCGCGACCTCCTAGGTCAGGACGTTCCAGGCAATGATGCCGCAATCGAGCCCGCTGTCGCGGCGCTCGATGTGACCGGCGTTGCGCTCGACAGCCGTATGGTCAAGTCAGGTGATCTCTTCTTCGCGCTCGCGGGCAGCAAGACCGACGGCGCGCGCTTCGTCGATGCCGCGATTGCAGCAGGCGCGGTGGCGATCGTCGGCGACCATGCACCTGATGGCAGCAAGGTGCCGTTCGTCACGGTGGCCAATCCGCGCCGCGCGCTGGCGCTGGCCGCGGCCAAATTCTTCCCCGCACAGCCGGCGACCATCGCGGCGGTGACCGGCACCAGCGGCAAGACCTCGGTCGCCGCGTTCACGCGCCAGATCTGGGAACGGCTGGGGCATGCCTCCGCCAGCATCGGCACCATCGGTCTCGTCTCGCCCAGGCGCACCGTCTACGGTTCGCTGACGACGCCGGATCCGATCGCGCTGCACCGGCAGCTCGATGAGATCGCGCGCGAAGGCGTGACGCATCTCGCCTTCGAGGCGTCCTCGCACGGGCTCGACCAGTACCGCCTCGACGGCGTGCGTGTCTCCGCCGGCGGCTTCACCAATCTCTCGCGCGACCACATGGATTACCATCCAACCGTCGCGCATTATCTCGCAGCAAAACTCCGCCTGTTCCGCGAACTGGTCCCGGCGGATGGCGCGGCGGTGATCTCCGCCGACCATGATTGCTCGGCGGAAGCAATCAATGCTGCCAGGTCGCACGGCCTGCGCGTGATGGCGGTCGGCCGCAACGGCGACGGGGCAGGCGCGGGCATTCGTCTCGCCGCGGCCGAGGTCGAAGGTTTTTCGCAAGTCCTTGCCGTCGAACATCGCGGCAAGCGTTATGCGGTCCGGCTGCCGCTGGCCGGCGAATTCCAGATCGAGAACGCACTGGTGTCGGCCGGTCTGGCGATCGGCACCGGCAGCGATCCGGCCAACGTGTTTGCGAGCCTCGAACATCTCGAAGGCGCCAAGGGTCGGCTCGAGCGCGTCGGCGAGCGCAACGGTGCGCCGATCTTCGTCGACTACGCCCACAAGCCCGACGCGTTGGAGAAGGCGTTGCAGGCTTTGCGGCCTTACGCAAAACGCCGGCTGGTCGTCGTGTTCGGCGCGGGCGGCGATCGCGATGCCGGCAAGCGCCCGATCATGGGCGAGATCGCGGCCGAGAACGCCGACCGCGTCATCATCACCGACGACAATCCGCGCAGCGAGAAGCCGGAAGCCATTCGCGCCGAAATCCTCGCGACTGCAAAAGGTGCCCGCGAAATCGGCGACCGTGCCGCGGCGATCCGCACCGCGATCGAGGAGTTGGAAGACGGCGATGCGCTGCTCGTCGCCGGCAAGGGCCACGAGACCGGACAGATCGTCGGCGGCGAGGTGCTGCCCTTCAGTGATCACGAGGCGGTCGCCGCCGCATTAGCGTCGAGGGATGCATGAGCGCGCCAATATGGACGGTTGCCGAAGTGGCGCGTGCGCTGGGCGCTGCGGGATCATTTCCGGACACGCCGATCGACTTCGTCACCCAGGACAGCCGCCTGGTGAAGCCGGGCTGCCTGTTCGTCGCGCTCAGCGGTACGCCGAGCGGCGGCTTTATCTCGGCCTTCGCCAGCGCGCGCGACGGCTGGGAGTTCGCCGACAAGGCGGAAGCATCGGGCGCGGTCGCGATGATCGTGCCGCATGAGATCGCCGGCATCCGCATTCCCCAGATCGTCGTCAAGGACACGCTGATCGATGGTCTCTGGGGCCTCGCACGCGCCGCACGCGCCCGTTTCAACGGACCGGTGATCGGACTCACCGGCAGCGCGGGCAAGACCAGCACCAAGGAATTCCTTGCAGCCTACCCCGGCGCCTATGCCAGCCCATCGAGCTTCAACAATTTCTGGGGCGTGCCGCTGACGCTGTGCAATGCGAGGCCTGACGCCAGCCTCTGGGTCGTCGAGATGGGCATGAACCAGACCGGCGAGATCGCGCGGCTCAGCGAGCTGACGCGGCCGACCGTCGCGCTCGTCGTCAACGTTCAGCCGGTGCATCTGGAAAAGCTCGGCTCGCTCGAAGCCATCAGGCGCGAGAAGGTGTCGATCGCGCTCGGCCTGCCCGAGGATGGCGTGCTGGTGCTGCCTGCCGGGATCAAGGCGCCGGACTGGAAGGGCAAGGTCGTACGGTTCGGCGAGAAAACCGAGGTGCACGAGGTCGCGCACGCGCCGCATGGCGAGAGCTGGCAGGTCGTGGCCGCGCTCGGCAAGAAGGAGATCGCCTTCAGCCTGACGCCGGGCGCACCGCACCGCGTGCAGAATGCGCTTGCGGCGCTCGCTTCGATCCGCGCCGCGAACCTCGATGCGGCGACGCTCGCGATCAAGCTCGACCGGGTCGGCATCATGACCGGCCGCGGCGTCGAGCAGGCGATTGGCGGCGTCACCGTGATCGACGACAGTTTCAACGGCAATCCGGCCAGCGTGGCTGCTGCACTGCAAAGCCTCCAGGCGCGCAACGTGACCGGCGGCCGTCGCATTGCGGTGCTCGGCGACATGCTGGAACTGGGCGATGACGCACCAAGCTACCATACGGCCCTCGCCAAGCATCTCGACGGCATCGACGGCGTTTACTGCGTAGGTCCCTTGATGCGCCATCTCTACGAGGTGTTGCCGGCGGGCAAGGGCCTGGGCTGGCACGACGACCCCGTCACGCTGAAGCCGGGCGAGGTCGCAAATCTGCTGAGGGCAGGCGATGTCGTGGTTGTCAAGGGCAGCAAGAAGATGTTCTGGGTCAACAAGTTTGTGCCGGGCCTAGTGGCCGCCTTGCAGGCAAAGGCGTAAACTGCTTGGAAGGCGCTGTTCCCGAATCCCACCCTTTGCGGCGCGAAGCCGTCCGTTTTCCCAGAGGTCGCCCGACCCATGAAGAAGACCCGCGAATGCGCGTGAGGCAAGTCAAGGCCAACACCAAGGCCGCGTGCAAAGGCGCCATAGGACCGTCTGAATGTTTTACTGGCTGATCGAGCTCTCCAACACATTTCCCGGCTTCGGTGCCGTTCGCACCTTCCTGAACGTCTTCCGCTACATCACCTTCCGCACCGGCGGCGCCGTCGTCACCGGCGCGCTGTTCGTGTTCCTGTTCGGGCCCTGGATCATCGACCATCTGCGCATCCGTCAGGGCAAGGGCCAGCCGATCCGGACCGACGGCCCGCAATCGCATCTCGCCAAGAAAGGCACGCCCACCATGGGCGGGCTGATGATCCTGTCCGGCCTCACGGTCGGCACCGTGCTGTGGGCCAATCCGCTCAACCCCTATGTCTGGATCGTGCTGGCGGTGACGCTCGGCTTCGGCTTCGTCGGTTTCTATGACGATTACCTCAAGGTGACCAAGCAGACCACGACGGGCTTCGGCAGCAAGCTGCGCCTGCTGATCGAGGCAGCCATCGCGCTGGTCGCCTGCTATGCGCTGGTGCGGTTGAACCGCGATCCCGCGTCGACCGCGCTGACGATTCCCTTCCTCAAGGACACCGTGCTGCATTTCGGCTGGTTCTTCGTCGTGTTCGGCGCCTTCGTCATCGTCGGCGCCGGCAACGCGGTGAACCTCACCGACGGTCTCGACGGTCTTGCCATCGTTCCCGTGATGATCGCGACCGCGAGCTTTGCGATGATCGCCTATCTCGCCGGCAACGCGGTGTTCGCCGACTATCTCCAGATCAAATATGTCGCGGGAACCGGCGAACTCGCGGTGCTCTGCGGCGCGCTGCTGGGCGCCGGTCTCGGGTTCCTCTGGTTCAACGCGCCGCCGGCCTCGATCTTCATGGGCGACACCGGCTCGCTCGCGCTCGGCGGCATGCTCGGCGCAATCGCGGTCGCGGTGAAGCACGAGATCGTGCTCGCGGTGATCGGCGGCCTGTTCGTGCTGGAAGCGGTTTCCGTCATCGTGCAGGTGGTGTCGTTCAAGCTCACCGGCAAACGCATCTTCCGGATGGCGCCGATCCATCACCATTTCGAGCAGCTCGGCTGGACCGAACCGCAGATCGTGATCCGGTTCTGGATCATCTCGGTGATGCTGGCGCTCGCCGGCTTGTCGACGCTGAAGCTGCGGTGATCGATCGATGATCCCGGTCACATCCTTCGCCGGCAAGACGGTCGCGGTGTTCGGCCTCGGCGGCTCGGGGCTTGCGTCCTGTCACGCGTTGAAAGCGGGCGGCGCTGAGGTGATTGCCGCCGACGACAGTGCCGAGAACGTCGCCAAGGCCGCGCAAGCGGGTTTCGTCACCGCCGATTTGCGCAACGTCTCCTGGGCGAATTTCGCAGCCCTCGTGCTCGCGCCCGGCGTGCCGCTGACGCATCCGGTGCCGCACTGGAGCGTGCTGAAGGCGCGCGAGGCCGGCTGCGAGGTGATCGGCGATATCGAGCTGTTCTGCCGCGAGCGGCGGCGGCACGCGCCGAACGCGCCATTCGTCGCGATCACCGGCACCAACGGCAAGTCGACCACGACGGCGCTGATTGCGCATCTCACAAAGGTCGCCGGCTACGACACCCAGATGGGCGGCAATATCGGCACCGCGATCCTGTCGCTGGAGCCGCCGCGCACGGGCCGCGTCCATGTCATCGAGATGTCGTCCTACCAGATCGACCTCACGCCCTCGCTCGATCCCTCCGTCGGCATCCTGCTCAATGTCAGCGAGGACCACATCGACCGTCACGGCACCCTCGCGCATTACGCTGCGGTGAAGGAGCGTCTCGTCGCCGGCGTGCAGGCGGGTGGCACCTCGATCGTCGGCGTCGACGATGGCTTCTGCCGCGACATCGCCGACCGGCTCGACCGTGCCGGCAAGAACGTGGTGCGGATCTCCGTCAAGAACCCGCTGGCCTCCGGCATCCATGTCGAGCACGGCACCATCGTGCGCACCGCGGGCGGCGCGCGGAGCGAGGTCGCAAAGCTCGGCGGCATCGGCTCGCTGCGCGGCCAGCACAACGCGCAGAACGCGGCCTGCGCCGCCGCCGCCGCGCTCGCGATGGGCATCAGCCTCGATGTGCTGCAGAACGGCCTGCGCAGCTTTCCCGGCCTCGCGCATCGCATGGAGCAGGTCGGCCGCCGCGGCAACGTGCTGTTCGTCAACGACTCCAAGGGCACCAATGCGGATGCCACGGCGCATGCGCTGTCGTCCTTTTCGGAAATCTTCTGGATCGCCGGCGGCAAGCCCAAGGCGGGTGGCATCACTGGCCTGACCGGCTTCTTCCCACGCATCCGCAAGGCCTATCTGATCGGCGAGGCCGCGCAGGAGTTTTCGGGAACGCTGGGCACGCAGGTGGCGCACGAGATCAGCCAGACGCTGGACATCGCCGTCGAGCACGCCGCGCGCGATGCCGAAGCCTCGGGCCTCGCGGATGCAGTGGTGCTGCTGTCACCCGCCTGCGCGTCCTTCGACCAGTACCGCAATTTCGAGATCCGCGGCACCAAGTTCCGCGAGCTGGTACAGGCGCTGCCGGGTGTGAAGCCGGTGGTGTAGGGCGCGGCTACTCCTTGCTCCGCTGTCGTCGCCCGGCTTGACCGGGCGACCCAGTATCCCAGAGGCGGTGCTTGAGCCGGGAGGCCACGGCGTACTGGATGCCCCGGTCAAGCCGGGGCATGACGAGCATGTGAGGTCGGCGCTCGCTCCTATCTCCAAACATCCGCGTTTCCTTAACCCCCCGGTAACCAACCTCGGCGACCAATGGACCGACCTCTGTCCGAAAGCGGCCGCCCATGCTCTCCCGTGAAGAACGCACCCCCTTTTCCGAGTGGTGGTGGACCGTCGACAAGCCGCTGATGGGCGCCATCCTGGCGCTGATGCTCACCGGCGTGATCCTGTCGCTGGCGGCGAGCCCGCCGGTCGCGACCCGCATCGGGCTCGATCCGTTCCACTTCTTCAGCCGGCACGTGATGTTCCTGGCGCCGTCCTGCCTGGTGCTGCTCGGGGTGTCCTTCCTGACGCCGCGCGCGATCCGCCGCTCGGCCCTGATCATCTTCGCGGCCAGCATCATCCTGATCGTGCTGACGCTCGCGATCGGCCCCGAAGTGAAGGGATCGCGGCGCTGGATCACGCTGCTCGGCGTCAACATCCAGGCCTCCGAAGTTGCAAAGCCGTCGTTCGTCGTCATCGCCGCCTGGCTGTTCGCGGAATCGACCAGGCGGCCGGAGATGCCGGCGACCTCGATGGCGCTGGTGCTGCTCTTGATGCTGGTCTCGCTGCTGGTGATGGAGCCCGATTTCGGTCAGACCATGCTGATCCTGATGGTGTGGGGCTCGCTGTTCTTCATCGCGGGCATGCGCATGATCTGGGTGTTCGGCCTGGCGGGCGCCGCCGCTGCCGGTCTGTTCAGCGCTTATCTGTTCGTCCCGCACGTCGCCGGCCGCATCAAGCGTTTCATGAATCCGGCTTCCGGCGACACCTTCCAGGTCGATACCGCCATGGAAGCTTTCTACAACGGCGGATGGTTCGGGCTCGGGCCGGGCGAGGGCATCGCCAAGCGCAGCCTGCCGGACAGTCATACCGACTTCGTGTTCGCGGTTGCCGCCGAGGAATTCGGCATCATCCTGTGCCTCGCGATGCTGGCGCTGTTCGCTTTCGTCGTGATCCGCACGCTGTCGCGCGCCTACGCCAATGAGGACATGTTCTCGCGCTTTGCGGCGTCCGGCCTTGCGATCCTGTTCGGCGTGCAGGCCGCGATCAACATGTCGGTCAACCTCCAGCTCATCCCCGCCAAGGGCATGACGCTGCCCTTCATCTCCTATGGTGGCTCCTCGATCGTGTCGCTGGCCTATGGTGTCGGCATGATGCTGGCGCTGACGCGGCTGCGCCCGCGGACTGAAGTTGAGGCGAGCGGCCACGCCGAGGCGATGCGCAGTTACGCGTGACCCTCTCGTGTCCCGGACAAGCGTAGCGAAGCGGAGCGCAGAGCCGGGACCCAGAATGCCGCACCCATGGGCCCCGGTTCAGCAGCGCACCACGCCGCGAAGTGCGGCGCGCTGCGCTGCGCCCGGGGCACGAGCACGGCTCGCAATAGGCGCTTTTTCCCTGTAAATACCGCTACCATGGACACTTCCCCCCTGATTCTTCTCGCCGCGGGCGGCACTGGCGGCCATTTGTTTCCGGCCGAGGCGCTCGGTGTCGAGCTGATCCGGCGCGGCTTTCGCGTCCGCCTCGTCACAGACGAGCGGGCCCTGCGCTATAGCGGGCTGTTCAGCAAGGACATGATCGACGTCGTCTCGAGCGAGACCGCGCGTGGCCGCAATCCATTGCAGCTCGCCTATGCCGGCCTCACGCTCGCCGCAGGCACGCTGTCCGCCTACGGCCTGATCAGGCGATTGAAGCCCGTCGCCGTCGTCGGCTTCGGCGGCTATCCGACGCTGCCGCCGCTGGTCGCCGCGAAATTTGCGGGCGTGCCTAGCATCATCCACGACGCCAATGCGGTGCTCGGCCGCGCCAACCGGTTCCTGTCGAGCCGCGTCCGCGCCATCGCGACGTCCTTGCCCGGCGTGCTCGACCGCGATCCGGCGCTGGCAGGCAAGACCACAACCGTGGGCACGCCGATGCGTCCGGCGATCCTCGCCGCAGCCGCCGTGCCCTATGTCGCGCCTGAAGCGAACGGACCGCTGCGCCTGCTCGTCGTCGGCGGCAGCCAGGGCGCGCGCATCATGGCCGACATCGTCCCGGGTGCGATCGAGCGCCTTGAGCCTGCGCTGTGGAGCCGGCTCGTCCTCACCCAGCAGGTGCGCGACGAGGACATGGCGCGCGTGCGCGCGGTCTACGACAAGCTCAAGATCAATGCCGGGCTCGCGCCGTTCTTCACCGATCTGCCGGCGCGGCTCGCCTCCAACCATCTGGTGGTGTCGCGCTCCGGCGCCGGCACGGTCGCCGAACTCGCCGCGATCGGACGGCCCTCGATCCTGGTGCCGCTGCCCGGCTCGATCGACCAGGACCAGTTCGCCAATGCCGGCGTGCTGGCCAAGGTCGACGGCGCGATCCGTATCCCGCAGACCGAGTTCACCTCCGACCGGCTCGCCGCCGAGATCTCCGCCTTCGCCGCCGAGCCCGCGCGTCTTGCCTCCATGGCCGCAGCCGCGAAGGGGGCGGGGCGGCTCGATGCGGCCGAACGGTTGGCCGATCTGGTGGTCAAAGTCGCGGGAATCTGACGCGAAAAAGCCCTTGTCTTGGCCTTCCAAAGCGGGGCATCCAGTAACAACGGCGCGGCTGATTTGGCCGTGACCTTCGCCAGATGCCGCCTTTCCGGCGGCAAGGTCAGGGAACAGAGCATGAGACTGCCGCGCGAGATCGGACCCATCCACTTCGTCGGGATCGGCGGGATCGGCATGAGCGGCATCGCCGAGGTGCTGGTCAATCTCGGCTATGTCGTGCAGGGCTCGGACGCCTCCGACAATTACAATCTCGACCGTCTGCGCAAGGCAGGTGCAAAGGTCTCGGTCGGCCACAAGGCCGAGAATGTCGACGGCGCTGCGGTCGTCGTCGTCTCCACCGCGATCAAGCGCGACAATCCGGAACTGATGGCGGCGCGCGAACGCCGCATTCCCGTGGTGCGCCGCGCCGAGATGCTGGCCGAGCTGATGCGGCTGAAGAGCTGCGTCGCCATCGCCGGCACCCATGGCAAGACCACCACGACCACGATGGTCTCAACGCTGCTCGATGCCGGCGGCCTCGATCCCACCGTGATCAATGGCGGCATCATCAATGCCTATGGCTCGAATGCGCGCCTCGGTGCCGGCGACTGGATGGTGGTCGAAGCGGACGAGAGCGATGGCACGTTCCTGAAGCTGCCGACCGATGTCGCGATCGTCACCAATGTCGACCCTGAGCATCTCGATCACTTCAAGACCTTCGAGGCGGTGCAGGACGCGTTCCGGCATTTCGTCGAGAACCTGCCGTTCTACGGCTTCGCGGTGATGTGCATCGACCATCCCGTCGTGCAGAGCCTCGTCGGCAAGATCGAGGATCGCCGCATCATCACCTATGGCGAGAATCCGCAGGCCGATGTGCGGCTCGTCGATCTCACCCCGATGGGCGGTGGCTCCAAGTTCAAGGTCGCGTTTCGTGATCGCAAGACCGGCGCCGTGCACGAGATCGCCGATCTCATGTTGCCGATGCCGGGACGCCACAACGCCTCGAACGCGACGGCCGCGATTGCGGTCGCGCGCGAACTCGGCGTGTCGGACGAGGCGATTCGCAAGGCGATCGCAGGCTTCGGCGGCGTCAAGCGCCGCTTCACCAAGACCGGCGAGTGGAACGGTGTCACGGTGATCGACGATTACGGTCATCACCCCGTCGAGATCGCGGCAGTGCTGAAGGCGGCGCGGGAATCCACCAACGGCAAGATCGTCGCCGTGGTGCAGCCGCATCGCTACACCCGCCTGCAATCGCTTTTCGAGGAATTCTGCACCTGCTTCAACGATGCGGATGCGGTTGTTGTCGCCGATGTCTATGCCGCCGGCGAGGCGCCGATCGACGGCATCGACCGCGATCATTTCGTAGCCGGCCTGCGCGCCCATGGCCACCGCGAGGTGATCCCGCTGCCGGCAGCGCCGGAGCTTGCAGGTATCGTCAAGGGCCTGGCGAAGTCGGGCGATCTCGTCGTGTGTCTTGGTGCCGGCAACATCACGCAATGGGCGTATGCGCTGCCGGACCAGTTGAAGGCGCTCGGATGAGAGTACTCTGGCTGCAGCTAAGAGATGTTCCCGGTGGCTTCGGTATCACCGCTCGGGATTGGCAAGATGCGATGTATCTTCTAGCCGAAGCAAGGCAGGTTCTGAAGGGACGACCGATAGAAGAGCCGATGATCGAGAGCTGGACGGACGTGCGAAGCATTGATGAACTTGATCAAGACCATGTTGTTCCAAACATGGGCACGATGCTTCATCGTGGTGTCTGGTTTCCAAACCTTCCGTACGTCCAATGAGCTTTCCCGACATCACACACGAGCTCAAAGCCGCAATGCCGCAACTTCGCGGACGACTGCTCGCCAACCAGTCGCTCGCCGAGCTCACCTGGTTTCGCGTCGGTGGTCCCGCGCAGGTGCTGTTCACGCCGGCGGATGAGGACGATCTCGCTTACTTCCTCGCGCATCTTGCGTCCGACATTCCCGTCTATGTCGTCGGCGTCGGCTCCAACCTGATCGTGCGCGACGGTGGCATTGCGGGCGTGGTGATTCGGCTGGCGCCGCGCGCCTTTGGCGAGGCGAGCGCGAGCGGCGATGTCGTCACCGCTGGAACTGCCGCGCTCGACAAGCGCGTGGCGGAAGTGGCGGCCTCCGCCAATATCGGCGGGCTCGAATTCTATTTCGGTATTCCCGGCACCATCGGCGGTGCGTTGCGCATGAATGCGGGCGCCAATGGCGGCGAGACCAAGGACGTGTTGATCGAGGCGACCGGCGTTGCAAGGGACGGCAGCAAGCACGTGTTCTCGAACGCCGACATGAAGTTCGTCTACCGCAACAGCGGCGTCGACCCCTCCATCATCTTCACCTCCGCGCGCTTTCGCGGCGAGATCAGGGATACTGATGCGATCCGCGCGCGCATGGCGGAGGTGCAGAACCACCGCGAGACCGCGCAGCCGATCCGCGAAAAGACCGGCGGCTCGACCTTCAAGAACCCGCCCGGCCATTCCGCCTGGGAGCTGGTCGACGCCGCCGGCTGCCGCGGCCTGCGCGTCGGCGGCGCGCAGGTCTCGGAGATGCACTGCAATTTCCTGATCAACACGGGCGATGCCACCGCGCACGACATCGAGACGCTGGGCGAGACCGTGCGCGAACGGGTGAAGGCAAACTCCGGAATTGGGCTACATTGGGAAATCAAGCGGATTGGAATTCCCGGCTAACCTGGACAGGCGACGAGAGAACATGCGCATCACCATCCTCTTCGGCGGCTCCAACCGGGAGCGTCTGGTTTCGGTCGCCTCAGCCCAGGCGTTACATCAGGCGCTGCCCGAGGCCGATCTCTGGTGGTGGGACGTCGAGGACAAGGTGCATGTCGTGCAGTCGAAGCAACTGCTCGAACACGCCCGTCCATTCGAGGACGAGTTCAAGCCCGGCACATCGGGCATTCCGCTGGGGCAGGCGCTCGACCAGGCCAAGACGGAAGGCCGCGTGCTGGTGCTCGGCCTGCATGGCGGGCGCGCGGAGAACGGCGAATTGCAGGTGATGTGCGAGGCGCGCGGCGTGCCCTTCACCGGCTCGGGCTCGGCCTCCTCGCATCTCGCCTTCGACAAGATCGCGGCCAAGCATTTTGCCGCGCTCGGCGGCGTGACGCCGCCGGAAAACGTTGCGCTTGAGAACATCGACGAGGCCTTCGCCGAATACGGCCGGCTGATCGCCAAGCCCGCGCGCGACGGCTCGAGCTACGGCCTGATCTTCGTCAATGCGAAGCAGGATCTCGTCGCGGTCCGCAATGCCGCGAAGCACGAAGACTATGTGATCGAGCCCTACATCGCAGGCGTCGAGGCGACCTGCGGCGTGCTGGAGCGCCCCGACGGCTCGATCATCTCGCTGCCGCCGATCGAAATCATTCCGGGCGAGGGCAATTTCGACTACGCCGCAAAATATCTCCTGAAGTCGACCCAGGAGATCTGCCCCGGGCGTTTTTCGCCCGAGATCACCGCTGCGCTGAAGGAGCAGGCGATGCTGGCGCATCGCGCGATGTCCTGCACCGGCTATTCCCGCTCGGACTTCATCGTCTCCGACAGGGGCCTGATCTATCTCGAGACCAACACGCTGCCCGGGTTGACCAAGTCCTCGCTCTACCCAAAGGCGCTGAAAGCCGAAGGCATCGCGTTCGTCGACTTCCTGCGCGGCCTGGTCGAGCTCGCCGGGCGGGGCGTAAGAAAATAATTAGGACTGGTTAACGGCCGAACCGGCGAAATGGCCGATTTTGGAAGCCAAAACCGGTAAAATGCCGGACATCGCGGCATAAATGCCTCACACGCCTGGGCAAAACGCATCCCGCGTTAACGAAGTTTACCTTTTGTTTACCAGGACGTCCGAAGGTTAACGCTGGCGGCGCATATGACGCTTTGGCTGCCGGCGCGTGGGCTGTTGCGGGTGATGTCACCTCCAGCGAACGCTTTGAAGGGGAGAGGTTTTCTTCTTCTGAAGACCAGCACCCGGCCCGGCAAGTCCGAGACGTCATGTTCGCCAGGACCCGCGCGATGTCGCGGGCTAACTGTTGACGAGCTCGTGCAATGGATGGTGCAGGAAGCCTCACTCGGTCGTTTCTGAGATCGCTGAGGCCCCAAGCTGACCTGAAGGCGGCCGCTATCGGAGCGGTCATGCTTCTGCGCGAGTGGGTGCAGGACAAGCGCGACGAGAAGCGCGCTGCCGCCCAGAACAAGATCAGGTCCAAGACCAAAGCCAAGCCCGTCGTCGAGCGCGAGCCGCCGCCGCGCGTGGTCGCGCTGGTCGAGCGCTATGCGCCGCGCCGGATCGGGATCACCATGACCGTTCTGCTGCTGGTCGGAAGCTGCGGCTTCGGCATCGTCAGGGGCGGCCACCTCCAGGATTTCATCGCGGCAGTCAGCGACACCCGCAACGCGCTGGCCAATTCCGCGGGCTTCCGCATTACCTCTGTCGTGATCAACGGCCGCAAGCAGCTCAGCCAGGACGAGATCCTCGCGGTCGGCGGGGTCAGCGGCCGCTCCTCGCTGCTGTTCCTCGACGCCGACGTCGTGCGCGACAAGCTCAAGGCCAATCCCTGGATCGCGGATGCGACCGTGCTGAAGCTCTATCCGGGCCGGCTCATGATCGACATCACCGAGCGCCAGGCGTTCGCGCTGTGGCAAGAGGCCGGCCGGCTCTCCGTCATCGCCGATGACGGCGCGGTGCTCGAGCCTTACGTCTCGCGCCGGTTCCTGTCGCTGCCGCTCGTGGTCGGCAAGGGCGCCGACACCCAGGCGCGCGATTTCCTGGCGCTGCTGGCGCGCTATCCGCAGATCAATTCGGTGACCAAGGCCGCGATCTATGTCGGCGAGCGGCGCTGGAACCTGAGGCTCAAGGATGGCCTCGACATCCGTCTGCCCGAGCAGGACGTCGGCAACGCCCTCGCGACGCTGTCCAGGCTCGACAAGGAGGACAAGCTGTTCTCCCGAGACATCGTCGCCGTCGACATGCGCCTGCCCGATCGCCTGGTGGTGCAGCTGTCCGACGACGCCGCCAAGGCGCGCGAGGACCTGTTCAAGGACAAGAAGAAAAAGAAGGCCGGGGACGCCGCATGACCGGTCTTGATCGCACCCAGACCCCGAAGACGCGCCCGATGCCGCACAAGCGCGGCGGCATCGTCGCCTGCCTCGATATCGGCACCAGCAAGATCGCCTGCATGATTGCGCGGCTGAGGCCGTCGGCGCCGAGCGAAGCCCTGCGCGACCGTACCCACGCGGTGGAGCTGATCGGTTACAGCCAGATCCAGTCGCGCGGCATGAAGGCCGGCGCGGTGATCGATCTTGCCGAATGCGAGCAGGCGGTACGCCAGGCCGTCGGGCTGGCGGAGAAGATGGCCAAGGTGCGGGTCGAGTCCGTGCTGCTGTCGGTCTCCGGCGGCCGGCTCTCCGGCCAGCTGGTCGAAGCTGCGGCCGACATCCGCGGCGGCGCGGTGACGCCCGCCGATGTCAGCCGCGTCACCTCGACCGGCATGCGCCACGCCACCGGCGAGGGCCGCACCGTGCTGCACGCGCTGCCGGTCGGCTATACGCTCGACGGCGTCAAGGGCATCCGCGATCCGCGTGGCATGGTCGCGCATCAGTTCGGCGTCGACATGAACGTCGTCACCTGCGAGGCCACCGTTGCCCGTAACCTGATGCTGGCGGTGGAGCGTTGCCACATCAATGTCGAAGCCATGGCGGCGAGCCCCTATGTGGCCGGCCTGTCGGTGCTGACCGACGACGAAGCCGACCTCGGCGCCGCCGTCGTCGAGATGGGCGCGGGCACCACCACCATCGCGGTCTATTCCGGCGGCCGCTTCGTGCATGCGGCGGGCTTTGCGGTCGGCGGGCAACACATCACGATGGATCTCGCGCGCGGACTCTCCGCGACCATTGCCGATGCCGAGCGAATCAAGACGTTATATGGGACCGTCATCACCGGCGGATCGGACTCGCGTGAGCTGATGTCTGTACCGACAGCCGGTGACGAGCAGGATCTGCCGCAGATCGTCTCCCGCGCCACCATCGCCAACATCGTCAAGCACCGTGCCGAGGAAGTCTTCGAAATGGTTCGGGACAAGCTGAAGGATTCGCCCTTCGCCTCAGAGCCCAACGGCCGCGTCGTGCTCTCCGGCGGCGCCTCGCAGCTGACCGGCCTCGTCGAACTCGGCACACAGATTCTCGGCCGGCCCGTGCGGGTCGGACGTCCGCTCGGTTTCGGCCGGCTGCCCAACGAGGCGAAGAACGCCGCGTTCGCGGTGCCGGCCGGGCTCCTCGTCTACCCGCAATATGTTCATCACGAGCATGTCGAACCGCGGCATACGCGGCAGCAGGTCAAGACAGGGACGGGCGGTTATTTTGGAAAGGTCGGACGATGGCTACGCGAGGGCTTCTGATGAACCGGTTCCGCAACCTTCGCATTTCACCAACTCCCGCGGCCGCCGGCCGGGGCGAACCCACGCGCGCGTG
Source organism: Bradyrhizobium sp. MOS001 (assembly GCF_004634465.1). Lineage (NCBI taxonomy): Bacteria > Pseudomonadati > Pseudomonadota > Alphaproteobacteria > Hyphomicrobiales > Nitrobacteraceae > Bradyrhizobium > Bradyrhizobium sp. MOS001. The sequence goes on from NZ_SPVJ01000003.1 coordinate 60,764, forward strand.
ATCGAGAGGCAAACATGACCATCAGCATCAATGTTCCTGATATTCACGAATTGAAGCCCCGGATCACCGTGTTCGGCGTCGGTGGCGCCGGTGGCAACGCCGTCAACAACATGATCACGGCGGGCCTCCAGGGCGTCGACTTCGTGGTCGCCAACACCGACGCGCAGGCGCTGACGATGTCGAAGGCGCAGCGCATCGTGCAGATGGGCACGGCGGTCACGCAAGGCCTCGGCGCGGGTTCGCAGCCGAACGTCGGCGCGGCGGCGGCGGAAGAGGTGATCGATGAACTGCGCGACCATCTCTCGGGCGCCAACATGGTGTTCGTCACCGCCGGCATGGGCGGCGGCACCGGCACCGGTGCTGCTCCCGTCATCGCCAAGACCGCGCGCGACATGGGCATCCTCACCGTCGGCGTCGTGACCAAGCCGTTCCACTTCGAGGGCGGCCGCCGCATGCGCACCGCCGAGGCCGGCATCAACGAGCTGCACAAGGTCGTCGACACGCTCCTGATCATCCCGAACCAGAACCTGTTCCGGGTCGCCAACGAGAAGACCACTTTCGCCGACGCCTTCGCGATGGCCGACCAGGTGCTTTACTCCGGCGTTGCCTGCATCACCGACCTGATGGTCAAGGAAGGTCTGATCAACCTCGACTTCGCCGACGTTCGCGCCGTCATGCGCGAGATGGGCAAGGCGATGATGGGTACCGGCGAAGCTTCGGGTGACAAGCGCGCGCTGACCGCCGCTGAAGCCGCGATCGCCAACCCGCTGATCGACGATAGCTCGATGAAGGGTGCCAAGGGCCTCCTCATCTCGATCACCGGCGGCAAGGACCTCACCTTGTTCGAGGTTGACGAAGCCGCGACCCGCATCCGCGAGGAAGTCGATCAGGACGCCAACATCATCGTCGGCGCGACCTTCGACGAAGCGCTCGACGGCCTGATCCGCGTCTCGGTCGTCGCCACCGGCATCGAGCAGGCAACGATCGCCCGCAACACCCAGGCCACCAGCGCCCCGGTCGCGAACGCGGCGCCGCAGCAGATCCAGCAGGTGCAGCAGGCTCCCGCTGCTCCGGCCGCTGCCGAGAGCCGTCTCGCCGACCTGACCGCGCGTCTGCGCGCCGACAATCAGCGCATGGCCGAGCGCGCCCAGAAGCTGGAAGCCCAGATCCCGGCCGCCGCCCCGACCGCGCCGCGTCCGAATGTCGAGCGCGCCGCGCTGGCCGCCATCGCGGCTGCCGTTGCCGAGGTCCCGCAGGCGCCCGCGCCGATGCAGACCTATGGCGACGTCACGGTACGCCCGATCGCGCAGAAGCCGACGCTGTTTCCGGAGCCTGACATGGCCCCGGTCGCGATGCAGGAGCCGATGACGCCGGAAACCTTCATCCCGCCGCAGGCCGAGCGTGGGCCGGTCCGTGCACCGCGGATGCCGCGTATCGACGAACTGCCGATGCCGGCCCAGGCCGAGCTTCGCCAGGCCCGCGGCGAGGTTGAAGAAGAGACCCCGCAGAAGACCCGCCTGTCGTTGCTCCAGCGCCTCGCCAATGTCGGCCTCGGCCGCCGCGACGAGGAGAGTGAGGCGCCGGTCGCAGCCCGCACCGCCGGTCCCGCGATGCCGCCGCTGCCCGATCGCCGGCCCCAGAAGAGCGTGGCGCAGCAGATCGCGGCGAGCGAGCCGGTATCGGAGTATGCCCGCCGTCCTGCGCCTCAGGGCCTGGACATGCATGGCCGCCCGGCGCCTGTTGCGCCGGCGCCACAGGGTGACGACCATCTTGATATCCCGGCCTTCCTGAGGCGTCAGGCGACCTGAGGATTGTTACAATAGGGCTGACGAAAAAAGGTCCCGGCGGGAAGCTTGCCGGGACCTTTCCTTTGGTCCCGTGCATGCCCGGATTGCGGCATCAAACAACTGATTTTAAATCATTAATTACGCATTTGGTGGTTCAGTAAAACTGCCGATAACGGTCCCAAACTCCGGCGCAATTTGGTTAAGCCTTGGCGCGAATACGGCAGGTTTGGGGTAACAATCGGTAAAAAAGCGTGAGTTGGCGCTGTTTGAGGCTGTGACTATGGTTTGCCGTGACTTGGGGATACGGAGATTCGCAACCGTCGGCACTGGCCGGCCAAGCGGGCCTAGTATAAGTCGCAGTGGGTCGTAGTGGGGCGGATTCCTGATGAAATTTAGCCGGCAAACAACGCTTCGTGCGCAAGCCACAGTGGCCGGCGTTGGCGTTCATTCCGGGCTTCCCGTCACTCTCACGCTTGGGCCTGCGCCCGTCGATGCGGGGTTTGTTTTTGTCCGCACCGGCCTCGAGGGAAGTGACCGTGAGATTCAGGCGACCGCCGACCAGGTGATCGCGACCGACTTCGCCACCGTCCTCGGCGATCGTGACGGCCCGTTGGTTTCGACCGCCGAGCACGTGCTTGCGGCGCTGCGGGGCATGGGCGTCGACAACGCCACCATCGAGATCGACGGACCGGAAGTGCCGATCATGGACGGCAGCGCCGCGGCCTTCATTGCCGCGATCGACCAGGCCGGCATCGTCAGCCAGCCGGCACAGCGCCGCTTCATTCAGGTTTTGAAGCCGATCTCGGCCAAGGTCGGTGACTCCTTCGGCGAGATCCGGCCCTACGCCAACGGGTTCCGCGTTGATATCGAGATCGACTTCACCAATCCCGTCATCGGCCAGCAGAGCTACGGCTTCGACCTGAGCCCGGAGCGCTTCCGCCGCGAAGTCGGTCGCGCCCGGACTTTCGGCCTGATGTGCGACGTTGCCCGGCTCTGGAGCGCGGGTTACGCACTCGGCGCCTCCTTCGACAATACCGTCGTGTTCGACGACGAGCGGCTGCTCAACACCGAGGGCCTGCGCTACGCCGATGAATGCGCCCGCCACAAGGTGCTGGACGTGATCGGTGATCTCGCGCTGGCCGGCCTGCCGCTGCTTGGCGCCTACCGCTCGGTGCGTGGCGGTCACAAGCTCAACCACGCTGTCCTGACCGCGCTGCTCGCCGACCGTACCGCCTGGCGGGTGGTCGAGGGCGAGGCGGTCCGCCGCGCCACGCGTCCCGTGGGCGAAGTCGGTCGCGGCATCGTCGGCGGGCGGATCGCCGCAGCCTACGGGCCGGACGTGTCCTGAAGAGACCTGTCGCCACTGGCGTTCTGTTGCCGCCGGCGTTTGGCGGCGGCTCCCGGGAAACTCCTGGTAACGATGATCGGCTAGGATTGCGGCGCGTTCGCCTTAATCCGGGCGAAATGCCTGCCTATCCGGTTGGTTCGAGATCGTTTTTCGGTTACACGGCGTGGTCGCATGGCAGGCGCCACGGCTACATTTCGCGCCCATGACGGGGTTCATGGGCTGGCGGACACCGCATCACAGGGCGTCAGGGCTTAAATTCATGTCGGCACAGCGTATGACGCGCGGATATCTCTCGGTCTCGCCTGGAGTCCGCGGGCTGCTTCAAGCCGCCACCTTCTTGGTGCTCGCGCTGCCGCTGGCCGGCTGCGGCACCGGCGCGCTCTGGGACAAGTTCACCGCCAAGGACGACACCTTCACCGAGGAGCCCGCCGACAAGATCTATAATGAGGGCCTGTACCTCATGAACGAGAAGAAGGACATGAAGGGGGCGAACAAGAAGTTCGAAGAGGTCGACCGCCAGCATCCTTATTCCGACTGGGCCCGCAAATCGCTGTTGATGTCGGCCTATGCCTCCTACCAGGGCGGCGACTATGACGGCTGCATCGGCGCCGCGACCCGCTACGTCACGCTGCATCCCGGCAGCCCGGACGCGGCCTATGCGCAATACCTGATCGCCGCCTCCCATTACGATCAGATCCCGGACATCAGCCGCGACCAGGCCCGCACCGAGAAGGCGATCGCCGCGCTGGAAGAGGTGAACCGCAAATATCCGAACTCGGAATATGCGACCTCGGCCAAGGCCAAGATCGAGGGTGCGCGCGACCAGCTCGCCGGCAAGGAGATGAATGTCGGCCGCTATTACATGCAGAAGCGCGACTACACGGCCGCGATCAACCGCTACAAGGCCGTCGTCACGCAGTACCAGACCACCCGCCATGTCGAGGAGGCTCTGTTCCGGCTCACCGAGGCCTATATGACGATCGGCATCGTCGCCGAGGCGCAGACCGCAGCCGCGGTGCTTGGCCACAATTTTCCTGACAGCCGCTGGTACAAGGACGCCTATAATCTTGTAAAATCCGGGGGTCTCGAGCCGAGCGAGAATCAGGGTTCCTGGATGAGCAGGGCCTTCAAGAAGATAGGCCTATAGTCTCGGCTAGGAAATTTGATTCCATGCTGGCGCGTCTGTCGATCCGTGACATCGTCCTGATCGAGCGGCTCGATATCGAATTCGCCACCGGACTTGCGGTTTTGACCGGTGAGACCGGTGCGGGCAAATCCATCCTGCTCGATGCCTTTGCACTGGCGCTTGGCGGCCGCGGCGACGCCGGGCTCGTGCGCCATGGCGCGGAGCAGGGGCAAGTCACCGCCGTCTTCGATATCCCCAAAAATCACCCCGCGACGAGGATTCTGGCCGAGAACGGCCTGGATGATACCGGCGAGATGATTCTCCGCCGGGTGCAACTCGCCGACGGCCGCACCCGTGCCTTCATCAACGACCAGTCGATCAGCGTGCAGACGCTGAAGGCGGTCGGTGGTGCCCTGGTCGAGATCCATGGCCAGCATGACGAGCGCGCGCTGGTCGATGCCGCCACCCACCGCCGCCTGCTCGACGCCTTTGCCGGGCTCGAAAAGGACGTCACCGCGGTCGAAGCGCTCTGGGACGCGCGCCGCACGGCCAGCGCCGCGCTGGAAGAGCACCGCGCCGCCATGGAGCGCGCCGCGCGCGAGGCCGACTATCTGCGCCACGCCTCCGACGAGCTGAAGCAGCTCGCGCCCAAGGAAGGCGAGGAGACCTCGCTCGCCGGTCGCCGCACAACCATGATGCAGGGCGAGAAGATCGCCTCCGATTTGCGGGAGGCGCAGGAAGCCGTCGGCGGCAATCATTCGCCGGTCGCCTCCCTGTCGGCCGCGGTGCGCCGGCTGGAGCGGCGCGGTGTCAACTCGCCGGCGCTGGTCGAGCCCGCCGTGAAGGCGATCGACACCGCGATCAACGCGCTGGAGGAAGCCGACCAGCATCTCCTGGCCGCGCTCGCCGCGACCGACTTCGATCCGGGTGAGCTCGAGCGCATCGAGGAGCGGCTGTTCGCGCTACGCGCCGCCTCGCGCAAATATTCGACGCCGGTCGATGGCCTCGCCGCGCTTGCCGCCAAATACGCCGCCGATGTCGTCCTGATCGATGCCGGTGCTTCGCGGTTGAAGAAGCTGGAGCAGGCGGCAATCGAGGCCGACGCGCGCTATGCCGCTGCCGCCAAGAAACTGTCGATGGCGCGGCAGAAGTCGGCGGACAAGCTCAACAAGGCGGTCAACGCCGAGCTCGCGCCGCTCAAGCTCGAACGCGCCAAGTTCATGACGCAGGTCGAGACCGATGAGGCCGCGCCGGGCCCGCAAGGTTTCGACCGCGTCGAGTTCTGGGTGCAGACCAATCCCGGCACCAAGCCGGGTCCGATGATGAAGGTCGCTTCCGGCGGCGAGCTCTCGCGCTTCCTGCTGGCGCTCAAGGTCGTGCTGTCCGACCGCGGCTCGGCGCCGACGCTGGTGTTCGACGAAATCGACACCGGGGTCGGCGGTGCGGTCGCAGACGCCATCGGTGGACGGCTGGCGCGGCTTGCCGGCAAGGTGCAGGTGATGGCCGTGACCCACGCCCCGCAGGTCGCCGCCCGTGCCGGCCAGCATCTGCTGATCTCCAAGGACGCCCTCGACAAGGGCAAGCGCGTCGCCACCCGCGTCAATGCGCTGGCCGCCGACCACCGCCGCGAGGAGATCGCCCGCATGCTCGCCGGCGCCGAGATCACGGCCGAGGCGAGGGCGGCCGCCGATCGGCTGCTCAAGGCGGCGAGTTAGACTTTGTGTCCCGGATGCGCGTAGCGCGAGCCGGGACACGGAATGCCGCCACACAGGCCCCGGCTCTGCAGCGCACGGCTCCGCGCTGCGCAGCGTCCGGGGCACGAGACCAACCGCCTTTACCCTCCCGCCCGCTCCGTCGTATCCAAGCACCATGGCAAGAGCAGCAAAATCCAAAGCAAGGCCGCTTCGCGACGTCGCCGACCTCACCAAGGCGCAGGCCAAGGTCGAGCACATGCGGCTCGCACTCGAACTCGAAGAGCACGACAGGCGCTATTATCAAGACGACGCGCCCACCGTGACCGACGCCGAGTACGACGCGTTGCGCCAGCGCTTCAACGCGATCGAAAAGCGCTTTCCGGATTTCGTCAGCGCGGAGTCGCCGTCCCAGAAAGTCGGCGCGGCACCGTCGGGTCGCTTCAGGAAAGTCCGGCATTCCGTTCCGATGCTGTCGCTCGACAACGCGTTTGCCGAAGAGGACGTCCGCGACTTCGTCGGCCGCATCGTGCGCTTCCTGAAGCTCGACGACGACAAGGTCGATTTCTCGGCCGAGCCGAAGATCGACGGCCTCTCGATGTCGCTGCGCTACGAGGGCGGCGAGCTCGTCACCGCGGCGACCCGCGGTGATGGCGCCGAAGGCGAGGACGTCACCGCCAACATCCGCACCCTCGAAGACGTGCCGCAGAAGCTGAAAGGCCGCAACGTCCCTGACATCTGCGAGGTGCGCGGCGAGGTCTACATGACCAAGAGGGCCTTCCTGACACTCAACAAGAAGCAGGTCGAGGCCGGCGAGGCGCCGTTCGCCAATCCGCGCAATTCGGCCGCAGGCTCGCTCCGGCAGAAGGACCCGACCATCACCGCCTCGCGCCCCCTGGGCTTCTTCGCCTATGCCTGGGGCGAGATGAGCGCGATGCCGGAGGGTACGCAGAGCGGCATGATCGGCTGGTTCGAGCGCTGCGGCTTCAAGACCAATCCGTTGACCAGGCTCTGTCATTCCGTCGAGGAGTTGCTCGCGTTCCATCAGTCGATCGAGGAGCAGCGCGCAAAGCTCGATTACGACATCGACGGCGTCGTCTACAAGGTCGACCGCATCGACTGGCAGGAACGGCTCGGCTTCGTCTCACGCACGCCGCGCTGGGGCATCGCGCACAAATTCCCGGCCGAGCGCGCCGTGACGGTGCTGCGCGACATCGAGATCCAGGTCGGCCGCACCGGCTCGTTCACGCCGGTCGGCAAGCTCGAACCGGTCGGCGTCGGCGGCGTGATCGTGCAGAACGTCACCCTGCACAACGAGGACTACATCAAGGGCATCGGCAACAAGGGCGAGGTGCTGCGCGAGGGGCGCGATATCAGGATCGGCGACACCGTCGTGATCCAGCGTGCCGGCGACGTCATCCCGCAGGTGGTCGACGTCGTCCTCGACAAGCGGCCGAAGAGCGCAAAGGAATTCCACTTCCCGACGAAGTGCCCGTGCCCGCTGCACACCGACGTCACGCGCGAGGAGACGGCGGCCGGCGAAGAGGGCTCGCGCGCCCGCTGCACGGGCGAATTCGCCTGTCCCTATCAGAAGATCGAGCACCTCAAGCTGTTCGTGTCGCGGCGCGCCTTCGACATCGACGGTCTTGGCGAGAAGCAGCTCCAGTATTTCTTCGACGAGGGATGGGTGAAGGAGCCCGCCGACATCTTCACGCTGGAGAAGCGCAATGCGAAGCTGAAGCTCGAGGAGATCGAGGGCTACGGCGCAACGTCGGTGCGCAACCTGTTCGGCGCCATCGAAAGCCGGCGCAGAATCGCGCTGGAGCGCTTCGTCTATGCGCTCGGGATGCGTCATGTCGGCGAGACCACGGCGCTGGCGCTCGCACGCGGCTATGGCTCGTGGGACGCCTTCCACGACGCCTGTCTCAAGGTCGCCAAGGGCGACGAGGAGGCGATGGCCGAGATGGACGCGCTGGATCAGATTGGCGACACCGTGATCAAGAGCATCGCCGACTATTTCGGCGAGAGCCACAATCGCGGCATCGTCGAGCGGCTGACCAAGGAAGTCGAGATCATCGACGCCGAGAAGCCGAAGAGCAACTCCGCCGTCGCCGGCAAGACGGTGGTGTTCACGGGATCGCTGGAGAAGATGACGCGCGACGAGGCCAAGGCGACCGCGGAGCGTCTCGGGGCGAAGGTGTCGGGCTCGGTGTCGAAGAAGACCGACCTCGTCGTCGCCGGCCCGGGCGCGGGCTCCAAGCTCGCGGAAGCCAACAAGCACGGCGTCAAGGTGTTGACTGAGGACGAGTGGCTGACGCTGATCGGGGAGTGAGAGGGGCGCGCTCGCGCCACTCACTCCGCTGTCGTCGCCCGGCTTGACCGGGCGATCCAGTACTCCGAGACGGCTGTGATAGAACCGATGGGCCGCGGCGTACTGGATTCCCCGCTTGCCGCCTACGCTAAAGCTTCGGCGGCCCTGGACCTCAGCCCCGGCGAAGCCTTGGCGTAGCCGGGTCGCGGGGAATGACACCGAGATTGGCGCGAGGCCAATCGCTCCCCTCACATCATCCCCGTCTCTTCCTCCTCCGCCTGCTCGATCAACTCCTCGCTCACCACTACCTCGCGGCGAGGAACGACGAAGATCATCATGCAGGCGCAGAGCAGCGAGATCGCCAGCACCGCCGAGGTCAGCGGCCGCGTCGTTGCGGAATGGCCACCGAGATAGGCGCCGAATTGCGACATCAGCGCGCCGATGCCCTGCTGGAGGAAGCCCATCGCGCCTGATGCGGTGCCGGCGGCTTCAGGGCGGATGCTGATGGCGCCGGCGGCGGAGTTCGCCATCACGAAGGCATTGCCGACCATCACGATCATCTGCGTGCCGAATAGCCAGCTCGGAGCCTCGTTCCAGCCGGTGAAGCTCCAGAGCAGGTTCAACAGGCTGCCGCAGAGTTGCAGGCCGAGCCCGAACCAGATCAGTCTTTCCAGCGAGTGTCGCGGCGCGAAGCGCACGCAGAGCAGATTGCCGACGAGATATGCAAAGCCTGTTGTCGCGAACCAGGCGCCATATTCGGCGCTGGTCCGGCCCATCTGCGTCACCACGATGTAGGGGCCGCCGCCGGCGAAGGTGAAGATAATCTGGGACGCCAGCACCTGGCACATCACATAGCCGATGAAGGCGCGGCTCTTGATCAGGGTGCCGACGTCGCTGCGAAACCCGCCGCTGCCGACCGCGCGATCGCGGCGGGTTTCGGGCAGCGCGATCGCGATGCCGATTGCGACCGCGATCGCACCGATCGTGACGGCGTAGAAGATTGCCCGCCAGCCGAATGCGGTCTCGATCAGGCCGCCGGTGAGCGGTGAGACCATCTGGCCGATCATGAGCGCTGCGACCACGAGGCTGATCATGGAGGCGACGCGGTCGCGCTCGTAGATATCGCGGATGATGGCGCGGCTCACCACCATGCCGGAGGCGCCGCCGAGCGCCTGGAAGAAGCGCGCTGCGATCAGTTGCGGCAGGGTTTCGGCGAAGATGCAGGCGACGCTCGCCGCGACCATCAGCGCGAGGCCGCCAAGCAGCACCGGACGCCGGCCGAACCTGTCCGACAGCGGTCCCATGATGAGCTGCGACAGCGCGATGCCGACCATGTACAGCGACACCGTCATCTGCGCGATCGAGATGTCGCGGCCGAACGTCGTCGCCAGCACTGGCAGCGCCGGAACCAGGATGTAGAGCGAGATCGGCGCGATCCCGGTCATGACGACCAGCAGCAGCAACACCACGCGCGAGGTCGCGATGTTTTTCGTCGCCGCGTCCGGCGGCCTGCTGATCATGCCGTGCATAGTCGTCCGTCTTTCGAAGTCGAATCGACTGTAGCGTGCTCGCGCAAGACGGATATCGGCGTTTCGGAATGCGGCTATTCGGATTTCGGGACGGTTACGATGAGGGCACGATGGCGACCGATTGGGCGCGTTGCTCGTGCCTTAAGGGCGGTGTCATCGCCCGCGAAGGCGGGTGATCCAGTACGCCGCGGCCTTTCCGCATGCGTTTGCTGTCTCTGGAATACTGGATTCCCCGCTTTCGCGGGGAATGACAGCGATGGGTGGGGAAACAGCGTTGCGCAAATCGCGTAGAGCTATGCATCGTGCCCCGCAGGCCGAGCTCTACGTCAGTTCCGCCGTGGCCTGATCGAGCCAGGCCTTCGTCGCCTCGTCCAGTGCCGGCCGCACCTCGGCGCGGACGCGCGCGTGGTAGGCATTGAGCCAGTCGAGCTCGTCCTTGCCCAGCATCGCGACATCGACCAGGCGCCGGTCGATCGGCGCCAGGGTCAGCGTCTCGAACGCGTTCATCGGCTTCTCGGCACCCTCGATGTCGGCGGCGACCACCAGCTCGAGGTTCTCGATGCGGATGCCGAAGCCGTCGGTCTTGTAATAACCGGGCTCGTTGGAGAGGATCATGCCGCGTTTCAGCGGCGTCGTGCCGAGCTTCGAGATCCGCGCCGGTCCTTCGTGCACACTGAGATAGCTGCCGACGCCGTGGCCGGTGCCGTGCTCGAAATCGACGCCGGCGGCCCAGAGATATTGCCGCGCCAGCGTGTCGAGCTGCGCGCCGGTCGTGCCGTCGGGAAACACCGCGCGCGCGATCGCGATGTGGCCGCGCAGTACCCGGGTGAAGCGGTCGCGCATCTCCTCCGTCGGCTCGCCCACGGCCATGGTACGGGTGACGTCGGTGGTGCCGTCTTCATATTGCGCACCGGAATCGATCAGCAGCAGGTCGCCCGGCGCGATGCGCCGGTTGCTCTTGCGGGTGACGCGGTAGTGCACGATGGCGCCGTTCGGGCCGGTGCCTGATATGGTCGGGAACGAGACGTCCTTCAGCGCGCCGGTGTCGCGGCGGAACGTCTCAAGCGCTTCGACCGCGTCGATCTCGGTCAGCTTGCCGCTTGATGCCTCGCGGTCGACGAAGGCGAGGAAGCGCGCCAGCGCCACGGCGTCGCGGCGATGCGCCGTCCGTGTGCCCTTGATCTCGGTCGCGTTCTTGACGGCCTTGAGCAGCGCAATCGGATCGCTGCCGCGCACCGGCTTGCCGCCGGCGCTTGCGATCAGCCGGCTGAGCGCGTCGGCCGCGGTGGCATTGTCGAGTGCGATCGCGGCGCCGCTCTTGGCGAGCGCCATCAGCGTCGGTGCCATCGCATCGGGCTCGCGCACGTCGGCGGACTGTTCCAGATGGTCGCGGGTCAAATTGGAGAGTTTTCGGTGGTCGATGAACACGGTCGGCCGGCCGTCCTTCGGCACCAGCGCGTAGGACAGCGGCAGTGGCGTATGGGCGACGTCGGCGCCGCGGATGTTGAAGGTCCAGGCCACGGCGTGGCTGTCGGAGAGCACCAGCGCGTCGACGCCGAGCTTGGCGATCTCGCTTTTGATTTGCGTGATCTTCTCGGCCTCGGCGACCCCGGCATTTTGCAGGCTGTGCACGGCGACAGGGGCCAGCGGCGGCTGCGGCCGGTCCTGCCAGATCGCGTCGACCGGGTTGCTGTCGACGGCGATCAGCTCGGCGCCGGCCTTGGCGCAGGCGGCGGCGAGGCGCTCGGCTGCCGAAGAAGTGTGCAGCCACGGATCAAATCCGAGGCGGTCGCCGGCCTTCAGGTGCGTCGATACCCAGCTCTCCGGCGGCGGATCGATCAGCGATTCCACCGCCCAGGCCTTTGCGTCGACCTGCTTGGCCGCCTGGATCGTGTAGCGGCCGTCGACGAAGACCGCGGCCTCATGCGTCAGCACCACCGCCAATCCTGCGGAACCGGTAAAGCCGGTCAGCCAGGCCAGCCGCTCTTCCGAGGGGGGCACATACTCGTTCTGCTGCTGATCGGCGCGCGGAACGACGAAGCCGGTCAGCTTGCGGCGGGCGAGTTCTTCACGGAGCGCGGCCAGGCGCGCCGTCAATGCGACGCCGGCCTCGGGCTCCTCGAATGTCTGGAAGTGTGCTTCGAACATGGCTCAGTTTAGGATCATGAGGATCAGTCCGCAATGTAGACGCATTTGGGGTCGCATCTGGCACGGACCGTGCTTGAAAATGGTCCATTCGAATTGAGTGGAGTACAGGATGCAGCAGTTGCGCTTCGTCCGGATAACAGGGAAATTCGAGCGGGTGGTTCATCTCAACGGCGAGGGGACACACGATGCCAGCGTTCATGTTTGAGAAGATTTCGCCGCCGGCCCACCGCGCCCCGGCCGCAACGACACCGAAGAAGCCGCGCGGCCTCATCAGCCAGATGATCGACCGTTTCGCCGAGCGCCGCGCCAGGCGCGCCTTGCAGGGCAAGCGCGCGACGCGCCGGGACGAGAAGCCGGCGGAGTAGTGGTGTTCCGCCGTCGCTCTTCGAGCTATGGCGGACAAGTCGCTTTGCCCACCCGACGGCACCTACGCTGGCCTTACCCCATCTTCCTCAGCAACAAGCTGCTCCACCCCTCGATCCGCAGGTGCCGCAGCGGCACGAGGCCGCGTGCGCGGTAGGCGGCGATCACGGCGGGGGCCTGGTGGGTCAAGAGGCCCGAAAGGATGACGCGCGCGCCGGGCGCGAGGTGCCGCGCCATCGGGCCGGCCAATTGCCTTAACGGATTGGCAAGGATGTTGGCCAGGACCAGGTCGAACGGGCCGCATCTGGCAAAGTCCGGTGCGGCAAATCCGGTTGCGCGGATCACCCGCACCTGGTTGCCGACGTGGTTCAGTGTCGCGTTCTCTGCCGCCACCCGCACCGACGGCGGGTCGATGTCGGAGGCGAGCACCGCGCGATGCAGCGCCTTCGCTGCGGCGATGCCCAGCACGCCGGTGCCGGTGCCGAGGTCGAGCAGGCTCCTCGGCCGGGAACTCTTCAGGACGTGGTCAAGCAACAGTAAACAGCCGCGTGTGGTGCCGTGGTGGCCGGTGCCGAAGGCGAGCGCTGCCTCGATCTCGATGGCAAGCTTGTTCGGCGCGACGCGGTCGCGGTCGTGGCTGCCGTGCACGACGAAGCGCCCGGCCGGCACCGGGACGAGATCTTCGAGGCTCGCCTTGACCCAGTCCTTGGCCTCGACAATGTCGAAGATGAGCGTGTCCGCGATCTCGTTTCCTGCCGAAGTTACAATGAGTTCCCGCAGCCATGCCTGATCGGGCGCCTCGGCGAAATGGAGCGTGACGTCCCACTGTCCGTCCGGCCGTTCGAAGGCGGCGACCGCCGCATCGCCGTCGAAAAAGACCTCCGTGAGCACGTCGACGACGCGCTTGGCCGCGGCCTCGGTGCCGATCGAAAAGCAGGCGCGATGAGTGGGAGAAAGCTGCATTCTAGGGTTCCGTCAGTTCAATTTTTGGAACTTTTGTTCCCAATTTTCCGCATAACTTGCAGGTTCCGATTTAACCTGACTGCAGGTTGTATCCCGTAGATTTCCGGGTGTTGGATCCAGCCAACGCACCTTGGAATTGAAACGGAGGCGAGTCTTGAAGAGCATGGTTTTGAAGTTCTGGTCGGACGAATCCGGTGCAACCGCGATCGAATACGGCCTGATCGCAGCGGGCATCGCGCTGGCGATCATCACCGTGGTGAACAGCCTGGGCACCAGCTTGAACGACAAGTTCGGTTCGATTAGCAGTTCCTTGAAGTAATTTCCGCCTCCCATTTCCTGGCGGGGGCTGTTTTTCTTTAGAGGCTGTTACCTGACGATCGCCCGCACGGGGAGTTGCCCCCGGCGGGCGAGGTCGTTTTGGGGGGCGGCCCGGAAATGCCCACAGGCCTTCCACTCGTTTCCCCCAAGTTGTCCACGGCTTTATCCCGCCACTCGTCCCCAGCTTTTCCACCGCCTTGTACGGGGCGCGCCGGGCCTGCCGCGCGCAGGCGACCCACTGCTTTCTCACAGCCCTGCCAACAGCCTGTCCACAGCCCTTTCCACAGACCTATCCACGGCTTCCGAACAGCGAGCGGTGATCCCTCAAAATCGCCTGTGCGGCGTTGTGGCCGGGCGCGCCGGTGACGCCGCCGCCGGGGTGGGCGCCGGAGCCGCAATGATAGAGGCCCTTCAGGGGCCCGCGATAGTCGGCATGGCCCAGCATCGGCCGCGCCGAGAACAGCTGGTTCAGCGTCAGCGCGCCGTGGAAGATGTCGCCTCCCAGCAGGCCGAATTGCCGTTCGAGGTCGAGCGGGGAGAGGATCTGGCGGCCAAGCACGCTTGCCGCAAAGCCAGGTGCGTATTTGTCCACCGTCGCGATCATGAGATCGGCGACCTCCTCGCGATGGTCGTCCCAGGACTTTCCGTCGGGCAGTTCGGGCGCGACGTGTTGGCAGAACAGGCTCGCGACGTGTTTGTCCGCCGGTGCGAGCGTGTCGTCGAGCGTGGAGGGGATCAGCATTTCGACGACAGGCTCCCGGCTCCAGCCCAGCGCGCGCGCGTCGAGATAGGCGCGGTCCAGGTAGCCGAGGCTTGGCGCGAGGATGATGCCGGAGGTGAGGTGATCGCCGTCGCCCGGGAGCGCGGTGAAGGAGGGCAGGCGGTCCAGCGCCACATTCATGCGGAAGGTGCCGGAGCCGTTCTTCCAGTGCCGGATGCGCGCGAGGAAGTCCGGGGGCAGCGCGTCGGCCGCGATCAGCCGCGTGTAGAGCAGCTTTGGATTGACGTTGGCCGCGACATATTTCGCGCGGATGGAGGTGCCGTTGTCCAGCACTACGCCCACCGCGCGGTCGCGCTCGACGATGATCTCGCGCACACCCGCATCCGTGTCGATCGTGACGCCGCGGCCCTGCGCGACGCGCGCCATCGCCTGCGTGATCGCCCCCATGCCGCCGATGGCGTGGCCCCAGACGCCCTTCTTGCCATTCACCTCGCCGAAGGCGTGGTGCAGCATCACATAGGCCGAGCCCGCCGCGTACGGACTGGCATAATTGCCGACGATGGCATCGAAGCCGAACAGCGCCTTGACCAGATCGTGCTCGAAGCGCTCGTCCAGTATCTCGCCGGCCGAGCGGGTGAAGAGATCGAGCAGGCTGCGGCTTTGCTCCAGCGTCAACCCACGCAGGATGTTGGCGCTCTGCAACGCGTTCACCGCTTCGCGGATCGCGTTCGTGCCAAAACCGTCAAGCAGGTTCGGCGGCGCACGCAGCACGAATTGCCGCAGCACGTCGGCGATGTCTTCCAGCTCGCGCGAGAACCCGTCCAGCGCGCTTGCGTCGTGCGTGCTCAGCCGCGCGACGGATTCCTTCGTCCGCCCCTCGCCGGTGAGCAGATAGCTGCCGTCGGGCGCGGGCAGGAAATTCTGGGCGCGCCGCTCGACGATCCGCAGGCCCTGTTCAGTGAGCCCCAAGTCGCGGATCACCTGCGGATTGAGCAGGCTCACCGTGTAGGCCGCGACCGAGTTGCGGAATCCGGGGTGAAACTCCTCCGTGACCGCGGCCCCGCCGACCACCTTGCGGCGCTCGACGACGCGCACGCGCAGGCCCGCCATCGCGAGATAGGCCGCGCAGGTGAGGCCGTTATGGCCAGCGCCGATGATGATGACGTCGGTTTCGCTCATGAAGGATTCAAAATGTTCCGCGGTCTTTCCGGGATGGTCCGAAAGACCAGACCCGGAATGACATCTGTATATCAAGCAATCGTCGCTGCAACATCACGAGACCCTTTATTGCCCGTTCATGCGCCTTGTGCTCCATTGCGCGCGTCCGGCGCCCGCCGGGGTTTAAGCCGGAGCTTCCATGGATTCGATCGTGCAACCCGCCGCCACGGAGCAGCCCTCCTCGTCGCGCAACCGGCTGCTGCTGACGGTCTATACTGCCGCGATCTTCGTCAGTGCGCTCTTGCTGTTCTCGGTGCAGCCGCTGTTCGCCAAGATGGTGCTGCCGCGGCTCGGCGGCTCGCCGGCAGTGTGGTCGGTGGCGATGGTGTTCTTCCAGTCGCTGCTGCTGGCGGGCTATGCCTATGCGCATCTCTTGATGCAGATCAGGAGCCGGATCGTTCCCGTGGTGGTGCATCTCGTGTTGCTGGCGCTGGCCTTCGCCACGCTGCCGCTCGGCATCGCCACCGCCTATGGCGAGCCACCGGCGTCGGGCTATGCGTTCTGGCTGCTCGGCCTGTTCGTGGTCTCGATCGGCCTGCCGTTCTTCGCGCTCGCCGCCAACAATCCGCTGCTGCAGGCCTGGTTCGTCCGCACCGGCCATCCTGCCGGACACGATCCCTATTTCCTCTATGCATCCTCCAACATCGGCAGCTTCCTCGCGCTGTTGTCCTATCCGTTCCTGCTGGAGCCGATTTTCACGCTGCACACGCAGAACCGGTTCTGGACCCTTGGCTATGGCCTCCTGATCCTCCTGATCGCCGCCTGCGGCGTGCTGCTGCTGCGTTCGCCGAAGCTGGCCGTGGTCGACGCAAAAACCGAGGACATCAATGCGCCGGCGCCAGGCTTCGTGACGCGGCTGCGCTGGATCTTCCTCGCCGCGGTGCCGTCCGGGCTGCTGATCGCCGTCACGGCGCACATCTCGACCGACGTCGCGGCGGCGCCGTTGCTCTGGGTGCTGCCGCTGTCGCTGTATCTACTCACTTGGGTGGTGGTGTTCCAGTCGCGGCCGCTGCTGCCGCACAAATGGATGCTGATGCTCCAGCCGGTCGCGATCGCGGGCGTCATCGTCCTGCTGGCGTTCGGCGGCGAACAGAATCTGCTGCTGACCCTCGGCGGCCACCAATTGTGCTTCTTCGTCATCGCCATGGCCTGCCATGGCGAGCTGGCGCGGACACGCCCGGCCGCCAAATATCTCACGGGCTTCTATGTCGCGCTGTCGTTCGGCGGCATGGTCGGTGGACTCTTTGCCGGCCTCGTTGCTCCATTCACCTTCTCCTGGATCGCCGAATACCCGATCCTGGTCGCGCTCGCCGCGCTGTGCCGGCCGCCGGCGAACGAGCGGCTGGCGGGTATCGTCAGATGGTACTGGCTGGCACTCGCCGTGCTTGCGGTGGCGCTGGTCGCGCCGTCTTACATGACCGGCGATCTCTCGACCTGGTTCGAGGATCATCGCGTCTGGGTCGCGGGGGCCGTCGGCGTGCTCGCAGCACTTCTGGCGCTCGCGCTCAACGCCAGCCGCTGGAAGATCTTCGCCACCGCCGCGCTCGCGCTGGCGTTGATCCGCGTCTATCCGGCGGACGAAGGCCGCGTCACGACGGTGCGCAGCTTCTTCGGCGTGCACAAGATCGTGGTGACGCCCGGCGGCTATTTCCATGTGCTGATGCACGGCACCACGATCCACGGCGCCGAGCGCTTCCGCAACAATGACGGCACGCCGGTCGTCGGCCGGCCCGAGCCGATCACCTACTATCACAAGGACGGCGGGATCGGTCAGGCCATCACCGCGCTCCGCGAGCGCAAGGGCGCGCCGCTGAAGGTCGCTGCAATCGGCGTCGGATCGGGCACGCTCGCCTGTGCCGCCGAGCCCGGCGAAAGCTGGACCTTCTTCGAGATCGACCAGTCCATGGTCGACGCGGCGAGCGACCCGAAGAACTTTCGCTACATATCGAGCTGCATGCCGGGCCTGAAGCCGGTGATCGGCGATGCTCGCCTCACCTTCGCGAAAGAGCCCGACGGCGCTTATGACCTGATCATCGTCGACGCCTATTCGTCGGATGCGATCCCGATTCATCTCGCCACCGAAGAGGCGATGAATATCTACAAGGACAAGCTGGCGCCGCACGGTGCCGTGGTGATGCACGTCTCCAACCGGCACCTCGATCTCGAGACCGTCGTGGTCGGCATCGCCGATGCCAACGATCTGAAGAGCTGGGTCTTCAACGAGGATTCCGGACGCGACGGGGACTACATCTTCTCGACCGACGTCGTCATCTCCGCGCGCGAGGAGGCCGACGTCGGCCGGCTCGCCTCCTCCAAGTCATGGGAGCAGACCGAAGCCGACGACCGGGTGCGGGTCTGGACGGATGATTATTCCAATATTTTGGGCGCGCTGTACCGGCGTCTGCGGGATGGGGAGTAGGGACGCCAAAGGTACGGCGCGCAGATTTACGAGAGGTCGTCATGCCCGGGCTTGTCCCGGGCATCCACGTTCTTCCGACGATGCCGCAACACGTGGATGGCCGGGACAAGCCCGGCCATGACGGCGGATAGACTTCACGGCACGACCGGCGTTCCCGCCGGCAATGCAATTCCCTTCTCGCCCGCGACTTGCCGCAGCAGGTCCGGCCTGTCCGAGATGATGCCGTCGACGCCGAGCTCGATCATGCGCGCCATGTCCTCGCGCTTGTTGACGGTCCAGACCACGATGCGCAGTCCGAGCGTGTGTGCCTCCGAGACGACCGCCTCGGTTACATCGCCGAAATAGGGCGACCAGACCGCGCCGCCCGCAGCCTTGATCGTCCGCGGCAGCGAGCCGCCGTGATCGGCCGGGCTGAAACCCGCCGTCCAGTTCGTCGCCTTGTCCAACGCCACCGTCTGGCCCGAGCCGCGCTGGAGCGTCAGGTAGACCGTCGGAATGTTGGGCGCCTGTTGCTGGACGAGCAGCAGGGTCCGCCAGTCGAACGACTGGATCATGACGCGATCGGACAATCTCTCGGCCTCGATCAGCCCGAGCAGCTTTGCGACAAAGCCTTGCGGATCGAGCGACTCGTCCGGATGGTTTGGATCGATCTTGGTCTCGATATTGAAACGCACGCGCGTGTTGCCGGCCTTGCGTACCAGCGCGAACAGCTCGCCCAGGGTGGGAACGCGTGTCCCCGGCACGGCCCGCTGGTCGGGGAATTGCTTCGCGTAGGAACTGTCGGGGCGGATCTGGCCGACGTCATAGGCCCTGACCTCTTCGAGCCGCAGCTTCACGAACGGTGTGCCGGGCGCGGCGACATAGGCGCCGCCTGCATCGCGCGCGAGGTCGGGATTGAGCCCGCGTTCATGCGAGATGATGACCTCGCCATCCGCGGTCACGCCGACGTCGAGCTCCAGCGTGTCCACGCCCATCGACAGCGCGTTGGCGAAGGCCGGCAGGGTGTTTTCCGGCAACAGCGCGCGCCCGCCGCGATGCGCTTCGAGATCAAAGGCCATGGCTCGTCCCGCAATGAGAACCGAGAGCACGATCAGGATTGTCGCGGCACGTGACGGCATCAAGGTTCGCAGCCCAAGTGAAAAGAGGAGCTTATGAAATCTTCGCCCGGTTCGTCCAGCTTCGTGGTCGACAGGTGCTTGACGGCGGCCGGGGAAGGCGGAAACTGGCTCTCAAAAAAGGGAGCCATTCATATGCGGCTTATCTTCATCGCAACGATGGCGATTCTCATGGTCGGACAGGCGCTAGCCAAGGATGTGCTCTCGGGTGCGAGCCTCTACGAAGATGTGGCGCGCTATGCGTCCTTCGGTCTGCACCGCTTCAGCTCGGCGGGCGATCGCGCGACGGCCGACTGGATCGCCGGCGAGATGAAGCAGGCGGGTTTCGAAATCAGCTTCCAGCCCGTCGTGCTCGGGCGGCAATATGTCGTCGAGCGGGCCAGCGCCGAAGCCGCCGGCATCTCTGTCGAGGCGACGCCATTCTGGTGGCCGCCGGAGGACAAGGCCAGCTTCCATCTCGCCGCGCCGCTCGCTCGCGACGGCGATGTTACCGGCAGGATCCTTCTGCTCGATCTGCCGTTCGATCGGGGCGCCTATCTGGGGCCGACCCATCGTGCGGCGATCGAGGAAGCCGCGGCAAGGAAGCCGGCGGCCATCCTGCTGATGATCGGCAATCCCGCCGACGACCGCTTCGCCTATAACGTCACGCAGGAGGATGCACCCTGGCCCGTGCCGGTGATCGTGGTCGGCGCGGCGTCGCGAGCGGTGTTCGAGCGCGCGCTCGCCTCAGGTGCGCCTGTGACCTTTGACGTCAAGGGCCATTACGAGCGCGATGTTGTTGGCCGCAACGTCATCGCCGAGATCGGGGCCGGCCGTGGGCCGGTCATCGTCGTCTCCACGCCGATGACCGGCTGGTACTCGTGCGTCTGCGAGCGCGGCCCCGGCATCGCCAATTTTCTCGCGCTGGCGCGCACCGTCGCCGCCGAGAAATGGCCGGCGCATCTTGTGTTCATCGCCACCGCCGGCCACGAGATCGGCCATGGCGGCATGGAGCTGTTTTTGAAGCACGGAGCGCCGGCACCGAAGGACACGCTGGCGTGGATTCATTTCGGTTCGTCGAACGCCTGCTATGCCTTCGCGGAAGGCGCGCGCACCGATCGGCCCGAGCAAGAGCGTTATCTCGTGCTGAGCAAATCCGCCGTCGCGCTGACCGACGAGGCTTTTGCAAAAGTCGAGGCCAAGCGTCTGGTGACGGAGAAGCAGGCGGTCGGTGAGCTGCGCGACGTGCATGCGGCGGGCTACGCCAATTTCCTCGGCATGGCCGGGCGCCATCGGACGTTTCATACGCCGTCGGATGATCTCGCCGCGACCGGGCCCGAGATCCTCGAGCCGGTCGCGCGCGCCTTCGTCGATGCTGCGCGAAAGATCGTCGAACGCGGCAACGCCGCGTTCCGGTAGCGTCAGTTCTGATAGTAACCGCGCGGCTGATAGTATTGCCGGGGCTGTGGCTGATAGTAGCCCTGCTGGCCGTAGCCTTGATTGTAGTACTGCTGCGGCTGCTGCTGTTGGTAGACCTGTGCGTCATAGAGCGGACGGCTGGCCGAGCGCGGCGCGGGATAGCGCGTGCCGGTGTCGCTGCCGTCGGCCGGGTAGATGTAATTGTCGTCCTGCGGCATGTAGCGGCGGGCGGGCTGCGCCGGCGGTGCGAGATTCACGGGATCGCCTGAAGTGGCGTACTGCTCTTCGGCCGGCTGCGGCGCGCGGGCCACTGCTGTGGGGTTGCGGCCGCGCGGGTTGCGGGCCAGAGCCACCTGGGCCGAGCCGGTCAGCGTCACCGTGGTGTTGAGCACGCCCTGCTGCTGCACCAGCGCATAGAGCGTCGAGGCATTCTGGCGCGACAGTCGCACGCAGCCGTGCGACGCCGGCGAGCCGAGGCGGCCGACCGAGTCGGTGCCGTGGATGGCGTGCCCGACCTTGGTGAAGAAGATCGCGTGCGGCATCGGCGCGTCGTCGAATTCCTTGGAGTAGTGATCCTCTTCCATGCGGAAGGCGCGGAAGGCGCCGCCCGGCGTTTCGCGCGAGGGGATGCCGGTCGACACCGGCCAGTGATAGCGCGCGACGCCGTCGACGGCGACGGTCATCTGCTGATTGTCCTTGTCGACGGTGATCTCGACCTTGGCCTGCGCGGTGCCCGCGCTCAAAAACATCAATGAGGAAAAAGCGATGAAAAAAGAACGCATCTGGAAACGCATTTGAGTTCTGGCCTCCGGCCTGTTCACGCTAGGCGCCGCGGCTCTCCGTCCCCCGGCGTGCAATATGCCTGCAATCCGGCTTTCGTTCCAGCGGGCTGCCCCTCCATCGTTAACGCGATGCCGGGCGTAAGCAAGGCCGCTTTGTGCCGCGTGGCTGGCGGTGGCGCTGACATTTTCGCGAGCGTGCCAAGCAGTCACAACGCCGACAATTCGTCACAAAGGCGCAACCATTCGGCCGCTTCAGGCGTTGATTGTGGCTGCCCTCGACGGGCGGCTTCCGCTGCCCTCTCCCCTTTAATTCCCTTGGGACCGAAGATGAACAAAGCCCGTATCGCCGCCGCGCAATTGCCGGCCGGTTTGCCCGTCCGCCTGCTGTTCGCAGCCACCGCCATCCTGCTCGCGCTGTTGTCGCTGCCGCAAGCCGGCCACGCCCAGGGCATCGTGCGCGGCGCCCAGGAGGGCTCCTATGAAGGCAACCGGATTGCCGGGCCTGTCGGTGGCGTCGTTGGCGGCGCGGTCGGCGCCGGTGTTGGAGGGGCCGTGGGTGCGGTGGAGGGCGTGTTCGGCATTCCGCATCACCGCCATTACCGCTGCCGCGGCTACTATGACGGCTACCATCGCTTCCACTGCTACAGGTGAGGTAGCGCCGTAGCCCGGATGGAGCGAAGCGCAATCCGGGGCCGCTGGTGCGTGAGGTGACGCTCGTCCCGGATTTCGCTGCGCTCCATCCGGGCTACGGATCTGCGGTCAGTTCTTCAGCCGGTAGCCCGTGCGGAAAATCCACCAGATCACGGCGAGGCAGATCACCAGGAACGCCGTCGTCATGCAGATGCTGACGGACACGCTGACATCCGCAATCTCGTAGAAGCTCCAGCGGAAGCCCGAGATCAGATAGACGACCGGGTTCAGCAGCGCCACGGTGCGCCAGCCTGCCGGCAGCATGTCGATGGAATAGAAGCTGCCGCCGAGGAAGGTCAGCGGCGTCACCACCAGCATCGGGATCATCTGGAGCTTTTCGAAGCCGTCGGCCCAGATGCCGATGATGAAGCCGAACAGGCTGAACGTCACTGCCGTCAGCACCAGGAAGGTCAGCATCCAGACCGGATGATGGATGTGCAGCGGCACGAACAGGCCGGCAGTGGCGAGAATGATCAGGCCGAGAATGATCGACTTCGTCGCGGCGGCGCCGACATAGCCGAGCACGATCTCGCCATAGGAAATTGGCGCTGACAGGATTTCGTAGATCGTGCCGGTGAATTTCGGAAAGTAGATGCCGAAGGAAGCGTTGGCGATGCTCTGTGTCAGCACCGAGAGCATGATCAGGCCCGGCACGATGAAGGTGCCGTAGCTGACGCCCTCGACCTGGCTGATGCGCGAGCCGATCGCGGCACCGAACACCACGAAATAGAGCGAGGTCGAGACGACAGGCGAGACGATGCTTTGCAGCAGCGTACGCCAGGTGCGCGCCATTTCGAACAGATAGATGGCGCGGATGGCGCGATGATTCATGACGTCCTCACGAGGTCGACGAAGATGTCCTCGAGCGACGATTGCGTCGTGTCGAGATCGTTGAAGCGGATGCCGGCGTTGCGGAGGTCGCTGAGCAGGCTGGTGATGCCGGTGCGCTCGCCCTTGGTGTCGTAGTCGTAGACGAGCGTCGCGCCGCCGTCGCAGACGTCGAGTTCGTAATGGCTGAGGCTGTCCGGCAGCGTCGTGACCTTGCCCTGCAGATGCAGCGTCAACCGCTTCTTGCCGAGCTTCTCCATCAACGTCGCCTTGTCCTCGACCAGCACGATCTCGCCCTTGTTGATGACGCCGATGCGGTCGGCCATCTCCTCGGCTTCCTCGATGTAATGCGTGGTCAGGATGATGGTGACGCCGGATTGCTGCAGGGTGCGCACCACCTCCCACATGCCCTTGCGCAGCTCGACGTCGACGCCGGCGGTCGGCTCGTCCAGGAACAGGATCTGCGGCTCGTGCGACAGCGCCTTCGCGATCATCACGCGGCGCTTCATGCCGCCGGAGAGCGTGATGATCTTGTTGTCCTTCTTGTCCCAGAGCGAGAGGTCCTTCAGCACCTTCTCGATATGGGCGGGGTTCTTCGGCTTGCCGAACAGGCCGCGGGAGAAGCTCACCGTCGCCCACACGCTCTCGAAGGCGTCGGTGTGCAATTCCTGGGGCACGAGGCCGATCAGCGAGCGGGCCTTGCGGTACGAGGTCTGGATGTTCTCGCCGCCGACGAGGACCGTGCCTTCGCTTGGGTTGGCGATGCCGCAGATGATCGAGATCAGCGTGGTCTTGCCGGCGCCGTTGGGGCCGAGCAGCGCGAAAATCTCGCCGCGCTTGATGTCGAGATTGACGTTCTTGAGCGCCTTGAAGCCGGACCCATAGGTCTTCGACAAATTGGCGACGGAAATGATGGAGGACATGATGGCCGCAGGGCTGAAAGGTAAAGACTGGGGAGGGGAGGCTGGAACCGTCCGGGAGGAGGTCAGCGGAGCCCTGAAATAGGAATGCACTTGCCCGGCCGCAATTGGCCGGAGAAAAATGGTCTCAAAACAGTCCCTTCGGTGGCAGGTTCCGGGCAAGTGTTGCGCGAGGGTCACGGCTTGTGGCTAAGATTGCCGCTCACGCGCCTCTTTGTTGCGTCTGCGAGCAGGCCGTGGCTACGATTCCGGCCAATCGCAAAGCGTATCGTCCCCAGGGAAAACATCGAGATGAGACCGAACGGCCGTCACACCGCCGGCGCCAGCCAGTTGCCCGCCCTCCGTGTGTGGGCGATCTGCCTGCTCCTGCTGTCAGCTGTTGCCATTAGCCCGTCCACCGCCAGGGCGGCGCCGAGCCAGTCCGCGGCCGCGACCACCCATGTCTACCTGCTCCGCGGCGTGCTCAACATCTTCTCGCTCGGGCTCGATACGATCGGCTCCCGCCTCCAGGCGCAGGGCGTCCAGGTGACCGTCGCGAACTTCGTGTCCTGGTCCTCGCTCGCTGATGAGGCCGCGGCCAACTACAGGGCCGGTCGGGTCAAGACCATTGTCCTGGTCGGCCATTCCTCCGGCGCGACCGCGCTGCCCGACATGATCGCCAAGCTCAACCAGCTCGGCGTGCCCGTGAAGCTAGCGATCGGCCTCGATTCCGTATTCAAGACCAGGCTGTCGACCGGCGCCGAACGCTACATCAACATCTATATCGGCGACGGTCCCGGCGAGCCTGTGCGCGCTGCGGCTGGTCTCCGCGGCAAGCTCGACAATGTCGACGTCCGCGGCACCGGCGTCGGCCACATCTCGATCGACAAGAACGAGGCGATCCAGCGCCGCGTCATCGGCGAGATCGACGCCGCCATCTTGCGCTCGCGCGCCCCGGCAGGTCCGGTCGCCGAACCCGGCGCACCCAGGGCCCCGCGGCAGGCACGCTCCGCGGCGGCAACGGCGCCGGCCAGGAACTGAGGG
Organism: Bradyrhizobium sp. MOS001; assembly: GCF_004634465.1. Taxonomy (NCBI): domain Bacteria; kingdom Pseudomonadati; phylum Pseudomonadota; class Alphaproteobacteria; order Hyphomicrobiales; family Nitrobacteraceae; genus Bradyrhizobium; species Bradyrhizobium sp. MOS001. The sequence goes on from NZ_SPVJ01000003.1 coordinate 85,462, forward strand.
CGCGTCGCGCCCGCAGCACCGCGTGATGCCGCCTAAGCGGCGGTCACGCGGACCGGGATGCTCTCCAGTCCGCGCAGGGAATTGTTGAGCCTGCGTTTCGGCTCTGCCGTGAGCTCGATGGTCTTCACGCGCCTTGCAAGCTCGCCGAAGATCAATTCGCCTTCCAGACGTGCAATCATCTGGCCGACACAGGCGTGAATGCCGGCGCCGAAGCCGACATGTCCGGTCGCACTCCGTTCGACATCGAAGCGGTCGGGTTTGTCCCAGCGCGCCGGATCGCGGTTGGCGGAGGCCATGAACAGCAGCACCTTGCGGTGCGCGGGGATCACGCCGTCGCCGATCTCGACGTCGCGCGAGGTGGTGCGAAAGAACGTCTGCACCGGTGAGTCGTAGCGTAACCCCTCCTCGAAGGCGTTGCGCGCCAGTTCCGGCTTGTGGTGCAGCTTGCGATATTCATCCGGATGCGTGGCGAGTGCCAGCAGGGTATTCCCGATGCCATTGACGGTGGTGTCGATCCCGGCGGTGAGGAACGGCCGCACCAGGTGCGTTGCTTCGTGCTCGGTGATCTCGCCGTCGTCGGCCGCCTGGTAGATCATCATGCCCAGCCCGTCGGGCTGCAACGCGTCCCGGGCGCAGCATTCCATGATCCAGCTCTGAGCGGCGAGGCCCGCCTTGCGCGATGCGGCCAGCATTACGTTCTCCGGGCCAAAGCTGTCGAACACGAACGTGCTCCAGGCCAGCAGCTTCTCGCGGCCGTCAGGCCGGATGCCGATCGCATCCGGAAACACTTTCATGGGATAGGCCTCCGCAAGATCGGCCACGGCATCGAAGGTGCCCTTGTCGATCAGCTCCGAGACCTTCTTCTCCGCTTCTAGCTGAAACGTCTCGCGCAGCTTCCTTGCGACGCCCGGTGACAGGGTGCGGCCGAGGACGCGGCGGCCCTTGTCATGATCGGGAGGATCGATCTGGAGTGTCAGCGGTTTCGGCAGGGCAGGATTCATCCCGTGAAGCCCGACACCCTCGCCGCTGATGAACGTCTTCCAGTCCTTCAGGGCCGGCTCGACTTCGGCATAGCCTGCCATGGCCCACACGCCATACCGCTCCAGCGCGAACGCAGGCCCGAGCGCGCGCAGCGCTTCATAGGCGGGATAGGGGTCCATCAGGAAGTCAGGCGCGAACGGGTCGATCGGACTGGATGCAATGCCGCTCATGGTCAGCTCCCGGCCGTTATTGCGTGGTCAGCGGACACTTGCCTTCGCTCTCCGCGCGGAATGCGTCCTCGCCCTTGATCGTGGCGACGACCTTCAGCAGGTCCCAGGCCGAATTCGACTCCTCGGGCGCCTTGACCTGGAGCAAATAGAGCGGGTGGATCTTGCGTCCGTCCTTGCGGATGTAGCCCTTGCCGAACAGCGGATCGTCCGTCGGCATCTCCTTCATCGCGGTGACGACGGCCTTGCCGTCCTTGGCGCCGCCGACCTTGTCGACCGCCTTGAGGTAGTGAATGACCGAGGCATAGACGCCGGCCTGCATGTCGTTGGGATAAGCCTTCGAGGGAATGCGCTCGGCGAAGCGTTTGGCGAAAGCCCGCGTGCCGTCGTTCAGATCCCAGTAGAACGGGTTCATGATCTGCGCGCTCTGCGCAAACTTCAGTCCGAGTGAGGGAAGGCCGTTCATCCCCAGGATCAATCCGACCAGCTTGTGGTCCTTGGTCAGCCCGAACTCGGCGGCCTGCTTCATCGAGGTGATGGTATCGTCGCCGGCATTGGCGAAGCCGACGACGTTCGCGCCCGAAGCCTGGGCCTGGAGCAGGAAGGAGGCGTAGTCAGCCGTTCCCAGCGGATGCCGCACGCTGCCGAGCACCTCGCCGCCGGACGCTTTCACGGCCTCCGCGGCCTGCTTCTCCAGATCGTGACCGAACGCGTAGTCGGCGGTGATGAAGAACCACTTCTTGCCGCCCTGCTGCACGATCGCCTTGCCGAGGCCGCGCCCGTAGGCATAGGTGTCGTAGGTCCAGTGCACGGTGTTGGGCGTGCATTTTTCGCCGGTCAACAGAACCGTGCCAGCGCCCGATCCGACGAAGACCTTGTTCTTCTCGGCGCTCATGCCGGCGACAGCGAGCGCGATCGACGAGTTGGGGATGTCGAAGATCGCGTCGACGCCGTCATTCTCGTACCAGCGTCTGGCGATGCCGATCCCGATGTCGGTCTTGTTCTGATGGTCGGCCGCGACGACCTCGACAGGCTTGCCGGCGGCCTTGCCGCCATAATCCTCGACCGCCATTTTTGCGGCGACGACCGAGCCGATCCCCTGATAGCTCGCGAACGGACCGGATTGGTCGTTCAGGATGCCGATCTTCACGGCATCCTGGGCAAAGCCCGGCGCGGCAACCAGCATCGAGGCCAAAATGCACAATTTGTGCAGGAATTTGCTGTTCATTGTGTCCCTCCCATGCGCGGTCTTGGTGCCGCTAAATAATAGTTATATTTTATAGCTATTTTTGAGAGTGTCAATTCGGCTTTGGCCGCCGCGGATTGAGGATCATGAGTTCGAAAACCGTAAGACCCGGGTTGAAGTCCGATCAGCAGCCGGAGAAATCGCTGGACCTGCGCGCGCTCCGGCGGACGCCCGGCTTCATGCTGCGCCTCGCGCAGTTGAAGTTTTTCGAAGGCTTTTACGAGGAGTTCGCCGCGTTGGGCCTGACGCCGGCGACCTATGCGATCTTCGCCGTCATTCGTGACAATCCCGGCGTGCCGCCGAGCAGCCTCGCCAGCCTGCTTCGGCTGCGCCTGCCGAACCTGATCAAGATCCTGAACGAGCTCGAATCGTCCGGCTTCATCAAGCGCAACCGCTCGAAGGCGGATCGTCGCGCCGTCGAGCTGATGCTGACGCCGAAGGGCGCAAAGCTCATTGCCGAGGGGGCAAGGCTGACAGAGCCCTATAACGAAAAGATGCTGGTCCCGCTCAGCGCGGCCGAGCAGCGCACGCTGCTGGAATTGCTGAACCGGCTCCTGCCGCTCTAGGGTCGGGCTCTATCGCTTCCTGACCAGCTTCAGGGGACGACCGGTCTTCTGAATGCGGGGCTTGATCGCAGCGCTCTGTGCGTCGGGCGGGTTCAGGAAGCGCGCGAGCATCGTTCTCAGATGCTCTACGCTCTGCTTGATATCCAGCTTCGGATTGCGGATCGGCATGGCGCGGGATCCGTCGACGAGGGCGATCAGGATGTTTGCCGTCGCGTCCGGATCTAACCCAGGATCCACCCGTCCCTGCTGCTGCGCGCGGCGCAGGAAGTCGCTCCACATGCGGCGGACCGCCGCGGTGTGGCGTTCGATGATCGCAGCGAATTCAGGATTGCGGGCGGCCTCCGCGAGACCATCCAGATTGAGGATCTGGGCGGGACGAAACCGCAGGCTGGTTTCCTCGATATCGACGAGCAGTGCCTCGATCACGTCGGTGGCCGCGAGAATCTTTTCAAACCGCTCGGCCGACCGCGCGAGACCGAGGTCGATCATCGCCTCGATGATCGCCTCCTTGCTCGCGAAGTAGTGATAGAGGTGGCCCGGACTGATGCCGGCTTCGGTACAGATATCTGTCGTGCTGGCGCCGCGGAAGCCGTCCCGGATGAAGCAGCGGATCGCCGCGCCGAGGATTTCCCCGCGCTTCTGCTCATGCTTAACGGGGTCGACTTTCCTCAAACCGGACATCTCCACTCACACTCGCCCCGTTTAGCACGACGGTTCGCCACGAGAAAATCAAAATTAGAGAGTTCCATCTATTTATGTTGACGGATGTTGCGAGGCGTGAGAAGTGATTATTAGAGCGATCTCTCTAATAAACTGCCGATGCGGGAATGGGACCATGCGCTTTCCACGGACGGCCCTGATGGGTGCCGCGCTTGCGCTCGGAGGGTGTGCGACCGCGCCGCTCGAACAGGCCGGCTCGCTCAGGAGCTACGACCGGATGTCGGAAGCGAACGGGCTGGTGACGCGATCGAAAATCCGCGTGAACAAGCAGGATGTCCTGGCGGCGAAGACGATCCGGATCGCATCGACCGTCTTTCCCGCGCGCACGGATGTCGTCTTGAACGAAAAGGAACGTCGCCTGGTTGCGAACGCCATCAGCCGCGAGCTGTGTCTCCGCTTGAGCGAGCGCTTCCGTATCGTCTCATCCGATGACGATGCCGATCTCACGGTGCAGGCGACCGTGACACATGCCGCGCCGACCAGCCCGACCGCCTCCGGCGCATCGAAGGCCCTGTCGATTGCCAAGACCGTTGCGCTGCCCGGCGTGCCTGTACCGGTGCCGAGGCTTCCGGTCGGGCTCGGCAGCCTGTCGGTCGAGGCGGAGGCGCGCGATTTTGTAGGATTTCAGAAGGCGGCCATGGTCTGGGCGCGCGGCGCCAACTCGATTACCAACTCTCCGCGGGTCGCCAATGAGGGCGATGCCTACGATCTCGCCGCCGATTTCGGCACGGACTTCGCAAAACTGGTTACGACCGGAGAATCGCCGTTCGGCGGCATCCCTGCGCTGCCGCCGATGGACAGCATTCCCGTGCGCCTCGGCGGTGCACCCAAATACGTCGCCTGCGAAGCGTTCGGACGGTTTCCCGGCATCACCGGCATCGCGGGGCAGGGGCTCGGCCTGCCGCCGGCCTGGACCGATTCCGGCGCCAAGGAGAGCCCGGCCAACAATCCGGCCCCGCCGCCTGTGCCCGGAGCGAATTCAGATCAGGCGCTGACACAGTGATGCGGCCGCGCGCCCCGCAACATCCGAGCCCGACATATTGGTAGCCGATCAGAGTCAATGACATGCTGACATCCGGAATAACTCGCCTTTCCCAACGCGCTTTGCGCCAAAGCGCAGCACGCGACGATGCGCGCGCGAGCAGCGTTCCCCTGTTCACGGCCGATGAGGCGTGGAGCCGGACGAATGCAGATCGGCGTGCAGTCGACGAGAGGGATGACCAGGACTCGATGCTCGAGCCCGGCTTCTGGATGACGGCCCTGGTCGCGTTCCTGCCCACGGTCGCCGGCTGCCTCTATCTCGTCCTGACCCAGGGATGAGGCGCGCAGCGAGCGCGGCACTGGGGACAAGCGATGCATTCACGATATGAGTTGGCGTGCGGCCAGCGAAGGTCCGTCTTCGGCCGCCGCAGTTCTCTGGCGGCCTTGTCCGCCATCTTGACGCTGCTGCTGGCGGGATGCGCGTCGAGCGGGAATTTGCCTCCTGTCTATCATCCTCCGCGTCCGCCTGGTGCCAAGGCGGTGCAGGAGGGCGTCAGGAAGGCAGCCGCCGAAGTCAAGCTGACCGGGGGACTCGAGACATCCGCCGTCCGCCCTACTGACCACGGGCCGGGGGCGTATTTCGTCTGCCTGAGGCAGGGCGCTGGTCCGTCTGACAGACACCCCGCCTATTCGGTCTTTTTCGACGATGACGCCTACAAGGGAGTCCAGAGCTCGGTGATCCTTGATACCTGCGAAGCCCAGCCATGGATTCCCTTCAATTGATGCCGGGGATGTAAGGGGCAGGATGAGAACCTCGACCGACGGGCGTCACGGGCCCGGTTCCGTGCCCCAAAATCCACCCAATCGGTGGTCACTAAGCCCGCGGAGGAGGCCTTTGCCTCCCATGGTGGGACTGCTGGACGGATGATCGATTTGAGGCGGCTAGTCGTGCTGGCAGCGGTTGCGCTGCTCGCCCTAGGCACCGGCATGGCCGCTGCCTCACCTGCGAAGCCGAAGCGCCCCGCGGTCACGACCGCTGCGCCGCCGCCTCCCGCTCCGCCGGTCGAGCCGCTGCCGCCGCCAAAGATCTACCTGTTCCGCGGCGCCATGGGGCCGATCTTCTCGACCGGCATGGACCGGCTCAGCGAAAAGCTGACGAAGGCCGGCTTCTCGGCCGACGTCTATGAATTCACCATCTGCCGATGGATCGGCGATCGTGTCATCTCCAGCTACAAGGAGAGCCCGGCGCCGATCGTGCTGATCGGCCACTCCATGGGCGGGCTGTGCTCGGTCGTGATCTCCGAGATGGCGGCCAAGGAGAACATCCGGATCAGCCTCGTCATCGCCATCGATTCCGCGCATGCGACCGGCGACGTGCCGCTCAATGTCGAGCGCTTCATCAACATCTTCCTCTCCGACAGCGTGCTCGGCGGCGGCGACGTCGTGGCCGTGCCCGGCTATCGGGGCCATTACGCGAGCTACGACCTCAAGGAGAACAGCCGCGTCTCGCACATCAACATCGAGAAGTCGGACGACATCCATCGCCAGATCATCGAGATGGTGACGCAGCTGCCACGCATCCCCGCGCAGAGCCAGGCCGATGCGGTACCGTTGCGCTATCTCGTGCCGCCGAACACGCCGGTGGAATTGTGGGACAGCGGCGTGCGGGTGCCGGTGCGCGCGGGCGACACCATGGAGAGCATCGCCGCCGCCCGCCGCGTGCCGCTGTGGACGCTGGCGCAGAGCAATTCGCTGGCGGAGAACGCGACCCTCACCCCCGGCCAGTCCATCATCGTCCCGCGCCATCTGACGCCGCCCGAGCCTGTGGCCGCGATGGCGGCGCCGGCGCCTCCGCCGCAAGGGCGGAAGTAGTTGATCCACAACTCGTCATGGCCGGGACAAGCCCGGCCATGACGTCGGGTAGCGATTACACGTTCGTCCCGTGGATCGCGTCGATAACGGCGTCCGTGACTTCCTTCGTCGTCGCCTTGCCGCCGACATCGGGCGTCAGCACGCCGGCCGCGCAGACGCGCTCGACCGCCGACATCAGCCGTATTGCCGCGTCCTTCTCGCCGAGATGCTCCAGCATCTGGGCACCGGTCCAGAAGGTCGCGACCGGGTTGGCGATGCCCTTGCCGGTGATGTCGAACGCAGAGCCGTGGATCGGCTCGAACATCGAGGGGAAGCGGCGCTGCGGGTCGATGTTGCCGGTCGGCGCGACGCCGAGGCTGCCGGCGAGTGCGCCGGCAAGATCGGAGAGGATGTCGGCGTGGAGGTTGGTCGCAACGATCGTGTCGAGGCTCTTCGGATGCAGCGTCATGCGCACCGTCATGGCGTCGACCAGCATCTTGTCCCAGGTCACATCGGGGAATTCGGTCGCGACTTCGGCTGCGATCTCGTCCCACATCACCATGCCATGGCGCTGCGCGTTCGACTTGGTCACCACGGTCAGGAATTTGCGCGGCCGCGACTGCGCGAGCTGGAAGGCGTAGCGCATGATGCGGGTGACGCCGACGCGGGTGAACACCGCGACCTCGGTGCCGACCTCTTCCGGCAGGCCCTTGTGGGCACGGCCGCCCATGCCGGCATATTCGCCTTCCGAGTTCTCGCGCACGATCACCCAGTCGAGATCGCCAATGCCGACATTGCGCAACGGCGAGGCGACGCCGGGCAGGATCTTGGTCGGCCGCACATTGGCGTATTGATCAAAGCCCTGGCAGATCGGCAGGCGCAGGCCCCACAGCGTGATGTGATCGGGCACGTCGGGCGCACCGACTGCGCCGAAATAGATCGCGTCGAACTTCTTCAATTCGGTGAGCCCGTCGGCCGGCATCATCACGCCGTGCTTCTTGTAATAGTCCGAGCCCCAGTCGAACGTCTTGACGTTGAAGGCGAGGTCGCCGCTGCGTTTTGCCAGAGCCTCCAGCACGCGGACGCCGGCCGAGATGACCTCGGGGCCGATGCCGTCGGCCGGAATTGCTGCGATCGAATGAGTGCGCATGAAGATGCTCCGTTTGAGATGTCAGTGGGATTGCGGGACGGGTTCGACGGGCGCGGTCTGCGCGCGCGACAATAGCAGGGTCAGGACCGCCGAGAGAACGAGCAGGCCGCTGACGAAATAGAGTCCGCCGACAAAACTGCCGGTCTGGTCCTTGATCCAGCCGATCATGGCCGGACCAACGAAGCCGCCGAGATTGCCGATCGAGTTGATGGTGGCGATCCCGGCCGCGGCCGCGGGGCCGGACAGGAACAGCGTCGGCATGCTCCACAGTGGCGGCTTGGCCGAAGAGATGCCGATGTTCACCAGCGTCAGCGCGACCAGCACAGCGACGACGCCGGTCGCAAGGCCGGCATAGGCGAGCCCCACGGCCGCGAGCAGGCAGGCGAGCACGACGTGCCAGGTGCGCTCGCCGGTGCGGTCCGAATGCCGCGCCCACAGCACCATGGCGACGACGGCGGCGGTTGCCGGCAGTGCATTGAGGAAGCCGACCTGGAGCGTGGACAGGCCGAACTGCTTGATGATCTGCGGCGCCCAGACGCCGAGCGTGTAGAGGCCTGCCGAGGTGCCGAAATAGATGAGCGCGAGCGCCAGCACGCGCGGATCGGCGAGCCCGCGCCAGATGCTGTGGCTCGCGGTCGCGGCCTTGCTCGTGGTTTCCGCATTCATGACGTCGACCAGCCATCGCCGCTCGTCGTCCGCGAGCCATTTTGCCTTTTCCGGGCGGTCGGTGAGGAATGCCAGCACAACGAAGCCAAGCAGCACGGCCGGCAGTGCCTCCAGCACGAACAGCCATTGCCAGCCCTTGAAGCCGAACAGGCCATCCATTTCCAGCAGCGCGCCGGAGACGGGCGATCCGAGTACGGTCGACAGCGGCGCCGCCGCCATGAACAGCGCGGTCACCGCGGCGCGCTGGCGCGCCGGGAACCAGTAGGAGAGATAGAGGATGATGCCGGGGAAGAAGCCGGCTTCGGCGACGCCGAGCAGGAAGCGCAGCACATAGAAGCTGGTCGGGCCCTGCACGAACGCCATCGCGGCCGACACGAGGCCCCAGGTGATCATCACCCGCGCGATCCAGATCCGCGCGCCGACCTTGTGCAGGATGATGTTGGAGGGCACCTCGAACAGGAAATAGCCCCAGAAGAAGATGCCGGCGCCGAAACCGTAGACGGTGGGCGACAGGCCGATGTCCTTGTTCATCGTCAGCGAGGCAAAGCCGATATTGACGCGGTCGATGAAGGCCACGAAGTACAGCAGCATGATGAAGGGAACGATGCGCCAAGTGATCTTGCGCAGCACGCGCGTCTGAATCTCGCTCGCCACCCTGGCCTCCTCGAGTTCCGGCTTGTTGTTGTATCGGCGGACCCTGAGGTCCACGCCGGCAACGAGCCTAGGCGGGGGAAGGAGGCATACTCAATTGGCGCTGGTTTATACAAAAAAATGATATAATCCTCGCCTGGCGAGACGAGAGGACCTTGGATGGAATTGCATCAGTTGCGATGCTTCGTGGCGGCGGCCGAGCAGCTGCATTTCGGCCATGCGGCGCAGCAGCTCCAGATGCTGCCCTCCGCGCTCGGCCGGCAGATCAGGCTGCTGGAAGAAGATCTGGGAACGCGGCTGTTCGCACGGACCACGCGCGCGGTGTCGCTGACGGAAGACGGTTCGACGCTGCTGCGCGATGCCCGCGCCATCCTCGCCAAGGTCGAGGCGGTCGAGAATAATCTGCGCAACCGCTCGCGCGCGGGCGCCGCGCGGCGGCTGCGGGTCGGCGCCATCGACAGCGCGGCGGCGGGATTGCTGCCGCCGCTCTTGCGCGATTTCCGCGACAAGCATCCCGAGATCGCGGTGCAGCTGCTCGAAGACAAGACCGTCCGGCTGCTGCCGAAGATTTTGACCGGTGCGCTCGATCTCGCCTTCGTCCGCCCGCCCGACAGTGCGGACAAGCGGCTCGAATTCCGCGATCTGCTCCAGGAGACCGCGATCGTCGCGTTTCCGCAGCGCCACCCGCTCGCCGAGCGCAAGTCGATCACGCTGGCGCAGATCGCCGACGAGGCGATGCTGGTGCCGGACCGCCGCTCGCGGCCGCACAGCCATGACCTCACCATCAAGCTGTTCGAGCAGGCCGGGCTGACGCCGCGCATCGTGCAGGTCGCCGACGAGAAGCAGACCATCATCCATCTGGTGGCAACGAAGCTCGGTGTTGCGATCGTGCCGCGCTGGACCACGCGGATGGCGGTGACGGGCGTGCGCTTCGTGCCGCTGCGGCCGAAGCAGAGCGGCCCCATCGGCCGGCTGCCGCTTGCCGCCGCATGGCTGCGCGGTTCGCGCGACCCGGCCCGCGATGCCATGCTGGCGGTGCTGGAGGCGCGCCTGCGCAGCTATGCGCGGGAGGCGTGAGCGGCTATGACATGGGCCTGGCGAGAAGGCGGGATGCGATGACTGGACAGAAAGCTTCGAACGAATTGCGGGTTGCCATCGCAGGCCTGGGCTCGATCGGCACCAAGATCGCGTCGGCGCTCGATCAGGGTATCGAGGGGCTGACGCTGTCCGCTGTCGCCGTGCGTGATCCCGCCAAGCATCAGGCGTTTCTGGGCGGCCTGCGTCGTGCGCCATCCGTGCTGCCGATCGATCAGCTCGGTGACGCCGCGGATATCGTGGTCGAATGCGCGCCGAGCAGCCAGTTGCGCGCGATCGTCGAGCCCGCGGTGAAGCGCGGCAGGGCCGCGGTCGTCGTCAGCGTCGGCGGGCTGCTCGACAATTTCGATCTCGTCGATCTTGCCCGCGCCAATGGCGGCCGCATCATCGTGCCGACCGGCGCGCTGATCGGGCTGGACGCCGTCAACGCCGCCGCAATCGGCACCATTCATTCGGTGAAGATGGTGACGCGCAAGCCGATCGACGGTCTGAAGGGCGCGCCCTTCATCGTCGACAACAACATCGATATCGACAATCTGCGCGAGCCGCTCAAACTGTTCGAGGGCACCGCGCGCGAGGCCGCAAAGGGCTTTCCGGCCAATCTCAATGTCGCGGTCGCGCTGTCGCTCGCGGGCGTCGGACCCGACCGCACCTCCGTGCAGATCTGGGCCGATCCGACCGTGACGCGCAACGTTCACCGCATCGAGGTCGAGGCGGATTCGGCGCGCTTCTCGATGTCGATCGAGAACATCCCGTCGGAGAATCCCAAGACGGGCCTGATCACGGCGCTCTCCGTGATCGCGCTGCTACGCAAGCAGCGCGCCACGCTCTGTGTCGGGACGTAACCTCTACGCGCCCGTGACGCGCCAGATCACGTTGCCGACGTCGTCGGCCATCAGCAGCGACTTCTTGTCGGGTCCGATCACGACGCCAACCGGACGGCCGTAGGATTCCTTCTCGTCCGGGGACAGGAAGCCCGACAGGATGTCGCGACCGGGGCCGGAGGGCTTGCCGTTCTCGAACGGGATGAACACCAGTTTGTAGCCCGAGAGAGTGCTGCGATTCCACGAGCCGTGCTGGCCGATCACCATGCCGTCGGGGAAGCCGGGCAGGGTCCCTGCGGGCATCCAGCACAGGCCGAGCGAAGCGGTGTGGCCGCCGAGTGCGTAGTCCGGTTGAAGCGCCTTGGCGACCATCGCGGGATCCTGCGGCACGCGATCGTCGACCGTCTTGCCCCAGTAGCAATAGGGCCAGCCGTAGAAGCCGCCGTCGCGCACCGAGGTGAGATAATCCGGCGGCGTCTCGTCGCCGAGCCCGTCGCGCTCGTTGACGACGGTCCAGAGCACGTTCGTATTGGGCTCCCAGGCAAGACCAACAGGATTGCGCAGGCCCGCACCAAAAATGCGATGCGTGCCGGCGGCGAGATCGAGCTCATAGACCGCGGCGCGGCCTTCCTCGACCTCCATGCCCATCTCGGCGATGTTACTGAGCGAGCCGACACCGGCATAGAGCTTCTTGCCGTCGGGACTTGCAAGCAGGCTGCGCGTCCAGTGGCCGCTCGGCTTGAACGTCGTGAGCCGCTTGCCCGGTGCGGTGATGCGGTCGGCATTGGCGACATAGGGGAAGGCCATCACGCCGTCGGTGTTGCCGACATAGAATGTGTTGCCGACCAGCGCCATGCCGAAGGGCTGGCTGAGGTTCTCCATGAAGGCGCCGCGCACTTCGGCGACGCCGTCGCCGTCCTTGTCGCGCAGCAGCGTGATGCGGTTGGCGCTGACGCCGAGCGCTGCGGCGCGCCGCATCGTCGCCTGCATCGCATAGTGAAACACCGACCTCGGCGCGCCCGCGATCTGCGTCGCCTCCGCGATCAGCACGTCACCATTCGGCAGCACCTCGATCCAGCGCGGATGGTCGAGCCCGGCCGCGAACGCATTGACCTTGAGCCCGGGGGCGACCGTCGGCTTGTGGCCCTCGCTCCAGCCCCTGGCCGTCGGCATCTTCAAGGTCGGCAGCGCCCCCTGCGGCTTCGCTTCGGGGATCGCCGGCGCCTGGCCCCAGGCCGGCGCGGGCGCGGTCCCCGACAGCCGCCGCCATTGCAGCGCGGCACCGCCGATCAGCGCGACGAACTGCGCGAAGATGCTGGAAAAGGTCATGGAAATCCCCTGTTGAACGTACGGCACAGTCCAACGACGGATCGCCCAAAGCCCCGCGCGGGCTCAGACCTTATCGTCGACCTCTCCGGATCCACGATGGGATGTCGTCGTGCCTTTTTGCGCGCGCATCCAACTGGGTAGCGGCAAAAAGGTCAACCGTTACGGAACTCGATCAGCGCCTATTCCCGAGGAATGGCAGCCGACCAAATTTGCATGGAGAGGAAAGTCAGCGGCCGATGTGCCGGTCCAGCCGCCGGCGCGAGCCTCTGCTGCTACGCTAGGCACGCCCAAAGAACTGACTGATTTTCGGTGCCATTGCCCGCCGCGCGCCGTTACGACATCTCCAGGCATGCAACTGTTTAACCATCCGTTAACCATAGCTATTCATGATACTGCCCGTGTATGTGTGTTCGCGACGAGCTTGAACTGCATGGCGCAGCGTAGTTCCAGAGCGCCAGTTGGAGGGGATGAGGGCATCTTGAGCTTTCCCTCACCGCTGGCACCAGACAAGGGAGCAACAGCTCTCGATCTGGTATATCAAGCGGCCGATGTCTTCCGCGATATGGAGAAGCACGCCCGCGAGACCGAAGCCCGTGCCCAATCACTTTGCACGAGCGCCATAGAAAGATTGCGGCTGGCCGAAGGGCGAGCGGAGGCCGCCGAGCGGGCACAGCGTGAACTCACCGTAACCACCGAACGTAAGCTGCAAGATGCTTGCCGAGCGCTGGAGCTGGCCCAGTGCTGCATTGAAGCTCAGAAGGATAAGTTGACGGCCGTAGAGCTTCGCGCCGAAGTTGCGGAAGCCGAAGCGCGACAAGCCAAGGAAGCGCTCGCGCTCGTTGAAGAGGCCATTCGCAAGCGTCTGCTTTGCGCAAATCCGCATGCCGATGGCAGGTTGGCAGCGGTAGCCTGATCAATTGCGACTGCAATGGCTCACTGGGGGCTACCGCGCGGACCGGCGCGGCACGGGCGAACTACCCCTGCTGCGAGCCTGGCGGTAGCCACCTCCTTTAGCATTTGAAATCGGGTGGGATTGGGTTCGACCCAAACAGGGGCTGGTGCAGCCTGAGAGGCTCATTTGACTTGCGGGACAAGACGCCGCGTGACCCGCGCGCCAATCCAAATGACAGAGCCAAACGATAACGAACTATTAACCATGTTGAGCTATCTGGAGAATTGGGCATTCGGGGCGCGTGTGCTGGCTTGCGGGCCAGCCGGTAGCGTAGGCGTGGACCCATGGCCCTTGACCCGGAAGAACTCGTCACCCTGACAGATCACGGCTCGATGAAACTGCGCGCGGCAGTATCGCGCGCGATGACGTTGCCACCCAAGGAACGCAAGCGGACGACAATCGTCCGCGAGGGTGAGCCGGCGATCCTGCATTTCGAGCAGATCAAAAACCTTGCGGCGCGGTGGAACGAACGGCTCGCGCCAATCGACTGACTAGTTTCGCTGCGCTGGTGTCAATCGGGCCACGAGCCCCCAAAGAGGCGGCCCGTGCACGGCCTCGTCGACCCTCGGTAAGCATGAGTTTGATGCCGGTCGCCGCATGCGGATTACCGTTCGTTGCGACCTGCGTCCGCGAGCGCTGCCGAGATCTCTCGCAATGAGCGCCGACCGCCCTTTAGCGGCACCCGCGCGACGCTTGGCTTCCGCTGCCCCGTTAAGATTTCATTAACCCTACGAGAGCAAGTCTTTTGGCTGGGGCCGGGCGGATCATTCGCAAGGAAAATCCCATGCCAAATCTGGAAGAGGCAATTCGCGAGCGCGCCTACCACCTCTGGGTCGCCGATGGGCAACCCGACGGAAAGGCGGAAGTCCATTGGAAGCATGCTCAATACGAAATTCTCGAAGCGTCAGTCGCAAACCCTGCTGTGGCTGACATCGCATTGACAAAACCCGCCAGAAGGGTGCGATCCCCGAAAAAGCAAAACTCGCGCTGACGGGTCCAGCGCGAGGACGTGCGCCATTCGCAATTCGGTCGGCGGGCTGCCGGTCGTCGTTAGAAATGACATCCAACGATGCGGGAATTGGCAGCCTCGCTAACCCAAATTTCTTCGAGAGGAACAGACAACAACACCTAGACTATTCGTCGGGTCGGCAGTTCAATTGGCATTGGTTGATCGAGTCGGTTTCTCGCACCATCCAGCGCCGAGAGCGACGAGCGCCGACGTGACCAGAGCCGATGGCAACCAGTGTCCGACGGGACCAGCGTCCATAAGGCCAGCGTCCATAAGGCCAGCGTCAAGGAGGCCAGGGTCCAGAAGGCCAGCGTAGAGCGAGCATCAACCCTGCAAGCAGCCCGCCAAGTCTGCTCGCAGCCCAACTTGGCAAGACACGGCAAGGCCTTTGCCAGCGAAGAGCCTTTGAGGCTTTTGGGACCATCGGTTACTCCGATGGTCCCTTTTCATTGTGGTGCCATTGGCGCGAGACATCGGGCGGCTGTTGCTTCCGCGTTCACCATGCAATCGAGCGAGGAACGCTATTTGATCGTCGCGTGCACAGTGATTACCGACGTGCCAGAAGCTGTCGGTCCCTGACCCGTCGCTTTGATGGCAAAGGTATCGCTACCCTTATATTTGGCCTTCGCCTTGTATTCGAACGTAGACAGGTTGAGCCTTTTCAGCTTGCCGTGTGACGGCTTTTGAGAGATGTCCGAGCCACTCACCGTGCCGCGTATCTTGATTGGAAATTGGCAACTTCCTCCGGACGTGAGGTCAATGTCGGCCGTCGAGTTCTCGCCCCAATCCGCTAGTGTGCCTGAGATTGAGCATTCAGAAACGGCCGCCGCCCGAGATACAGACAGTAGGCTTGGACAGCTAGCGATGAGCGCCAACGCGGCGACCTTTGACAACTGCATAATCGGCTTCTCCGTAGCGTTGTCAGTTTACGGACATCACTCCTCTGGCACCCCGGCTAGGGCTAGGCGCATGCCCTCGCAGACCCGCTCTCGTCCTGCGAGATATTTCGTATCGTCGCTTGCTTGGCTGACAAGCAAGCGACTGATGGTAAAGCTTGGATCGAGCGCAAGTCCGACACTAGCAGTAACTTCGTGCAGAGAAAGCGGAACGCAGCGACCGCGCCTTCAGGACGCTCACCGCGGCGATAGGAACGGAATGATCATCGGCACGCGGCGGCAATAAGCGCCGTAGGCGTCTTCGCCGAGTTCCTTGGACAGAAACACCTCTTCCATCCGGCCCTTCTGCCACATGCCGAGCGAGATCAGGATGGCGCCGAGGATCGTCGTTACGAGGCCGATCGCGATGCCGGTGACGAGCATGCCTGCAATCAGTCCCGTGTAGATCGGGTGACGCACGATGCCGTAGGGGCCAGTGTCGATAACGCGGTGGTCCTCCTTGTGGGTGATGGTGTTGGACCAGAATTTTCCGAGATGCAGCCGGCCCCACCAGGCGAAGGCGATGCCGGCGGCCGAGAGGACCGCGGCGATGTAGATGCCGGTGTTGCCGAGCACCCAGAGCGGCTTCCAGCCCAGGACCTGTGCAACCCACGGCGTGTACAGGATTCCGCCGACCAGGATCGGCAGGCGATAGCGCTGCGACTCCAGCGTCATGACCTGCTTCTGGGTGCGGCCCTGCCAGAACGAGGCGCCGACCCAGCTGGCGAGAAAGGCGAGCCAGATCAAGGCCAGGAGTTCGGTCGGCCAGGTCGTGGTCCAGCCACCCCAGGCCACGGAGAGAAGCTTGCTGAAATCGAAGGACATGAAGGTTCTTTGCGTTTGGGCGGAGGCCTTAGCTCGCGCGCGAGGAAAGCGCGTGATGCTCGATGGCGCCGGAGGGCCGCTGGCCGTTGCGGGCGAGCAGATGGGTGATGGTTTCGCGCAAGACCGGTTCGATCGGGCGCGGCGCGTAGCCGAGCTCGGTGCGCGCCTTGCCGATCGAGAGGTCGCTCGCGGCAAGCGCGATGCGCACGCCCTCGGCGGTGCCGTTGGGCGGCCGGCGCGTGATGCGATCGGAGATGGATTCGAGCATGATCGCGGAGAGCTCGGCGATCTTGCCGGGCACGACGACCGGGAACTGCCGGCGGCCGCTCATCGCCGACATCATCCGCAGGATGTTGCCGAGCGGGACGCAGTCGCCGCCGAGGATGTAGCGCTGGCCGATGCGGCCGCGCTCCATGGTCAGCACAAGGCCCATCGCGACGTCGCGGACATCGACGAGATTGACCAGGAAGTTGAGATGCGGCTGCACCTTCTTCTGGAGGAAGTACCACAGCATTGCGGTCGGCGGCGTCAGGTTGTGGTCGGCGGCGCCGATCGGCATGGTCGGCGTGCCGATCACGAGCGGAAAGCCCGCGGCCGCCGCCTTCGCGGCGTGGTGCTCGGCGAGCGACTTCGACCGCGTATAGGCGCCGGGCATCGCATCGGCCGGCTGCAGCGCCTCTTCGGCGGCAACGCCGTTGAGGTCGGAATAGGGGAACAGGATCGATTCCGTCGAACAGTGCAGGAAGCGCGACACGCCGCGCTTCATCGCCGCGGCAAGCACGATTTCGGTGCCGCGGCAATTGACGTCGTGGAAGTCCTGCTTGTTGGCGACCCACATGCCGGGCAGGCCGGCGAGGTGATAGACCTGATCGACACCGGCGATCGCCGCGTCCACCGCGGTACCGTCCAGCACCGAGCCGTGGATGTGTTCAACGTCCGCGTTCGCCGCGGCCGGCGCACGGACATCGAGAACGCGTACCCGCTGCCCACGGGCGCGGAGCGCTTCTACGAGATGATGTCCGATGAAGCCGCTGCCACCGGTAACCAGTACGAGAGCCATGCAGAAGGTTTACTGTTTCGCTTCTAGAGCTATCGGGTTGAAAGGGAATTGGTCGGAACAGGCGCCAAAATCGCGGCAAGGTCGCGACGGAAGCCCAGTGCAATGAATAATTTCGCCATGACAAACATCGGTCCAAGCAGGAAATGCGCGGGGTGGTCGACCATCGACGGCTGCCGTTCCTCGAAAACCCTGTGGCCCACGATCTGCGCTGCGACGCCAGATCCGATCAGCAGCGCAAAAATCGACCACATCATGACGATCGAGGCCTGATTGCCGATTGCGGTTGCGACCGAAAGCAGCACGATCATCGCGGCGAGGATGCCGAGCCCAATCCCGGCGTCCAGCATCAGCCAGTAAACCAGCACCGGCAGGGCCGCAACCACGGCCAAGCTCACCTCGATCCCGAAGATGGGAAAACGCACGAGAGTGAGCGGCAGCACGGCGCCGGTGAAGAGCAGGAGGATTCCGACCACGTGCATCGCGCAGTTCCAGGGATCGCGATGATATTCGACGTAATCGGCCAGTTGGCGTTGAAAATAACCAGCCATCTCGGTCTCGTGCAGCATGGGGTCTGGGAAGGGCGAGAACAGGCTATAGCACCTGATAGGGCAGTGCACAAACCGGCTCGCGTGTCGCGCAAAGCATGGCTGTTGCGCTTTCGACAGGCCGCAAAACGGTCGGAACTTCAAAGAGTTCCGTCAGGGGAGGTGATCTCGTTCAGCGCTTCTTGGCGGGCTTTTTCGCCGCAGGCCCAGGCGCCGCAGCTGGATGCGCAGGCGCCTCCTCCGGCACCTTGGCATAGGTCAGGATTTGCAACTGACCGTTGGCGGCCGAGGTCGGCTTGGCCCGGTCGAGAAACTGCTCCTCGCCGAGGCCGATCGGATGCAGCCGCTTGGTCGAGATCTTGAAGGTGTTCACCAGGACGTCACGGATCGCATCGGCGCGTCGCTGGCTCAGGATCGCATTGGCCTCGCGCGTCTTCGCATTGGATTCGACATGGCCGACGATCAGGAACGTGTACGGCAGCAGCGAGGAGTTAACCAGCGCGTCCGCGATGCGGCCGACGGTCTGGTAGGAGGTCGGCTGGATGATCGGCGTGTCGGCGTCGAACTGGATCTGCGCGTTGAGGGCGGGCAGGTTGGCGAGATCAGGCGCGATCAGCGGCCGGTTCACCGGACCCGGATCGTTCTTGATCCTGGCCTTGGCGCGCTCCATCACCTGCTGCTTCAGCGCGGGAAGGTCGACCTCGGCGGCCTGTTCGAAATGGTTCAGCTTGCCGACGATGTCGTCACGCGTCGGCGCCGCCGTCTGCGCGCTTGCTGCGCCCGCGAGCAGGGCCAGGACCTGGACCACGACCAGCGTGATGGCGATTCCGTTCGCGCGCATCACCGATACCCCGCGTCGTCGACGGCCTTCAGGCAGTTGTTGCTGATGCCCTTGGGCGTCGTGACCAGGCAGGGGATCGACTTGCTGGTCTCCTTGGTCGAGCCGCCGCAGACCTTGACGATCTCGCGCTGGCAGGCGTTCGCCACCGTGACGCGCGCGGCGACGCGCTTCTGGATGGCATCGAAGGCGCCGAGATAGTCGCTCTGGCATTGCTGGGAGAGCACGTCGCGGTTGCGGGACAGGCACTCTTTCAGCCGGGTCGAGTCCGGGTTGACGCCGCGGCAATTGGCGACGATTTCCGCGCCGCAGCTCTTGGCCAGGAGCCCGATCGAATCGCCAAAGCTCATGGTCTCCGCCGCCGCAAGCGACGGCATAACCAATGCCAGCAAGATCAGTGTGATGGAGCCCCGGACCATGGGCGCATCTGATACGGGGAAGTTCGCGGTGGTCAAGGGGCGTTCGGGTGAGAACTGTCGAACGTCCGGCCAGTGCGGCGAACAGTCCTCACTCGGCCTCAGGGAGGGGCGGCCATTCGATCAGGGCGACCGTGTGTTTCCTGAGGTCGTCGGCCACAGCAGGGTCGGCCTTGAGCTCGTCCAATGTCCGCGGCGGGGGAAGCTGGCGGCCGTCCGCGCTCAGCTCCTGCGCATAAAATGCGAGCGCCTCGGGCGCACTCTCCAGGGCCTCGTCGACGTCGTCGCCGCCGGAAATGCAGCCCGGCAGGTCGGGAAACCACAAGCCGACGGCGTCGTCCGGGCCTGCGTCCTCGATGATGGCGACGTACTGAGGCATATCAGGCCTCACGCCCGCTGCACAAAACTGTCCACGACCTTCTTCTCGCCGGCCTTGTCGAAGGCGATGGTGAGCTTGTTGCCGTCGATCTTGGTGACGCGGCCGTAGCCGAATTTCTGGTGGAAGACGCGGTCGGAGAGGGAAAATTCCGAGGTGGTGCCGGTGGATTTGGCGACCAGCTCGCCCTCGATCGTCATCGGCCCGCGGCGGCGTGAGGAGAAGCTGCCGAAATCCGGGCCGGATGAGGAGGAGAACGACGAGGCCTGTTCCTCGAAGCCGCCTTGGCCGCCGCCACTGCGGCCGCCGCCCCGGTTGCGGTTGGCCTGGGCGCGCTGCCAGCCCGGGGTCGAATAGGTGGAACCGAACGCCTCCATGTCGTCGAAACGCGAGGCGCCGTAGCCGCCGGTGCCGCCCCAGGCCGAGCCGCCCTTGGATTCCGTGATCTCGACATTGGCGGACGGCAATTCGTCGAGGAAGCGCGACGGGATCGTGGTCGACCAGGTGCCATGGATCCGTCGGTTGGTCGCAAAGTAGATCTTTGCGCGGCGCCTCGCGCGGGTCAGGCCGACATGGCCGAGCCGGCGCTCTTCCTCGAGGCCGGCGCGGCCCTGCTCGTCCAGCGTGCGCTGGCTCGGGAACAGGCCTTCCTCCCAGCCGGGCAGGAACACGTTGTCGAATTCGAGGCCCTTGGCCGAATGCAGCGTCATCAGCGACACCGCGTCCTCGTCGGCGCCGCTGTCGCGGTCCATCACCAGCGAGATGTGCTCGAGGAACCCTTGCAGGTTCTCGAACTCCTCCATCGAGCGCACCAGCTCTTTCAGGTTCTCCAGCCGGCCCGCGGCGTCTGCCGAACGGTCCTTCTGCCACATCTCGGTGTAGCCGCTCTCGTCGAGCACGATCTGGGCGAGATCGGTGTGCGCGGTGACCTCGCGCTGGGCGCGCCAGCGGTCGAACTGGGCGACGACGTCGCGCAAGCTTCCGCGCGCCTTCGGCTTCAGCTCGTCGGTCTCGACCACCGCGCGCGCCGCCTCGAACAGCGGGATGCGGCGCTTGCGGGCGTGGTCGTGGAGCATCTGCACGGTGGCGTCGCCGAGGCCGCGCTTGGGCACATTGACGATGCGCTCGAAGGCGAGGTCGTCGGCCGGTGAGTTGATGACCCGCAGATAAGCCAGCGCGTCGCGGATTTCGGCGCGCTCGTAGAAGCGCGGGCCGCCGATCACGCGGTAGGGCAGGCCAAGCGTGACGAAACGATCTTCGAACTCGCGCATCTGGTAGGAGGCACGCACCAGGATCGCGATCTCGTTGAGCTTGTCGCCCCGGCGCTGGATCTGCTCGATCTCCTCGCCGATGCCGCGGGCTTCCTCTTCCGAATCCCACGAGCCGGTGACGGTGACCTTCTCGCCGTCATGGTCCTCGGTGCGCAACGTCTTGCCGAGCCGGCCTTCGTTGTGCGCGATCAGATGCGAGGCGGCGGCGAGGATGTGGCCGGTCGAGCGGTAATTGCGCTCGAGGCGAATGACCTTGGCGCCGGGGAAATCGTGGTCGAAGCGCAGGATGTTGTCGACCTCGGCGCCGCGCCAGCCATAGATCGACTGGTCGTCGTCGCCGACGCAGCAGATGTTTTTGACGTGGGGCGTCTGCTCCCTCGCCCCGCTTGCGGGGTCGCGACGAGCTTCGCTCGCGCTGAGAGCGTCGGGGTGAGGGGCTGTCTCCACGAGTTCAGTCTGCGGAGAGTCCCCCTCACCCGCATCGCTTTGCGATGCGACCTCTCCCCGCACGCGGGGAGAGGTGAAGGAGGGAGACGTCGGCGCCTGCGACAGCAGCCGCAGCCACAGATATTGCGCGACGTTGGTGTCCTGATATTCGTCGACCAGGATGAATTTGAAGCGCTGCTGGTATTGCCGCAGGATGTCCGGATGCTCGCGGAAGATCCGGATGTCCTCGAGCAGCAGATCGCCGAAATCGGCGGCGTTCAGGATCTTCAGCCGCTCCTGGTAGCTCGCATAGAGCTTGCCGCCCTTGCCGTTGGCGAACACGGCGGCTTCGCCTGACGGCACCTGCGACGGCGTCAGGCCGCGGTTCTTCCAGCCGTCGATCAGGCCGGCCAGCATGCGTGCCGGCCAGCGCTTGTCGTCGATATTGTCGGCCTGGAGCAGCTGCTTGAGCAGCCGCACCTGGTCATCGGTGTCGAGCACGGTGAAGTTCGACTTGAGCTGCGCCAGCTCGGCATGGGTGCGCAGGATGCGGCCGCCGATGGAGTGGAAGGTGCCGAGCCACGGCATGCCCTCGACCGCATGGCCGAGCATCTGGCCGAGCCGATGCTTCATCTCGCGCGCGGCCTTGTTGGTGAAGGTCACCGACAGGATCTCGGCGGGGCGGGCGCGGCCCTGGCTGAGGATGTGGGCGATGCGCGTGGTCAGCACGCGCGTCTTGCCGGTGCCGGCGCCGGCCAGCACCAGAACCGGGCCGTCCAGCGTCTCCACGGCGTCGCGCTGCTCGGGATTGAGCCCGGACAGATATTTCGGGCCCACGGAGGCGCGCGCACGCGCGGCGATGCCGCCGGCTGCGGGCTGGTGGTCGGGTACGCTGGTGATCTTGCTCGGCTCGGTCATGCGAATCATTGGCCCCACGATGGCACCGCGGGGTGGTGGAAGGGAGCCTTCTTAACAGGGATTGCTGCCTATATGGGGCGCCGGGGCGAGGTTTTCCACGTGCGCGGCGGGCTGATTTGTTCCATCGGCGAGGGCGAATTTCCAGCTTGCGTGGGCCGGAACCATCGTTCCCGCGTCGAGATTGTCTGGACAGGTGGCGCGGCCAGCCGCGCCGACGCAGACAGACATCAAGACGAGGGTTTGACCATGCTAGGCTGGGTTGTGACGTTTCTGGTTATCGCACTGATCGCCGGCATCCTGGGCTTCGGCGGCATCGCCGGCGCCTCGATCGAGATCGCCAAGATCATCTTCTTCATCGCGGTCGTGCTGTTCCTGGTCTCGGCCGTGGTGGGCCTTGCCCGCGGCCGCAACAGGATATAGCGCGGTCTGATGGGTGCATGATCTTACCGGAAAACCGCTTCACACTTTTCCGGATCATGCACTACCGCTTCGAGGGCATCGCCACGTTCCGGCCGATGCCCTCGGGCCGCGGCACGGCGCCGTGGGCGCCCACGACGGCTGCGATGCGCTGCCGGATATCGGGCGGAAAGGCCGCCACCTTTCGCGAGCCCATGTCGATGTGGAGCGACATGTTTTCGGAGGTCGCCGACAGCCAGCCTTCGGTCGCGTGCCGCAACTCCTGGAACGTATGCAGCCGCTTGTCGTCGGCTTCGAGCAGCCAGACCGACACCTGCACGGGATCGCCGAGGTGGATTTCGCGCAGATACCGCACATGGCATTCGGCAGTGAAGGTCGAGCCGCCTCGCTCCTTCATGTAGCCCGGCCCGATCCCGAGCTGTAACCACATCTGGTCGATCGCGCGGTCGAACATCACGTTGTAATAGGCCATGTTGAGATGGCCGTTATAGTCGATCCATTGCGGCTCGATCTGCATGATCGACGAGCGGAACGGCTCGGCAGCGGCGGTCTCCGGCATGTGTCTTTCCTGCTATGCGCGCGGTCGCTTGACTTGACCGGTCAGATGTCCTTTGCCACGGTTCTTCTGTCGGGAGGAATGTCCGTGGGTACGACCATCACCAATAATCCGCCGCGGGTCGAGCCGAAAGCCCTCGCAAGCGCGCTGGAGCAGCTTGCCGCACGGTTCGGCAACCGCCTCATCACCTCGCAGGCCGTTCGCGAGCAGCACGGCCATACCACCACGTGGATCGTCAACCAGCCGCCGGACGGCGTGGTGATGGCGCAGGAGACCGCCGACATCCAGGACGTGGTGCGGATCTGCGCCAGGAACCGCGTGCCCGTCATCGCCTTCGGCACCGGCACCTCGCTCGAGGGCCAGGTCAACGCGCCCGCCGGCGGCATCTCGATCGACCTGCGCGACATGAACAAGGTGCTCGCGGTGCATGCCGAGGATCTCGACTGCGTGATCCAGCCCGGCGTCACCCGCAAGGCGCTGAACGAGCATCTGCGCGACCAGGGCCTGTTCTTCCCCATCGACCCCGGCGCGGATGCTTCGCTCGGCGGCATGGCCTCGACCCGCGCCTCCGGCACCAACGCGGTGCGCTACGGCACCATGCGCGACAGCGTGCTCGCTTTGAAGGTCGTGCGCGGCGACGGCGAGATCATCACCACAGGCACGCGCGCCAAGAAATCATCCGCCGGCTACGACCTGACGCATCTGTTCGTCGGCGCCGAAGGCACGCTCGGCATCATCTCCGAGCTGACCATTCGCCTGCGCGGAATCCCTGACACGATCGCGGCCGGTGCGGTGTCGTTCGAGACCGTGCACGGGGCATGTCAGGCGGTGATCCTGGCGATCCAGACCGGCATTCCCGTGGCGCGCATCGAGCTGCTCAACGCCGCGCAGGTGAAGGCCTGCAACGCCTATTCGAAGCTGACGCTGCCGGAAACGCCGCTGCTTCTGATGGAATTCCACGGCAGCGAGGTCGAGGTCGGCGAGCAGTCCAAGGCCTTCGGCGAGATCGCAAAGGATTGCGGAGGCGGCGATTTCTCCTGGACCACCAAGCCGGAGGATCGCACCAAGCTGTGGCAGGCGCGGCACGACGCCTATTGGTCGGTGAAGGCGCTGCGGCCCGGCGACAGCATCGGCGTGGTTGCGACCGACGTCTGCGTGCCGATCTCGCGGCTTGCCGATTGCGTCGGCGAGACCGAGGAAGACCTCAAGCGCCTCAACCTGCTGTCGCCGATCGTCGGCCATGTCGGCGACGGCAATTTCCACTGCTCGCTGGTCTGTGACACCAACGATGCCGACGAGATGGCGCGCGGCGAGGAGTTCATGCATCGCCTGGTCGAGCGCGCGCAGGCGATGGACGGCACCTGCACCGGTGAGCACGGCATCGGCCAGGGCAAGCAGAAATATCTCAAGGCGGAACTCGGCCCCGAAGCGCTCGACGCGATGCGGGCGCTGAAAAAGGCGCTCGATCCGCTGAATATCTTCAATCCCGGCAAGATCGTGCCGGAGGCATAGCGCGCGGGCGGCTGCGTCGCGGTCGCGGAACTTTCGGCAGTCAGGCCGGTTCCACCCCGTCAATTTCCGATGCCTCGATGGCGCGGCTCTGCGGGAGGATGCGATGTTGCGACCTGTCATTGGAATTGCCGTGATGGCGCTTGCCTGCATGCTGGCGGGCACGGCTCTGGGCAAGGGCGGGCACGGTGGCGGCCATGGTGGTGGGCACGGAGGCGGGCATGGCGGCGGCCATCACGGCGGCGGTCATGGTGGTGGTCATCATGGTGGCGGCCATTTTGGCGGTCATGGCTTCGGACACGTGCATGGCGGCGGGCATCATGGCGGGCCCCGCTTCGCAACGGGCGCGCGACATCGCGGCCCGAACTTCGGCCAGATCCGCAATGCGGCCGTCCGTCCTGCGAATTTTCGCAACGCCCTCAACGTGCATTCCAGCGCCTTCCGCAACGGCCGTCTGATCAGCAATCCGGCCGCGCGAGCCCAGATCGCGGCGGCGGCCGCACTCGCCGGCTGGCACGGCGCCAGCAGCGGGTGGTGGCAACATGCGGGCGGCGGTTATGGCTGGGTCGGACCGCTGTTCTGGCCGTTCGCCTACAACGATCTCTACGACTACACGATCTGGGGCGACGGTCTCGGCTTCTGGGGCTACGGCTATCCGGACATCTATGCCGGCATCTTCGGGCCCTATGGCTATAACGGTCTCTCGGCCTATCTGCCGCAGCGGCCGCAGGGACGGCGCCAGGCGCGCGGCGTCCCGCTGGATCGGCTCTGCGGCAGCGACCGCCGCGAAATCGTCGGTCTGCCGATCGACCAGATCGCCGCCGCGGTGCAGCCGACCGAGGCGCAAGGCGCAAGCCTCGACGAACTCGGCAACGCATCGATCCAGGCGTCCGAGATGATCCGCGCGTCCTGCCCGTCGCAGGTCGCGGCGACAGCGCCAGGTCGGCTGACGGCGATGCAGCAGCGCATCGAGGCGATGGAGAAAGCCGTCGATCTCGTTCAGCCCGCCCTCGATCGATTCTACGGCTCGCTCACCGACGAGCAGAAGGCGCGCTTCAATGCGCTGGCCGAGGATCAGCGTCGTGCGACGGCTTCCAACAACACCGGCGGATCGCTGGTCCAGAATTGCGCGACGCCTGCTGCGCTCGATTGGCCCAGCACTGACATCGAGGCGAGGCTTCATCCCAACGACACCCAGCGCGCTGCGCTACAGGTGCTCCAGGATACCAGCGCCAAAGTCAGCGCATCGCTCAAGGCGGCCTGCGAGCCCAGCGACGTGATGACGCCGCCGGCGCGAATGGCGGCGGTTCGCAAGCGGCTCGACACGATGCTCGACGGCGTCAAGTCGGTTCGCGCGGCGCTGGAGGATTTCTACGCCACGCTGAACGACGAGCAGAAGGCGCAGTTCGAGGCCATCGGACCACGTCGGACGCCCTGACTGCATATCGATAATACGTGGCGGAAAAATCGCCTCGCCGATCTCGATCGGCCTCTCTATGCTGGGCGAGGCGGGAGCGCGGAACTACGGCGGCTGGAAGACCATTGGTGACGGGGCGATGAAGTGGTTCGCAAAGCAGAAGCCGGCGGACATCTGGGACGAGACGATCGAAGGACCGCTCGGCGACATCGAGGCCGCCGAGCGCATCCGCGCGATCTGTGACGCCGCGGCCGCGAGCGCGGCCGGTTCGGCGCGCAACGACACGCGCGAAGGTGAGCGCTATGAACGCGCGGCCCAGGTCGCGATGGAAATCGCGATGAAGATCTCCGACGGGCTGATGCGCGATGACGCAGTCCATCGCATCGTCGATCTCTGCATGACAGCGAACGACCTCAAGACCGCGCAAATCCTGTTTCGCGCGATCCATGCCAGCTGGATCCGGGAGACGGTGCAGCGGGATCATCCGACCCTGGCCTAGAGGCGTGTACTCGTAAATCCGGTGTGCCCGGCAACGAGCCAAGTGCCATCGCGCTCTCCGGGCGTCATCGAAGCTGGTGACAAGAAGGCGAATTCCCGCTCACCGGTGGAATTGATCCTCTGCCGGGGTTAGATGGCCGCCTCGGTCTGCGCGTCGAAAACATGAAGCCTGGAAGGCCGCATGGCAACGCGCAGCCTGTCGCCCACCCTCACCCTCGCGGTCGGCTCGACGCTCGCCACCATGATACTCTCGCCGACCTTCATATCGAGCAGGATTTCCGAGCCGAGTTGCTCGACCACCTCAATCACAGCATCGAAGCATGAGTGGCCGAGATCAGCGCTACCCGCCACGGTAAGGTCCTCCGGCCGCACGCCGAGCATGACCTCGCGTCCGATATGGCCGCGCAGCCGCTGCGCGGTCTCGTCCGGCAGCTTGATGCGCAGGCCGGAGTTCTCGGCAATCAGCGATCCGTTCGCCTCGGTCACCGTAACGGCGGCGAAATTCATGGCCGGGGAGCCGATGAAGCCGGCGACGAACTTGTTGGCGGGCTGATTGTACAGTTCGAGCGGCTCCCCCACTTGCTGGACCACGCCGTCTTTCATGACGACGACCCGGTCACCCAGCGTCATGGCCTCGACCTGATCGTGGGTAACGTAAATGGCGGTGGTGCCGAGACGGAGATGCAGTTTCTTGAGCTCAACGCGCATCTGTACCCGCAGCTTGGCATCGAGGTTCGACAGCGGCTCGTCGAACAGGAACACGCGGGGGTGACGCACAATGGCACGACCCAACGCCACGCGCTGGCGCTGGCCGCCGGACAGCTGGCGCGGCTTGCGCGTTAGCAATTCACCGATGCCGAGGATGTCGGCCGCCTCCCGCACGCGCTTGTCAATCTCGGGCTTTTCGAATTTGCGCATCTTCAGGCCAAACGCCATGTTGTCGTGCACGCTCATGTGCGGGTACAGGGCGTAGTTCTGGAACACCATGGCGATGTCGCGGTCCATCGGCGCCAATTCATTGACCACGTTTCCGTCGATGGAAATGTCGCCGGAACTGATCGCTTCAAGCCCGGCGATCATTCTCAGCGTCGTGGTCTTGCCGCAGCCGGACGGTCCGACGAACACCACGAACTCCTTGTCGCGGATCTGCAGATTGACGTCTTTGACAGCGTGCACGCTGTCGTAGAACTTGTTGATCCCCTTGAGGACGACCTGGCCCATTCGCTCCACCCGCCTTCCGCATGCCCACTTTCCTGATGATCCGGGGTGCTGTCAGCCCTTCACCGATCCAGTCAGTCCTGCGACGTAGTGCTCGACGAAAAACGAATAGGCGATAGCAACCGGGATCGATCCGAGCAGGGCGCCAGCCATCAGCGGTCCCCAGAAGAATACATCGCCGCGGATCAGTTCCGATGTGACGCCGACCGGCACGGTCTTCTGTCCAGGCGAGGACAGGAAGACAAGTGCGTAGATGAACTCGTTCCACGACAGGGTGAAAGCGAAGATGCCGGCCGAGAGGATGCCCGGGATCGCCACCGGGATGACGATGTAGAGCATGGCCTGCCAGCGCGAGGCGCCGTCAATGCGCGCGCATTCCTCGAGCTCCTTGGGCACCGCCTTGAAGTAGCCCATCATGAGCCAGGTGCAGAACGGAATGAGAAAGGTCGGATAGGTCAGGATCAATGACCAGGGCGTGTCACCCAGCCGATAGTTGCGGATGATCTCTGCCAGCGGAATGAAGAGCAGCGTTTGAGGCACCAGATAGGTGATGAAGATGCCGGTGCCCAGGCTGCCTGCAAATGGAAAGTTCAGCCGCGAGAGAGCATAGCCGGCGAACACGCCGCACACGAGCGAGATGGCGGTTGACGCGAGCGCGATGAACGTCGTGTTCCACAGCCACGATGCAAACAGCGTCTCCTCGAACAGGTACCTGACATGGTCCCAGGTCGGGTTCCAGGTCCAGAACGGATTGTAGTTGATCGAATTCCAGGGTCGGTAAAGCTCGCCGTCCGGCCGCACCGAAGTGATCACCATCCAGTAGAACGGGAACAGCAGGAAAAGCAGGAACATCGCCATGGGGACGTAGAAGAACGCCCACTTTCGCCACCTTGCGCCCTCGATCATGGCTCAGCGGACCTCCACGCGGCGGATGTAGAGAAGTTGGATGATAACGACCAGAAACAGGACCGGAAACATGGCGAGCGAGATGGCAGCGCCCTCGCTTAGGAGGCCGGTGCCGATGCCGATCTGATAGGCGTAGGTGGCGAACAGGTGCGTTGCATTGGCTGGTCCGCCGCCTGTCATCACATAGACGATCTGGAAGTCGGCGAACGTCTGAATCACCGAGAACAGCACCACGACCATGGTCACGGGCAGCAGCAGGGGCCAGGTGATGTGCCAGAACCGCTGCCACGGCCTGGCACCGTCTATGGCGGCGGCCTCGCTAAGTTCGGGACTGATGGTCTGCAGGCCGGCGAGCAGGCTGATGGCGAAGAATGGCACTCCGCGCCAGATGTTGACGATGATGATCGAGATCATGGCGAGGTCTGGATCGCCAAGCCAATTGATCCGACCGCTGATCAAACCGAGATGGTAGAGGAGCCAATTGAGGACGCTAAATGTCGGGTCGAACATCCACTTCCAGGCGAAAGTCGAGAGCACGGTCGGGATGATGAAGGGCAGCAGGATGAAAGCACGGGTGAAAGCCTTGCCGCGGAAATTCCGGTTGAGCAGCATGGCCAGCCACAGCCCGAGCGCCAGCTTGAAGACGGTGGTTACGCCCGTATAAAGAAACGTGTTGTAGACGGAGGTGCGAAAGATCCCGTCATTGAAGATCTTGTAGAAGTTGGCGAGGCCGACGAACTCGCCTGGAACGCCGACGCGCGAGTTGGTCACCGACAACAAGATGCCGCGCAAGAACGGATAGGCGATGAACGTACCGAGCAGCGCCAGGGTCGGCACCAGCAGCACGAATGCGAGCCAACGCTCGTCCTCAAGCAGCCGGATTCTGGGCCGCGGCGCCTGCGGCATGTAGACTTGGGTCTCGGCGATCGCCATCTCGCTTCACCTCTAAGCGCACGCCAACAGACGCGTCATGCGAAACTTTGATCGCGCCGCCTCACAGAGAGACGGCGCACCGTACAAGTCCGAGACGCGGGGCGCGCGGCAGCCACTTCGCAGCCGTGCGACGTGCTGCGCACGTACTTTCAAGAATAGACCTTCTTGAGTTCGACTTCCGCCCATTTCACGGAATCCTCCGCCGGAGCGCCCTGGATCGCTTTGGCGTACATATCTGTGATGATGTATTTGGTGAGCACTTCGGCAGCCTTCTTGCCTGATGAGGGCAGAGGGTACCCGGGCGTCTGACCCAGGAGGCCGGCGATCTTGAAGGGCGCCATGACCTTGTCCTCTTCCCACAACTTGTGTTTCTCCCATTCGTGGGTCGGCGGTGTCGCGAAACCTTTCTGGGAGACGAACCACGGCTCGTAGTTCGCCTTGGTATGGACCCACTTCAACAACGCCTTCGCACCGTCCTGATTCTTCGAATAGTTCGGAATGACGTGAGAGAAATAGGTGTGCATGGCGAATTGGCCGGCCGGGCCTTTGGGCAACGGCGAGTGCTGGATGTCGGTCTTCAGCTGTGCGCCTTTTTCAGTAATATATTTGTCGGGGTTGCGCAGCGATTCGATGTAGATCGAAGCGCCGTTGAGGGTGGCGCAGATGGTTTGCGACAGGAACGCACGGTTGTTGTTGGTGTCATCCCAGGCAAGCCCGCCCTCGTCGTGGGCTTCCTTCCAGAAAGCCGTCATGAACTTGACGGACTCGATGACCTCTTTCTTGTTGATGTTGACAGTCTTGCCGTCCTTCTCGACCTCAGTGCCGCCCCACGACCACATGTACGGGTAACTGAACGTCGGCGCGTCACCGAACGTGTGGCCGAGCGTCTGACCGATCGGCCGGCCCTGGGCCTTGAGCTTCTTGCCAACCTCGCGATACTTCTCCCAAGTGTCCGGGAAGGTCGATGAGCCGATCTCATCGAACCAGGATTTTCGGTAGGCGATCATGGCGCCGACGATGGTCCACGGCAAAGAGATCCATTTTTGGCCGTCGGCGGAGTTGGACTTGCACAGATCATAATAGCCATCTTCGGCCTCGCTCACACGACCTGCGATGTCGGACAGGTCGATGACGCTCTCCGAATAGATCTGCGGGTGGTTATTGAAGAGCATGATGATGTCGGGACCTGAGCCCGACTGGATCGCCGAGGTGATGCGCGGCTGCAGGTCATTGCCATTCACAGTCTCGAGATTGATCTTGATTCCCAGCGCCTTCTCGGCAGCAGGCAGCAGCTCCTTGCGCAATAGCTGATCGGAAGCTGGCACGAAGTCATTCCAACGCAGCCAGTGTACCGTGGTGCCCTGTGCAAAAACGGGAGCCCTGCCAGTGGCCAGGATGCCGGCCATGCCGCCCACAAGCGCCGTGCCGCCCTTGAGGATGTTACGTCGGGTTACCGTCGTCATGCATTCCTCCCTCGGTGTGTCTGAGCTAATATCCTTTGGCCAGTCTAACGCCGGCCTGGAGTGCCTTTCAGTCTATCGCGCCTCCGTGGCTCAACGCATGCGCCCGCGACAACGTGCGCATTGCATTGGCTCGATGATCCTTTGGTGGCCTTCCACTTGCAGCGCCGGGGTGGCGAGTTCGCCGCGAACCAGGGGGCGTTCTTCGCGGAGCAGCGGCGCGATTGCATCGCACCCAATCGTAACGGCGATACGATCGGCGGCCTGGATCATGTCGGCGCTGCAGCCAGCGCTTGAACCCTACCGTCATAACGATCCCTCCCGCGCAGCGACGGTATAGCCGCGGCCAAGCGGGTTTTCCCCGTCTTATATGAAGTTCGGTACCGGAAGCTGGCGCGACATCATTGTCGCCCGTCGCGGCAGGAAATCAAGTGCTAGCTTTGACGCGGCGGCCATGGGCTCACTCCGCGAACTGGCCGGCGACCAAAAGTATCGCTCCCTTTGGGGCGGCGGACCGAGTGAAGGCGGTGGTTATTTTGCCAGCTTGCGCACGGCCTCATCGACGCTGTGGAAGACGTGTTCGCGGGGCAGGGCGTCGAACAGTCTGAAACGTTCGAACGCGTTCTGCGCGCGCACCGATTCCAGCCGCGCCAGCGCGACGGTGACGCCCTGTTCGCTGCACGCCTTGAAGACGTCGAGCAGGATCTGCGCGGCGGTGAAGTCGATCTCGACCATGCCGCTCGCCTCCAGCACCAGCAGTTGCGGCGTCGAGGTGCCGAGCACCTTGGCCACGTCGCTGCGAAAACCCGGCGCGTTGAGGAAGGACAGCGGCGCCTGGAGCCCAATCACGGCGACGCCGGCGACGCGCTCGCCGGTGATGTGCGGATGCGCCGGCCACCAGATCGTGGTGCCCGGCACGCGCTCGAACTCGACGAGCCGCGCGCGCGTCGTGCTCCAGATGCCGTGCAGCAGCGACAGCACGATGCCGAGGAAGGCGCCCTGCTGGATCGGCAGCACGATGATCAGCGCGGCAGTGGCGACGATCAGCAGGAACTCGCTGAACGATTGCCGGTAGATCATGGCGATCTGCTTCACCCGGATGATCCGCAGCGCCACGAACAGCAGGATGCCGCCGAGCGCGGCGTCCGGAACGTGCTGCAGCAGCCCCGTCCCGAACGCGAGCAGCGCCAGCACGATTGCCCCGGCCGCAAGGCCCGCGAGCTGCGATTGTCCGCCGGTCTCGACAACGATCCCGGTTCGCGGCGGGCTGGCATTGACCGGAAACGCGCCGAACAGGCCGGACAGCACGCTGCCGGCGCCCGCACCGAGGAAGTCGCGGTCGACATCGGCAGGCTTGTCGGGATCGGACGGGAACGACCGCGTCGTCGCCGCGGTCTGCACCATCACCACGACCGTGATGACGAAGGCGAGCGGCACCAGGCGCACCCATAGCTCCGGTGCCAGGTCAGGCAAGGTCGGCCGCGGCAGCGTGCCCGGCACCGCGCCGACGACGCTGACGCCCTTGCTTTCGAGGCCGAGCGCGATTGTGGCCAGCGTCGCGGCGACGAGCCCGATCAGCGCGCCCGGAATTTTCGCGCTGACCCTCTCGGCGATGAAGACCACGGCGAGCACACCAAGCCCGATGCAGAGCGTGAAGGGGTTCGTGCGGCCGAGTTCGGTCGCGAGCACGCCGATGCGTTCGAGTGTCGGCCCGCTTGGTGATGGAAGCCCGAGCACGCCCGGCAGTTGCGAGACGATGATGTGGACGGAGATGCCGGCGAGGAAGCCGACCATCACCGGCACGGACAGAAGATTGGCGATGCCGCCGAGGCGGAAAGCGCCGCTGGCCAGCATCATCGCGCCGACCATCAGCGCCAGCGCGATCGCAAGCCCCTGATACTCAGGCGAGCCGGTGGCAGCGAGCGCGGCAAGTCCGCCGGCGAAGATCGGCGTGATCGTGGAATCCGCGCCGCAGGACAGGAAGCGGTTGCCGCCGAGCAGCGCGAAACCGAGCGAGCCCGCCATGAACGCGAAGAAGCCGATCTGCGGCGCAAAACCGCCGAGCCGCGCCGTGGCCATCTGCTCGGGGATCGCAATCGCCGCCAGCGTCAGGCCCGCCATGAGGTCGCCGGGCAGGGCATAGGACGCGAGTGACCGGAACAGCGGCCATGAGCTCTTGGCGGGCGCGTCGTGCGGCATCGATATGGAATCCCCGGAAAGGCTGGCGTCAGCAGATCAGCCTACAGTACTTCCGGAAGGCCACAGAAGGCGAAATATCCGCAACTCTCGTGTCCCGGACGCGCTGCAACGCCCAGCGTTGCTGCGCAGAGCCGGGACCCATCGCGCCGCACAGTTCGCTGGTACATGGGCCCCGGCTCTGCAGCGCACCGCACCGGACGATGCGTCGCATCGCCGGGAGCGCTGCGCTCCGTCCGGGGCACGAGAGTTGCTGGCCGCTCACCATCAACAGAAATGTCCGCAGGCAGGGCCTGCGGACATCCATTCGCTTGGTGAACTGGGGCTCAATACCTGCCGCGGTTGTAGTCGCCGCGTCCGTAGCCGCCTCCGCCACGGCCGCCCATACCCATGCCGAGACCAATCCCGACGCCAATTCCGACGCCCACGGCTTCAGGTGGCGGGCCAGGTGGCGGCGCGCGCTCGTAGATCACTTCGTCGGGCGGCGGCCGGCGCGGCTTCGGCGGCGTCTCGACCACCTTTCGCTTCGGCGGCGTGTCGTCGACGCGCTTCTTGATGACGGGCGCCACCGCCGGATTGACCGGCGTTGCCGGTGTCGACGGCGCCGAGCACGGGCAGGTTGGGGCCATTGCGACCGCGACCGGAGCAGGGGCCGCTGCGGCCGCGACCGGCAAGGCATAGTTGCGGTTCTGCACGCGGAGCAGCAGCCGGCGCGCGGTTGCGGCGAGGTCGCTGTTGTCCCAATTCGCCAGATAGGCCTCGAACGAAGCGCGCGTGTTGATGGCGGTGGCGCGCTCCCAGGCCAGCATCTGGCGCCGGCGCTCCAGGATCGTGCGCAGGCGCGGCGTGTAGGAGGCCTGTGCGTAGAGCTCGACATAGGCCTGATACGCCTCGACGGTGTCGTCGGCGATCACCAGCTCATAGGCAGCCTTCGGCTCCTTGCCCTGCAAATCCTTGCGCCAGTCCGCGACGCTGCGCGTGCCGCTGGCGAGTGCCATGGCGGATGCGCCCGGGAGAGCAGGCTGTCCGCCGCTGCTCTCGCCGCCGAAGAACTTGAAGTCGGTCGTCAGCGACGAGCTTTCCCAGGGGATCTGCCGCCCGTCGGTCGATTGCGCCACGGCGATGCGGATGCGCTTGAACACTTCCTCGATCGGCAGGTTGGGCTGCTTGGCGACGGTCAGCGCGGCCGTGGTGTAGGGGCTGTCGACGCCGGAGCCGTCCTCTGCTTCCGCGCCGGGCGAGGTCGAATAGGAGATGAAGGAGCCGGGTGCACCGGCCTTGGTGTCGACGATCGCGAGCCCGTGGCCGGCGCCGCTGAGCGCCGGGAACGGATTGTTGCGGCAGGCGTCGAGCATGAAGATGCGTGCCCGCGTCGGCAGCGCGCCGAGCGTGTTGAGCAGATCGTTCAGCCGTACGCCCTGGAGCGGAATATCGGCCTCGCGCTTGGGATCGAGATCGACCGGCACCAGATAGTTCTCGCCGTCGATCTGGAGGCCGTGGCCGGCATAGAACACCAGTGCGACGGTGTCGGCGCCGCTGGCGCTGACCTTGCCGGCGAAATCGGAGATCGCAGCGCGCATCTCGTTCTGCGCCAAATTGGCCGCCGTGGTGACGGTGAAGCCGGCATTGCCGAGCAGCTCCGTCATGCCCCTGGCGTCGTTGGCTGCGTTGGGCAGCTCCGGCACGGTGCGATAGGCCGATTGACCGATCACGAGTGCGAGCCGCGCCTCGGCGTCGGCGTCCGTCGGTGTCATCAATTGCGCGAGCGCGACAAGGCTGGAGGCAAGAAACAAATTGCGAAGGACTGGACGGCGCATAGTGTCACCTCCATCGGCAATGCGCGCGATGATGTCACCTTTTCTAGGTCGCGGCCACGCGTCTGTCTGTGCACTGGATCACGCAGCAAGCTGCGGCAAAATGGGGCAGGGCGTCTGCCGGAGCCGCCGGGTATCGCTCCGGCGGCATCCATGTGAATTGCGCATTGATCCATGCACCAATTGGATTGATCCCCGCTGTTGCGCGAAGCGTCCTGTCGCACATCGGCCACCAGGCCGATCCGATCGAGAATCCCGGACAAACATGGTTGTTTTGACGGCGCCGATGCCGTCGATGCTCGCGACACGCCGCTTTGCGACGGCCGGCTGCAACCCTTGCCTGCCCCGTCGCTTTGGCCATACAGTCCGCGCAACAGGCCGCGGCAGCGATCTCGGCCGTAAACAAGAATATTCGGGGAGAGACCGCGCCATGACCATCGTGCCCGTGAGCCGTCGCACGTTCATCAAGTCGTCGACGGCGGTTACCGCCGGCCTCGTTCTCTCTCCCGCCATCATCGGTCGCGCCGAAGCGGCGACGCTGAAGCTGAAATGCTCCTCCTCGCTGCCGAACGATCCGAAATACGCCAACGGCCGCGTCTACTACGACAACCTCGTCAAGAACCTGAAGGGCAACGGGCTCGGCGAGCAGGTCGAGGTCGCCTTCTTTCCCGACAACCAGCTCGGGCAGGAGATCGACGTCATCAATTCGGTGAAGCTCGGCGTCATCGACCTCATGGTATCGGGTTCGTCGATCTCCGCCAACCTGGTGCCGCTGGTCGGCACCTTCGATCTCGGCTTTCTGTTCTCGAGCTTCCCGCAGCAGACCAAGGCGTTCGATTCCGGCGCCGCCAAGCCGATCGAGGACGCGCTGCTCAAGAGTGGCAACATCCGCATCATCGCCTGGGCCTATAATTTCGGCTCACGCAGCGTGCTCGCGAGGAAGCCGGTGAAGACGCCGGAGGATCTCGCCGGCCTCAAGATCAGGACGCTGCCGAATCCGGTGATCACGGAATGCCTGCGCCTGATGGGCGCCGCCGCGACGCCCCTGGCCTTCGGCGAGATCTACACGGCGCTCCAGGCCGGCGTGCTCGACGGGCTGGAGCACGATCCGCCGACGATCCTGGCCAGCAAGTTCTTCGAAACGGCAAAATTCTACTCGCTGACGCAGCACAATTTCTCGCCGCTCGCGATCTACTTCAGCGACGTGACCTACAACCGCATGGATCCGAAGCTGCGCGAGGGTTTCCTCGATGCCGCCAAGAAGGCCGCGGCCGACACGCGTGCCCATGGGCTTGCGGTCGAGAAGGAGGCGCTGACGGCTTTGACCGAGAAGGGCGTGACGGTGGCCGAATGCGACCGCGAAGCCTTCAAGAAGCGCGTCGCGCCGCAGCACGAGAACTTCATCAAGGCGCGGCCGGAGTCCAAGCCGGTCATCGACATCATCCGCGCGACGCAAGCTTGAGATGACCAAGTCTGAGATGGCGTTGACAGCCGCCGTGCCCCTCTCGGGCGGCCGCCACGGGAGCATTACGCTGCTGCTTCGCCTCAGCGACGCGATTGCGGCCATCCTCCTGGCCGCCGATCTCGTGGTCGTCTGCGCGTCGGTGCTGCTGCGCTTCTGCTTCAATGCGCCGGTCGAATGGTCTGACGACGTCGCGCGCGGCCTGATGGTCGGCTCGGCCTTCTTCGGCGCAGCGAGCGCGCTCGCGCGTGGCGAGAATGTCGGCGTGTCCTTCTTCCGCGATCTGCTGCCGGTGCGGCTGCGCACGCTGGTCGATGCCGCGAGTGCGCTTCTGGTCGTGCTGATCTCCGGCTATGTCGCCTACAACGCCATCAAGCTGGGATCGTTGACTTCAGGCCAGACCACCGGGTCCGGCCTGCCGCTGGAGCTGACCTTCTACCCGATGGGCATCGGCGCGCTGTTCATGACGGTGTTCGCGATCGACCAGCTCTGCGCGCGGCCGCTGCCCGACATCGTCAGGGGCCTCGTTGCCGTCGTCATCGTCAGCGGCCTCTATCTCGCCTGGGATTATCTGTCGCCGTCCACGGTGCCGTCGGCGGGCACGCTGATGTTTATCGGCTTCTTCGCAACCCTGTTCGGCGGATTGCCGATCGGCTTTGCGCTGGCGCTGGCCGCGCTGATCTTCATCTGGGTCGAAGGCGCGCTGCCCGGCGTGATCTTCGCCCAGCAGATGGCGCGCGGCATCGACAATTTCGTGCTGCTCGCGATTCCCTTCTTCATCCTCGTCGGCTACCTCATGGAAGCCAACGGCATGTCGGTGCGGCTGATCGAGTTGCTACAGCGCGGCGTCGGCCGTATGCGCGGCGGCCTGAATGTCGTGATGGTGGCCTCGATGGTGCTGTTCTCCGGCATCTCGGGCTCGAAGATGGCGGATGTCGCCGCGGTCGGCTCGGTGCTGATCCCGGCGGCGCGACGCTCGAAGCAGAACCCGGGCGGCGCGGTGGCGCTGCTTGCCGCATCCGCGGTGATGGCGGAGACCATTCCGCCCTGCATCAACCTGATCATCCTGGGTTTCGTCGCGAACCTGTCGATCGGCGGCCTGTTCGTCGCGGGGCTGTTGCCGGCGGCGCTGATGGCGCTGGTCCTGATCGCGGTGTCCATCATCTTCGGCAAGCGGCCGGCGGATACCGAGGACGTTGCGCCGCAGATGCCGGTGTCGGGCCTGTGGAGCGGCGCCATCGCCTCGTTCGGCCTGATCTTCATGATCTTCTTCGGCTTCAAGAGCGGATTTGCGACGGCGACGGAGATCTCCGCGTTTGCCGTGGCCTATGCGCTCGTCGTCGGCAGCGTCGTGTTCCGCGAGCTCACCTTTAGGTCGGCCGCACACAGCTTCGTGCAGGGCGCGACGCGCGCGGGGCTCGTGCTGTTCATCGTCGCCGCGGCGCAGTCGCTGGCGTTCACGCTGACCTTGCAGCAGGTGCCGCATGCGGTCGGCGATTTCATGCTGGGACTGTCCAAGACCTCAGGCGTCTGGCTGTTCATCCTGCTCGCGATCGCGGTGCTGATCGTGATGGGCTCGGTGTTGGAAGGCGCGGCCGCGTTGATCATCTTCGGGCCGCTGCTGCTGCCGGTGGCCGTGCAGCTCGGTGTCGATCCCCTGCATTTCGGCGTCGTGCTGGTCATCGCGATGGGCATCGGCCTGTTCGCGCCGCCGCTCGGGCTCGGACTCTACGGCGCCTGCCTGATCGGCAACGTGCCGATCGAGCAGACGGTGAAGCCGATCATGGGCTATCTCGGCCTGTTGTTCCTCTGCCTGCTCGTCATAGCCTTCGTGCCATGGCTCTCGACCGCGCTGCCGCGGGCATTCGGCTATTAAGGGAGTCTCGTCTTGAAAGTGTTGCTCGCCCATACGCCGGAGATGCGTCGCAATTACTACGGCGACCGCAGCCTGAACGGCCTGCGGGCAGCCGCCGAGGTGATCCTGCACGAGAGCGACGATACGCTGGACGCGGTTACCCTCGTGCGTGCGGCGAAAGATGCCGACATTATCGTCGCCGACCGCATGACGGAAGGGCGCGGCGAGATCTTTGCGCAACTGCCGCGCCTGCGTGCCTTCGTCCGCTGTGCCGTCGACATCCGCAACGTCAATGTCGATGCGGCCTCGCAAGCCGGCGTGCTCGTGACGCGGGCCGGTCCCGGCTTCGTGCAGGCGGTGGCCGAGCTTGCGATCGGCTACATGGTCGATCTCTCCCGCGGCGTCTCGCGGGCGACGGCGGATTACCAGGCCGGCCGCGAGGTCGAGGCGCGGATGGGCCGCCAGCTCGCCGGCAGCCGGATCGGCATCATCGGCTATGGCAGCATCGGGCGCTATCTCGCCGAAATCGCCAAGGTGATGCGCATGGAGGTGCTGGTCTCCGATCCCTTCGCTGATGTCAGCGACAGCGCGATCCGACAGGTCAGTCTCGACGAGCTTCTTGGGGCCTCCGACTATGTCGTCTGCCTCGCCATCGCCAACGAGAAGACCGAGAATTTGATCGGCGAGGCGGCGCTGGCGCGCATGCAGAAGTATGCCGTGTTCATCAATCTCTCGCGCGGCAATCTCGTCGACGAGGCTGCGCTGGCACGCGCGCTGCGCGAAAACCGCATCGCCGGCGCGGCGATGGATGTCGGCCGCGCGCCCGACCAGATGCCGAGCCCGGAGCTGGCGAGGCTTCCCAACGTTATCGCGACGCCACATGTCGGCGGGCTGACGCCACAGGCGATCGAATACCAGTCGCTGGAAACGGTGCGGCAGGTCGAAGCGATCGTCAAAGGCGAGGTCCCGCAAGGCGCCGTCAACGCCGACCGCTGGACGCGGCGGCCTTGAAGACTTACTAGCCGACAGCACAGCTCTCTCCGTTCCCTCTCCCCCTTGCGGGGGAGGGGCAGGGAGAGGGGTGCCGCACGGGGATTCTTTCCGTCGCGCACCGAGCGGTGCATCGTCGGCAACAAGCACCTTTTCCTGGGCTGCCCCTCTCCCCAACCCTCCCCCGCAAGGGGGGAGGGAGCGCACCTTTTTCGTGGCGCTAGTCGGGGCTAGCCTACAGCCGGTCCACCGCCCTGAACGTCCCGTCCTTCTGGATCACGGTCAAGAACACCTTCAGCGGCGCGTCGGTCATGCGCGCGCCGACGGTGACGATGCTGCCGCTGATGTCGAAGCGGCCGACGTCGTTGATGGCGCGCAGGAGGCTCGCGCGGGTCGGCTGCGGCCCGGCCTTCTCCAGCGCCGCGGCCGCGAGGCGGCCGGAGAGATAGCCTTCGAGCGAGACGAAGTCCGGTGTCAGCGTCGGGTCGAACGCGTTCTGCGCCGCCTGGTAGTCGGCGACGAGCTTTTGCGAGCGATCCCAGGGAAACGGCACGACCTGCGAGACGATGACGCCTTCGCCGTCGGGGCCGAGCTCTCGGGCGAGCGCATTGGCGCCGACGAAGGAGATGTTGACGAAGGTCGGATGGAAGCCGCTGCGATGCGCGAGCTTGATGAACTCCGCGCAAGGGCCGTAGGTCCCGACCATGACGACGGCTTCGGGCTCGGCGCGCTTGATCATGCGCCAGGCCGCGCCGACCGCGCGGGTGTTGCGCTCGAAGGTGCCTTCGGCGGCGAGCTCGAGGCCGCGCCTGGCGAGTGCGCGCTTCACGCCGGCGAGACCGTCGCGTCCGAAGGAATCGTCCTGATAGAAGATGCCGATGCGGGTGAAGTGGCGATCCTCGGTGAGGTGCTTGACCCAGGCCTCCGCTTCAGCGCCATAGCTTGCGCGAATGTTGACGACGTTCGCAAGCTCGAGGTCGCGCAGGAATTCAGCGCCGGTGAAGGGGCCGATGAAGGGGATGTTCCTGGTGCTGGTGATCGGTATCGTCGCCATCGCGGTCGGCGTGCCCACCGCGCCGATCAGCGCGAACACCTTGTCGTCCTCGATCAGCCGCAGCGTCTGCGCCACCGAGCGGTCGGGATCGTAGCCGTCGTCGCGGCTGATGAGCTGGAGCCTGCGGCCGTGGACGCCGCCCTTTTCGTTGATCTCGGTGAATGCCGCGACGATGCCTTGCCGCATCCGCTGTCCGAGCGCGGAGGAGGGGCCTTCGAGCGCGGCGGCCTGGCCGAACAGGATTGTATCGTCGCTGACGCCGACCTCGTCGCCTTTCGCTGCAGGATTGGCCGCGGCGAGTAGCGCGACGGCCAAAGCGACGCAGGCCGCTGATCGCGATCGTGTCATGAGGATGCTTGCCGGATAAGGGAATACCTGCCGGAAACGATAGTCCCGTCGTCCTGAACAGCTCGCTAACCCCTGATGTAACGGTGCTCCGTAGGACTCCGGGGAAAAGCGGCAAATTGCTCGCACAATGGGCCCTGCTTGCAGGCCAATCGTTAACTAAGCCACGCAATGCGCGACGACCCGGTTTCGAAATTGTGCGGTTCTTAACCGCGATCCTGGTCCGATAGCAGTTCCGGCAGCTCAACCAGAAGTGGGTTGCCGCGACGAGGGGACTTGCGGATCAAGATGGGCGGTCGGGGGCGGAACGATCAGGATAGAGAACGTATGACCGGATGGTGGCGCGCCGCGCCGCTGCTCGGACTCTATCGCCCTGCGCTCGTCGCAATCGGCGTCGGTCTTCTGTTTTCGCTCGTCGGCGCCGCCGCCGTGGCGCGATGGGAAAATCGCGTCAACAAGATCGAGTTCGAGAACGCCGCTGAAACCGAAGCCATCGTCATGCAGAACGGCATGAGCGAGTACATCTCCAGGCTCGTCGCGCTGCGTACGCTGTTCGAATCGACCAACGAGGAAATCACCCGCAGCGAATTCGAGACCTTCAGCTCCCGGCTGTTCGAACGTCATCCCGGCATGCTACGCATCTCCTGGCTGCCGCGCGTCAACCGCAAAGAGCGCGCCGAATACGAGGCCGCCGCGGCCACGGACGGCGTGTCCGGCTATCGCATCAAGTCGCTCCAGGGCGAGACCTTCGCGACCGCGCCGCAAGCCGATGAATATTTCCCGGTGTTCTACTCGACCCAGCCGAAGACGTCGTCGGTCTACGGCATGGATTACGCGACCGTTCCAGAGCGCCGCGCAGCCCTCGAGCGCGCGCGCGACAACGACCGCGTCGCCGCCATTCGCACGCGCCTCTACGAACCGAAGGAGGGCGGCCGGCAGCCCGACGTGCTCGTTGCCATTCCCGTCTACGCCAAGGGAACCTCGCGCGAGGCGGTGGCGGACCGGCGCCGCAATCTGGCGGGCTTCGTCGTCGGCGTCTTCGACCTGCCGCTGCTGATCCAGTCCATTCGCGTGACCACGGGAGCAAGCCCCGCGGTCAGCGTGAACGTCTATCCGCCCTTCACGGGACAGATCGTCAGCCTGGAACAGACCCTGCCGGACTATTCGTCGGCCGCCACGTCGCCGCAGTCGATGCGGGACGTCGCCCGGGCGCTGCACTGGTCGGGCAGCCTCAAGATCGGGGATACCGACTGGCAGGTGCGCGCCATGCCGACGGCCGGCGGTTCGCTGGAGACGGCCTACGACCGCGCGGTTGCGGTCATCGTCGTCGGCATGCTGCTGACGCTGTCGCTCGCGACCTATCTGATGCTCGCAAGCCGCAACTCGCGGCGGCTCTCGCTGGCGAACCGGCGGGTGCTGGAACTCGCCCAGACCGACATCCTGACCGGGCTGCCGAACCGCGCCTTCTTCCTGACCCGGCTCGACATGATGAACAGCCAGTTGAGCGTGCGGGGCCTGCCGTTCGCGATCCTGATGCTCGATCTCGACCGCTTCAAGAACGTCAACGACTCGCTCGGCCACGGTGCGGGCGATGTGCTGCTGCGCCAGGTGGCGCTGCGGCTGAGATCTGCGCTGCGCGCCACCGACGTGCTGGCGCGGCTCGGCGGCGACGAGTTCGCCATCATCCAGGAGGCTTGCGACGATCAGCGGACTTGCGCGACCGAGCTCGCCGCGCGGATCG
This sequence comes from Bradyrhizobium sp. MOS001, assembly GCF_004634465.1. NCBI lineage: Bacteria > Pseudomonadati > Pseudomonadota > Alphaproteobacteria > Hyphomicrobiales > Nitrobacteraceae > Bradyrhizobium > Bradyrhizobium sp. MOS001. The sequence goes on from NZ_SPVJ01000003.1 coordinate 127,691, forward strand.
CGAAGCTGGTCGCCGAACCGTTCCTGCTGCCCGGCCATCGCGTCGAGATCGGCACCAGCATCGGCATCGCGATCGCACCGGACCACGGCAGCGACCAGGAGCAGCTGCTGAAGAAGGCGGACCTCGCGCTCTACCGCTCGAAATCGGCCGGCCGCAACTGCTTCACCATCTACGACGAGGCGATGTCGGCCGAGCTCGAGGCTCGCAATACGCTGGAAGGCGATTTGCGCGATGCCATCGCGCAGTGCCAGCTCGAAGTGCACTATCAGCCCTTTATGGACGTCGCCAGCGGTTGCCGTCGCGGCTTTGAGGCGCTGGTGCGCTGGCGGCATCCGAGCCGCGGCCTGATCCCGCCGGACCAGTTCATCGGGCTTGCCGAGGAAACCGGGCTGATCGTGCCGCTCGGCGAATTCGTGCTTCGGCGCGCCTGTGCGGACGCCGCCGCCTGGCCGTGCGATCTCATGGTTGCCGTGAATCTGTCGCCGATCCAGTTCAAGGAAGCCGAGCTGTTCGAGACGATCTGCGCGGCGCTGGCAGATTCCGGCCTGGCGCCGCAGCGGCTGGAGATCGAGATCACCGAATCCGTGCTGCTGGAACGCGGCGTCGAGAACCTTGCCTTCATGGAGCGGCTAAAGCACATCGGCATCGAGCTCGCGCTCGACGATTTCGGCACCGGCTATTCGTCGCTGAGCTATCTGACCACGTTCCCGTTCGACAAGATCAAGATCGACAAGTCCTTCATCCGCAACCTCACGCATCAGCCGCGCAGCTCCGCGATCATCGCCTCGATCGTGACGCTCGCACGCGGCCTCGACATGTCGGTCACCGCCGAAGGCGTCGAGACAGCTGAGGAGTTCGAGCGGCTGACGGCGCTCGGCGTCAATTTTGCGCAAGGCTATCTGTTCGGACGCCCGCAGCCGGTCGACCAGATCGCATTCGACGAGACCGCTCAGCCTTCGCAGCGCAACGCGGCCTGAGCGCGCGGCCCAAAGGGGCATCTCGTGAAAATCGCTTGACCCAGACGGCCCTGGATGGTCGGTAGCACCATCTAGGGATGAAATAAGCACAACATGCGGCTTCCGTTCTTCTACGGCTGGGTCGTGGTCGCGGTGACCTTCGTGACCATGGCGATCGGCGTCAACGCACGCACCGCGTTTTCGCTGTTCTTTCCTCCCATCATCTCCGAATTCGGCTGGGAACGCGGCGTCACTGCCGGCGCGTTCTCCTTCGGCTTCGTCGTGTCGGGCATCGTCAGCCCGCTGATCGGCCGCCTGATGGATCGCGCCGGCCCGCGCGCGGTGATGGAACTCGGTGTCGTGCTGATGGGCGGCGGCCTGCTGCTCGCGCCACTCACCAGCACGCCCTGGCATCTCTACGTGACCATCGGCGTCATGGTCGGCGCCGGCTCGGTGTGTCTCGGCTATTCCGGCCAGTCGCTGTTCCTGCCGAACTGGTTCATCCGCAAGCGCGGCTTCGCCATCGGCATTGCCTTTGCCGGCGTCGGCATCGGCTCGGTGACGCTGCTGCCCTGGGTGCAGCACATGATCGAAGAGACCGGCTGGCGCACCGCCTGTACCGCGATGGGGCTGCTCATCCTCGTCGTGCTGGCGCCGATCAATCTGTTCCTGCACAAGCGGCCCGAAGACATCGGCCTCCAGCCGGACGGCGATGCCACGCCGGCGGCGGGCGCGGCGACACCGGTGTCCAACATCGTCGATCCCGTCTGGGTCGGCACCGACTGGACGCTCAAGCGCGCGGTTGCGACCGCGCGCTTCTGGTGGATCGCGCTCGGCTATTTCAGCGGCCTGTACATCTGGTACGCGGTGCAGGTGCACCAGACCAAATTCCTGCTCGACATCGGCTTCAGCCCCGGTGTCGCGGTGTGGGCGCTCGGCATCGTCAGCCTGCTCGGCATTCCCGGCCAGATCCTGCTCGGCCACGTCTCCGACCGGATCGGGCGGGAATGGGTGTGGGCGATCAGCTGCGCAGGCTTTGCGATCTGCTTCGCGGCGCTGATGGCGCTGAAATTCCAGCCGTCGCTGTGGCTGGTCTATGTCATGGTGTTCGCGCAAGGCGCGCTCGGCTACGGCCTCACCTCGATCATGGGCGCGGTGGTGTTCGAGATCTTCCAGGGCAGGCACCAGGGCAGCATTTTTGGAACGATCATGCTGGCGGCCCTGGCCGGCGGCGCGGCGGGTCCCTGGCTCACGGGTTTCCTCTATGATCGCACCGGCGACTACACGCTCGCCTTCGCCATCGCCATGGTCGTGAGCGGACTGTCTGCGCTCTCGGTCTGGCAGGCCGCTCCACGCAAGGTGCGGGCGGTGGCCGGCCGGTTGCACAAGCTCAAGCCCACAAGCGCGGCCGAATAGGTTCCGATGCATCGGATTGCCTTCGCAGCTTTCGCGAGCCGTTAAGCATGTCGCGTCTTGGCCGGACGCGACCCGGTTGCAAAAACGTCTTGGACACCATCGCGGCGCTAGCCTCGGCCCCCCTTGCCATCTTCCCGATGCATCCGGGTCCAACGATGTCTGCCGCCGATTGTCCCATGACAGAAATTCCGGACGTGCTGCTGGCTGCGCTCGAATGTGCCGACGGCGGTATCGTCATCGTCGACAGCGCGCGTCGCATCACGCATTTCAATGCCGGTGCAGAGCGGATCTGGAAACTCGCGCGCGCCGAGGTGCTCGGCTGCGACGCCGAACTTCTCACGCTCAAATGCCTTCGGGCCGATCCGGTCGCGGAGTTCCGCGACGAGATCAGCCTCGTGCGGCGCGACGGCACCCGGATCCGGGCGGCCATCTCGCTTTCATCCGTCACGCGTGGCGGCGCCACCCATCACGTCGTGTTCGCGCGTGACGTCACCGCGGAGGCCGAGCGCCGCGTCAGAATCGGGCTTCTCCACGCCGTCTCCGACCAGACCAACCGCGCGGTGCTCATCACCGACACGGACCAGAACATCGTCTACGTCAATTCCACCTTCGGGACGCTGTTTGGCTACACCAGCGAGGAGGCCGAGGGCCGCCGCGCCGGCGCGCTGATCGCCGGCCGCCACACCGATCGGAAGGCCGTCGCGAAGCTCGTCAAGCGCCTGATGACCGGCGGCCGCCGCGGCGAAATCGAGACGCTGGTCTACAACAAGGGCGGCGAGGAGATCTGGGTCTGCGCCCGTATCGACGTCTTCCGCGACAAGAAGGGCCGTGCCAGGCACATCTTCGCGCTGCTCGAGGACATCACCGAGACCAGGCAGCTGCGCTCGCTCCAGCAGCTCATCATGAGTGCGCTGGCCGACGAGGTTCCGATCACCGATATCGCCGACAGGCTGTGCCGAAGGGTCGAGGAGATCGCGCCTGACGTGGTTTGCTCGTTGCTTCACGTCGATGCCGCAGGCCTCGTCCATCCGCTCGGCGGGCCCAGCCTGCCCGAGGACTATTCGCGTGCGCTGGACGGCATCGCGATCGGTCCGAATGTCGGATCCTGCGGCACCGCGGCCTTCTACGGTGAACCGGTGCTGGCCGAAGATCTCGACACCGATCCGCGCTGGCAGCCCTACAAGACGCGTCCGCTCGAAGTGGGCCTGCGCGCCTGCTGGTCGACACCGATCAAGGCCAAGGACGGCCGGGTCATCGCCACCTTCGCCTTCTATTTCCGTGAAACGCGCGCGCCGAGCAACTGGCACCGCCGCATCGTCAACGCCTGCGTCGACCTCGGCGCCTTCGCGATCGAGCGCAAGGAAGCTCGCGCCGAGATCGCGCGGCTCGCCTATCACGACATTCTCACCGGGCTGCCGAACCGCGCGCAACTGCGGCACCTGATCACCACGGCCATCGATGCCTGCCCGACCGGCAGCCACGTCGCGCTGGCCTTCCTCGACGTCGATCATTTCAAGGACGTCAACGACACGTTCGGCCACGCTGCCGGCGATGAGCTGCTGATCCAGCTCGCGCAGCGCCTGCGCGAGCAGATCGGCCCTGAGGACATGCTGGGACGGCTCGGCGGCGACGAGTTCGTCATCCTGCTGCCGCAGCGCAATGCCGAGAGCGCCGAGCGCGTCGCGGCCGGGGTCGCGGAGGCGCTCGCCGCGCCGCTGCGGCTTGGCTCCAGGCAGCTGCAGATGTCGGCGAGCATCGGCATCAGCCTCTATCCCGACCATGCGACCGACATCGACACCTTGATGCAGCAGGCGGATGCGGCCATGTACATGGCCAAGCAGGCCGGCCGCTCCACCCATCGCATCTTCAGCGCCGAAATGAACGGGCTCACCGAGCAGCGCCTGGCGCTGATCGCCGCGCTGCGCCGCGCCATCGCCGAGGGCGCGCTGACCCTCAGCTACCAGCCGCAGATCCGCAGTTGCGACGGTGCCGTCCATGGCGTCGAGGCATTGGCGCGCTGGCATGATGCCGTGCTCGGCGACGTCTCGCCGGCGAAGTTCATCCCGCTCGCCGAGGAGTGCGGCCTGATCGAGCAGATCGGCCTGTGGTCGGTGCGTGAGGCCTGCCGGCAGATGGCGGACTGGCGCCGCGCCGGGCTCAACATTCCCAGCGTGTCGGTGAACCTGTCGCCGATCAATTTCCGCAACGTCACGCTGGCGGCGCGGCTCAAGGACACCCTCGCCGAATACGATCTGCCGCCGGATGCGCTGATGCTCGAGATCACCGAGGGCACGTTCATGCGGGACAGCGTCGCCGCGCTGGAGACGATGAACGCGATCCGCGCGCTCGGCGTCGGGCTTTCCGTGGACGATTTCGGCACCGGCTATTCCAGCCTCAGCCGGCTCGCGCATCTGCCGATCCGCGAGCTGAAGATCGACCGCAGTTTCATGCGCGACATCGAGAGAGACGCGGGCGCGCTCGCGGTTGCCACCGCCGTGGTGCGCGTCGGACAGGGCCTCGGCATGACCGTCGTCGCCGAAGGCGTCGAGACCGAAGGCCAGCGCAAGACGCTGGCCGAGCTCGGCTGCGACGTCGTCCAGGGCTTCCTCTACGCGCCCGCGCTGCCGCCGGTCGCATTCGAACGCTGGTTGATCGAGCACTGCGCCGAGCAGGCGAGGGCAATGCTGGGGCGGCTCGATGTTACGCCGGCCGGTCGCGACGTGGTGAAGCGGTCGGCATAGTCGGCTCCAGGGCGTTCGCGTACAATCCGGCAGTCATCCCTTTCAACGGGTAGCCCCAGCCCCAGCCCCAGCTGATGATCGGCTGGTCGGATTTTTGTTTCTGGATATTTCCAATTGCCGATCGGCAATATCGAGCAACCGGCGCGGCGCCCTGCCAAATGCTCCGCGCCAGCTCCCGTTCCTACCACCGCGCAACCGGGCAAATCCAACTGCCAGGGCGAACTCAGGACTGGATGGGACTCGGGGCAACGTCACCTCGGGTCCGCCAAAAGCACGGAAAGCCACCATGACCTCGATTTCTGCGCTCTCCTCCAATCACCACCGCTCATCACCGTTGCAACAATTACAAGACGAGCTGCAAGCGGAAGTCAGTTCCGGCACGATCGATGCGTCGGATCAGTCGGCGCTGTCGGCCGCGCTCAGCAGCATCGGCTCCGCGTTGCAGTCAACCGGTGCAAGCGATCAATCCGGCGGCGGGACATCTTCGCCCGACGCCTTCGCGTCGAAGATTAATGGCCTCATCCAGCAGCAAGTGTCGGCCGGCAAGTTGACGGACGAGCAGGCCACCGAGCTGCAAGGAATTTTCAAGGCGGCGCTCTCGCATGGACCGCACGGAGCGGGTGGACCGCCGCCGGACGGGCCACCGCCATCCGGTGAGCCTCCCTCGGTCAACGGCACGGACGACTCGTCAAGCGGCAATTCGACGGCGGAGCTGCTGCAACAGTTTCTCCAGCAGCTGAAAAGCTCGCTTGCGGACTCGACCTATAGCGCGACGAAAGCAGGCGATACGACCGATGCGAACGATCCGTCGTTGTCCGGCGTCCTGATCAACGATCGGATCTGATATCGGCAGCGCGCCGCGCTGACTCGATTCGCGCATCGAAACCAGGGCCCGCCATGAATGCGCGCCCTGGTCTCACGTTGGCTCAGCGAGCGATCAGTAGTCCCAGAAGACCGGCACCCAGCGGAAGGCGTCGCCGGCGACCGCCACATGGCCGACGGAGGGGAACGGCATGTGTGTTGCCACCAGCATCTCGCCGCTCGCGGCAATCTCTCGCAACAGACCGACCCGAACGCGCGCCGCCTCCTCGGGGTCGTGTTCGAAACCGTTGTGCCAGTCGGGTTGATCGAACCCGACGGCAAACACGGCGTCGCCGGCGAATGTCAGCCCGTCCCCGCCGGATGCCACGCGAACCACGCTGTGTCCGGGGGTGTGACCGCCGGTGCGACGAACGACGACGCCCGGCGCAACCTCGTGCTGCTCATCGAACTGCCGCAGCTGACTTCCGTACTCCTTGACGAACCGCTTAGCGGTCGCCCGAAGCGCGTCCGGGAAGCCCGGCGGCATGGCGGTGTGGGAGAAATCGGGCGCCTCCCAGAATTTGACCTCGGCGGCCGCCACGTGGATCCGCAGGTCTTTGCGCAGCCGCTCCTTCACCCCGTCGACGAGCAGTCCGCCAATGTGATCCATGTGCAAGTGGGTCAGCACCAGATCGGTCACGGACGAAAGATCGATGCCGGCGGCTTCCAGTCGCTTGATCAACTGGCCGGCGCGCGGCAAGTGCAGATCCGGGTCTGACCCCAGTCCAGCATCGATCAGGATGGTCTTGTCGCCGCTGCGGACCACGACCGCATTCAGCGCCCAGTCGAAAGCGTCCTGCGGGAGGAACATGTCGTGCAGCCAGGTCGCCCGGACGGCCGGGTCGGCATTGTGCGCCAGCATCGTGGTTGGCAGCGGCAGCACGCCGTCGCTGACCACCAGCACGTCGATTTCGCCGACCTTCAGCGCGTAGCGCGATGGAACGAGCTCTTCCGGCTTCGATGTCGCGGGGTATGAGGTGTTGTGCAGGTTCATGTTGGTCTCCTGTTTCAAGGTAGGGCTCCCGGCTGGTCTTGGTTGAGCAGGCCGCGCAGCCAGGGAGGTGCGGCCGTGATCGTTTCGTGCTTCTAGAGGCTCGTCACACGCTCCGGATCGGCCGACGCGAGCGCTGCGGCACGCTCGGCACGGGGCGGGTAGATCCAGACCGTGTTGATCTCCTGCTTGGTCTTCTTGGCGACGTCGCCGACCATCTCGACCTTGCGCTCCCAGCCGCGCGTGAACAGCGCGCCGGCTTCGCCGAGATCAAGGCACGTGACGTAGGCCTTCTGGTGATACGGCCTGGTCGGGACGCGCAGGAGTTCGGCGGCCGCGTTGTTGCCGGCAAAGGCGCCCATCCGCGTGGCGTGCTGGCACGACATCAGCGCGTAATTGCCCTCGTCGTCGCATGCGGCCCGCGCGGCATCGCCGGTGGCGAAGACGCCGGCGATGCCGGGCACGCGCAGATCGCGGTCCACCAGCAGCCGGCCGAAATTGTCGCGCTCGGCGGGAATCTGCGCTGTCAGGGGCGCGGCGCGAATGCCGGCTGCCCAGACCACCGTCTCGGTTTCGATGTGTTCGCCGGTCGACAGCGTCACGCCGGATTTGTCGAGCGAGGCAACGCCGGTGCCGAGCCTTGTCTCCACGCCGAGCTTGCGCAGCGCCTGCTCGATGACCGGGCGGGAGCCTTCGCCCATGTCGGGAGCGATTGCGCCGTTACGCTCGACGATGATCACGCGCGTCCTGGCGTTTTGTCCGAAGATGGCGCGCAGGCGTGCGGGCAGCTCGGTCGCCGCCTCGATGCCGGTGAAGCCGCCGCCGGCGACCACGACCGTGTCGCGTCCATTGACGGCCGGCCGGTCGGCGAGGCCATGCAGATGCTTGTCGAGAGCAACCGCGTCGTCGAGCGAGTCGACGCTGAAGCCGTGCTCGGCGAGGCCGGGAATGTTGGGTCGGAAGAGGCGGCTGCCGGTGGCGATCACCAGGCGGTCGTAGGACAGGGTCTTGCGGGTGCCTTTGGGAGTCGAGATCTGAACCGTCAGCGCCTCGGTGTTGACGGTCTCGGCGCTCCCCTGGATGTAGTCGACGTCGATCGCCTTGAGGACACCGAGCAGCGGCGCCGTCAGGGTTTCCGGCTTCGGCTCATAGAGCCGAGGGCGGACCACCAGCGTCGGCTCCGGTGCGATGAGCGCGATCTCGAGCTCTTCCGGTGAGACCCCCTGAATGTCGCGCAGGCGGGCGGCGGAGAGGGCGGCGTACATGCCGGCGAAGCCGGCGCCAATGATGAGCAGTCGCATGTGGTTCACTCCTGGATTTGGTTCTGGGGTTGTTGGTTCGAAACGCGCGCCATCGCCGCCGCTCGATGCGAGCAGAGCCTGTTGCGAGCGATGATGACGCGAAGAGGTGAGACGGAGACCGCCGGGCCTTTACGGCGCGGTGCAGTTCGGCAGCGAGGACAGCAGCGCAGGGCCTTCACATCCTGCGCGGCAGCTTCGCGGGCCCGATGGCCAGCCGCGCAGGGCGACCGGCAGCGCAGGTTTGTTGGTCCAGCCCCGATCGATCAGGATCGACGTCGAGACCTTGGCGTCTTGTGCGATCTGTGGCGGCGCCTCATCGGCCGTCGGCGAGGTGAAACGCACGGTCAGTGAAAGCCCGTACATGAGCGCCGTCGAGACGGCCTTCCGCCGTGGCGCGATTGCAAGCCGTTTCCTGTCCATCGTTTGTCTCCGTCCCCATGATGTGACGTTGCGATGTTTAGCCAATCGGATCGTCGGCTGCGCCAGAGCGATTGCCGTCCCTGTCGAGAGATTGCTGCTAACCCACGCGCCTGCGCCAATCGCTCGGCGCCTAGCCGGTTAGCGGCGCGGAGGCCCGGCGTATTTCCCGAAGCGGCAATGCCTTGTCCGATCCTGCTGCAATCAGGCGCACGTTTTCAAAAACGCACGATTGGGGCGGGCGGCGAGTTGTCGGAGAATTCAACGCCGGTCGGATGACGGTCCGGTCGTGGACCTGATATCGGCGATCCAGGCTAGTTCGACGACAATCCGGTCCTGCGCCTCAAATCCGTGATCGCGCGCAGAAAACTGTCGGCCGGCGTTGTCTCCGGATCGATCAGGCGGTGCAGGCGAAAGCCGTCTTCCAGCGCCAGCACGACGGAGGCCATCCACGGCGGATTCAGCGTGTCGTTCCTGCCGTTGCTCTTCAACGTGGCCTCGACGATGTCGGCGACCAGCTTGCGGCGCGCGCGCAGCCGCTTGGCAAGCTCCGGGCGGCGCTTCTCGGCGCGCGCGACGAACAGGATCATCTCCATGTGCAGAAGGGGCGAGCGGCCGAGCGGGTCTTGCCGGCTGCGATCCATCGTCTTCAGCGCCGCGATGAAATCGTCGAGATTGTCGTGCTGCGCGAGGATGTCGAGGTTGCGCCGGATCGACTGCTCGACGTGATCCTCGAGCATGGCGATGATCAATTCGTCCTTGCTCTTGAAGTTGGAATAGAACGCGCCGCGGGTGAAGCCCGCGGCGGCCGCGATCGCCTCGATGCTGGCGCCGCCGATGCCGTCCGCCTCGAACACGCGCGCGGCCGCCTCGAACAGTTTGTCGCGTGTGTGGTCCCTGGTCGGCCTGGTTCTCAGCCTTGACATCGGCGCAGGTTAGGGCAGAATGCAACTCGATACAACAATGTATCGAGTTTATAATCTTGGGGATGGTTACGCCGCGCGCGCAAGGGGCTGCCGGCGTATTCGTGTCATGCGGCAACCGATTGAGGTCACCATGAACGAGCAAGTGCAACCCGCAGGCGGACCGCTGTTCAACCCGCTGTCGCCGGACTTCATCCGCGATCCCTATCCGCACTATGACCGGCTGCGCACGATCGAGCCGATCCATGTGACGCCGTTCGGCCAGTTCGTCACCAGCCGCCACGCCGATGTCAGCCTCGTGATGCGCGACAAGCGCTTCGGCAAGGATTTTGTCGAGCGCTCCAAGCGCCGCTATAGCCCTGCCATCATGGACGAGCCGGTGTTCCGCAGCATGAGCCACTGGATGCTGCAATCCGATCCGCCCGACCACACCCGCCTGCGCGGCCTCGTCGTGAAGGCCTTCACCGCCCGTCGCGTCGAGGACATGCGGCCGCGGATCCAGGCGATCGTCGACCAGGCCATCGATGCGGTGATCGAGCGCGGCCACATGGACCTGATCGAGGATTTCGCCTTCCGCCTGCCGGTCACCATCATCTGCGACATGCTCGGAATCCCCGAGGATCATCGCGAGACCTTCTACAACAGCTCGCGCGATGGCGGGCGGCTGCTTGACCCCGTGCCCCTCACGCCGGAAGAGATCGCGAAGGGCAACGCCGGCAACATGATGGCGCAGATGTATTTCCAGCAGCTGTTCGAGCTGCGCCGCCGCAATCCCGGCGACGATCTCACCACCCAGCTGGTGCAGGCCGAGGAAGACGGCCACAAGCTCACCAACGAGGAATTGACCGCCAACATCATCCTGCTGTTCGGCGCCGGCCACGAGACCACCGTCAATCTGATCGGAAACGGCCTGCTCGCGCTGCACCGCAATCCGGATCAGCTCGCGCTCCTGAAGGCGCGGCCCGAGTTGATGGTCAACGCGATCGAGGAATTCTTGCGCTACGATTCCTCGGTGCAGATGACCGGACGCGTGGCGCTGGAGGACATCGCGGATCTCGGCGGCAAGAGCATCCCAAAGGGCGAGACCGTGCTGTGCCTGCTCGGCTCGGCCAACCGCGATCCGGCGGTCTACCCTGATCGCCCCGACAGGCTCGACGTCACCAGGCCCAACGTCAAGCCGCTGTCGTTCGGCGGCGGCATCCATTTCTGCCTGGGCGCCCAATTGGCGCGCATCGAGGCCGAAATCGCCATCGCGACGCTGTTGCGGCGGCTGCCGGATCTGCGCATCGACGACGTCGAGAACCCGGAATGGCGCCCGACGTTCGTGCTGCGCGGCCTGAAACGCCTGCCGGCGAGCTGGTGACGGCCGCCAGCGTTAACCTCCGCGCGCAACAGTCGCTGTGACTTCGCCACACTTCCCCTTATATAAGGGGCTGTTCCGGCGCGCCTGAGGCCCTCAGGTTCGGCCCGGGCCGATTTGGCCGAGGGGAGACCCGTGCAGACGACGCTGCTCGGATTGGCGATTGCCTTCATCATTGCGCTGCTGACCGCGCTGATCGGGCCTTACTTCATCGACTGGAACCAGTTCAGGCCCCAGTTCGAGGCGGAGGCGGGCACGATCATGGGCGTGCCGGTGCGGGTGGCGGGCGAGCTGGATGCACGGCTGCTGCCGGCGCCGACGCTGCGGCTGCGCTCGGTGACCTTCGGCGGCAACAACGATCTCGGCCGCCTGCGCGCCGACAAGCTCGACGTCGAGTTCAGCCTGAGCTCGCTGATGCGCGGCGAATGGCGCGCCACCGAGCTGACCGTCAACGGCATGGCGGTGGATCTCGGCCTGGATGCCAAGGGCCGGGTCGATTTGCCGTCCACCGCGAGCGGCACCTTCAATCTGGCCTCGCTTGCGATCGAACGGCTGAACCTCACCGGCCGCATCGCCCTGCACGATGCCGCCAGCCGCTCGACGCTGGAATTGAACGACATCACCTTTTCGGGCGACGTGCGCTCGCTGGCCGGCTCGGTCCGCGGCGACGGCAGTTTCACCGCCACCGGGGTGCGCTATCCGTTCCGCGTCTCCTCCGGCCCGAGCGCCGACGGCAGCGCCACCCGTCTCCACCTCAACATCGATCCCGGCGAGCGCGCGATCTTGGCCGATCTCGAAGGCGTGCTCGCCTTCGACAACCGCCTGCCGAAATTCGACGGCGCACTGACGCTCGCTGTGCCCCCTGTCAAGAAGGCGGGCACGGCGGGGCCGACACCCTGGAAGCTCACGGCAAAGCTCAAGGCCGATCCGGCCGGCGCCAAATTCGAGCAGATCGACGCGAGCTTCGGCGCCGAGGACAATGCGCTCAAGTTTGGTGGTGTCGGCGATGTCAGGTTCGGCGCCTCGCCGCTGCTGCGCGCGGTGCTGTCGGCGCGCCAGGTCGATGCCGACAAGCTGGCGGGCAAGGACGATGCCGAGCCGCAGCGCGTCCTGCCGGCCCTGCGCGCGGGCCTTGCGGCGATCCCGCAGGCGCCGATACCGGCGCAGATCGAGTTCAACTCCGACCAGATCATGCTGGGCGGGCGTCCGCTCCAGAACATCACGGCGGAGCTTCAGACCGACGGAAGGTCCTGGACTTTCCAGCGGCTCGAGCTGCGCGCGCCCGGCATGACGCAGCTCTCGCTCAACGGCGCAACGCCTGGCGCCGACAGCTTTAGCGGCCGGCTCAGCGTCGAGTCGTCCGACCCCGATACGCTGGTGGCCTGGCTCCAGGGCCGCAGCGAGATCAACCGTCGCAGCACGCGGCCGCTGCGCCTTGCCGGCGACGTGACCATCGCAGCCAACCATCTCGCCGTCGACAGGCTGAAGGCCGAGATCGAGGGCGGCGCGGTGGAGGGCCGCATCGCCTTCGTCCAGACCGGCGCGAGCAAGGGCTCGCGGATCGACGCCGAGCTCAAGGCCGACCGTCTCGACCTCGATGCCGCCGCAAGCTTCGTGCGCGCGCTCGCGGGGCCGCAGGGCGAATGGCCGGAGGAAGCCAGGCTCGCGCTCGATGTCGGCCGCGCGATGTCGGCCGGACAGGAGCTGCGACCGTTCACGGCGAAACTCGGCTACGGCCCCGCGGCGCTGTCGCTGGAGCAGTTGCGGTTTGGTCAGGCGAGCGGCGTGACCACCGAAGCGAGCGGCAGCTTCGACCGCGTTCATGCCACCGGCAAGCTCGCGCTGAAATCCTCGGCCAATTCGCTGCGCGAGCTCACCGCGCTGCTCGAGCCGATCGCGCCTTCGGTGCGCGCACGGTTCGACGCCATCCCGTCATTGCCCGGCGCGACGCGGCTGAAGCTCGACCTCAGCCTCGACAAGAACGCCGACCATGCCGATCGCAACGACGCGCGCGCCGTGCTCGATCTCGATGCGCCGCAGCTCAAGGCTACCGCGACGCTGGCCGGGCAGACGCCGGTCGCGGCGGTCAACGGCATCGACATCGACCGCTTGCGCAACAGCGACTTCACGCTGGACTCGAAAATTTCGACGCCGAAGGCCGGCGCATTGCTGGCGCTGCTGGGCCTCGATCGCGTCGCCGCCGTGGGCGAGGGCCCTTCGCAGTTCGAGGGCCGGTTGAGCGGCGCCTGGCGCCGGCCGTTGCAATTGAACGCAAAGCTCAGTGGCGGCGGGCTGGATGCGGATGCGCAAGGCAGCATCGAATTGTCGGACCCCAATTCGTTCCAGCCGAAGGCCAGCGTGAATTTGCGCGTGCGCAATGCCAATCTGGCGCCGCTGTTCGGGACCAGCCCGGCGGACAAGTCAGTGCAGAGCGTCAACCTGTCCTCGCGCGTCGGCCTCTCCGGCAACCGCCTGACCTTCGACGATCTCGACAGCAGTGCGGCCGGCTCGCATCTGCGCGGGCATCTCGCGGTGACGCTCGATCAGGAGAAGAGCGTCGATGGTGAAATCGGCCTCGACGCGCTCGATCTTGCGCCCGCGTTCGCAATGGCCATCGGCGCCGCCGGACATGATGCCGGTGATCCCCTGAGTGCGGGGCTGCTCGGCGGCTGGCGCGGCCGCATCGCCTTCCAGGCCTTGCGCGGCACGTTGCCTGACGGCATCGAGCTGCGCCCGGTCGGCGGCACGATCCGGAGCGATGGCCAGTCGCTCGCGCTCGACGCGCTCAAGGGCGGTGTCGGCGGCGGTGAGATGTCGGCGAGTTTCGACGCGCGCAATGGCGCCAATGGCGTTGCGCTGAATGCACGTATCGAGCTGCGCAATGTCGATGCGGCGGCGCTGCGCTACCGCGATCTCGCATTGCCCAAGGGACGCGCCTCGGTGCAGATGGCCCTGACCAGCCAGGGCCGCAGCGTTGCGGCGTTGACCGGTGCGCTCGCCGGCAATGGCACGGTGACGCTCGAGGCCGCGGAAATCAGCGGCCTCAATCCGCGCGCCTTCGAGATCGCCATCCGCGCCAGCGACGGCGGCCAGGTTGCCGACGACAACAGGCTGCGGCAGCTCGTCGAACCCGCGCTGTTGGCAGGTCCGATCGCGGTCGCCTCGGCGCAGATCCCGTTCACGATCCGCGACGGGCGCCTGCGCGTCGGCGCGACACCGCTGGAAGCCAAGAACGCGCGGGCCATCGTCTCCGGCGGCTACGATATTCCCGCCGACCAGGCCGACATCCGCGCCAGCCTGACGCCGATCATGACCGGACTTTCGGGCGCGCCGCCGGAGATCCAGTTGTTCGCGGCGGGTCCCCCCGACAGGCTCAACCGCACCGTCGATCTCGCGCCGCTGTCGTCCTGGCTCGCGGTGCGCACGATCGATCGCGAGACGCGCCGGCTGGACGCGATCGAGCGTGGCGAGCCGCCGCCGGCGACTGCGGCGCTGCCGACGCTGGTCTCGCCCGATCCGGTGCCCGAGCCGTCGCTGACCGACGTGCCGTTGCCCGGCCGCGATCCGCGCCGCGCGCCGCCGAAGCCAAAGGCCGCGCCGACGCCGAAGGCGCCGCTGGCCGCCCCTGCAGCGCCAAGTCCTCCACTCACAAGCCCGCCGCTCGCGAGCCAGCAGATCGCCCCGCTGCCACCGCCGATCGAGGTGAGGCCGGCGCCGGGCCCGCCGCCCGCAAAACCCAAGCCGAAGCCACCGCTGGTGCTGACGCCGTCGAATCCGTGAACGCGGCAGCCTGTTCGGCAAGCGCTGGCCCTTGCCCGCCGGTAAACCCATTCCCGCGCATTTTAACGAATTTTGCTCGGCAAAACTGATCTGCCGACTTTACTGGATTCTCGCGTTTGATCTCTAGTGTCGGTTCCCAGAGGAATTCGGCGTCCTGCCAGCACAAGCAGGATGGCTAACCAAGAACTGGGGTAACGAGATGAACGGGGCGAAATCGCTTCTGCAGGATCTGGACGACGCGATCGCGCGCGGCACCGACGAGAGCCGGGCGAAGGCGTTGTGGCATGCGACCGACATCCTGATCACCGGCCGCTACAGCGACGACGAGATCAGCATGTTCGGCGAGGTCATCGGGCGGCTCGCCGACGAGATCGAGGTCGCCGCGCGGGCGCAGCTCTCCGAGCTGATGTCGGCCTGCGACCACGCTCCGCTCAATGTCATCGAAAAGCTCGCCCTCGACGACGAGATCGACGTGGCCGGTCCGGTGCTGCGCGACTCCAGCCGTATCGACGAGAAGATGCTGGTCGAGAGCGCCATGACCAAGGGCCAGGCGCATCTGCTTGCGATCGCCCAGCGCAGGTCGATCGGCGAAGCCGTCACCGACGTGCTGGTCAAGCGCGGCGACCAGGAGGTCGTGACCTCCGTCGCCAAAAACGAGGGCGCGCGCTTCTCCGGCTCGGGCCTGCTGCACATGGTCCGGCGCGCCGAGGGTGACTCGATCCTCGCCGAGCAGCTCGGCCTGCGCAAGGACGTCCCGCGCCACATCTTCCAGCAGCTCATTTCCAAGGCGTCGGAAGACGTCCGCCGCCGCCTCGCGAGCGAGCGGCCCGAAATGATGTCGCAGATCCAGAGCTCGGTGACCGACGTCACCGGCGATCTCCAGTCCAAGTTCGGTCCGTCCTCGCGCAGCTATTTCGTCGCCAAGCGCGTGGTGACGACGCAGTACCGCCAGGGCAACCTCAACCAGGACTCGATCTCGAACTATGCGCGCCAGCACCGTTTCGACGAGGTGCAGATCGGCCTGTCGCTGTTGTCGTCGCTTCCGGTCGACGTGATCGAGCGCGCGATGATGGACCGCAATCGCGAGATACTTCTGGTGCTGTGCAAGGCGCTCGACTTCTCGTGGGACACGACCATGTCGCTGCTGTTCCTCGGCGCCAAGGATCATCTGATCACGGCGCGCGAGCTCCATGACAGCGAGCGCGAGTTCGGCAAGCTCAAGATCGAGACGTCGCGCAGCATTCTGAAGTTCTACCAGTCGCGCAAGACCGGCGCGGGTGCCGATACGGGCCGTCAGCCCGAACTCCAGGTGCACTGAGCGAGAGGGGAGTATTTGCAATGTTGCCTCAATTCGGCACCGCAATTCGCAAGAACAAGAGCCTGCCCGTCGATGCCGGCGGTTCGGCTCCCGAGAAGGCTTCCGTCGACGCCGCCTGGCTCGTGCTCGAAGCCGCCAACGATCTCGGCGATCACGCCGCGATCGCGGCCTGCCGCCGCGTCATCGACGCCGAACTCAACGGCACCGTGGCGGGCAGCGCGGATATCGATCTCGTGCTCGGTTATTTCAGGTAGCGACGATCACCCGCGTCTAGTGCGCCATCGCGATTTCGCCGGACACTTGCTCGCGCCTTGCATCGATGCGTAGCAGCACGACTACGACTGCGCCCACCAGCGCGCAACCCGCCAGCAACAGAAGACCTGCGGTAAAACTGCCGGTTAAATCCTTCAGGTAGCCCATTGCGTAAGGACCGGCGAAACCGGAAAGATTTCCAAGCGAGTTGATCGCGGCGATGCCGGCGGCAGCCGATGCTCCCGTTAGAAAGCTCGCCGGCAGCGGCCAAAACATCGGGGGGACCGCGGAGACGCCGATCTGTGCGAAGCAAAGCAATGCCATGACAAGGACGGAGTTGGAAACGAGACCTGCCACTCCGATCCCCACCGCTGCCATCAACAGTGCCGCGGCGACGTGACCCTTTCGTTCCATGGTCCGATCGGAATGACGACCAAGCAGCACCATGCCCGCGGCCCCGAAAATAAAGGGCAGCGCTGCGAGCAGGCCGGTCTGGGTATCGCTGACGCCAAAACCCTTGATGATGGTTGGCAGGAAGAACGCCACGCCATAACTTGCAGCATTCAGGCAGAAGTACACCAGAGCGCACAACAAAATGCGGTAATCGGTGAGCGCCTGCCCCAATGACAGGTGTTCGACCTTCTCCTTGTTCCGCTTCTCGGTGGCCTGCACGTCTTCCAGCCAGGCAATCTCGTCTTGTTGCAGCCAGCGGGCCTGGCGCGGAAAATCGGTCAGATAGAGCAGGACGCAGATGCCTACCACGACCGAGGGCAGCGCCTCGAGAATGAACAGCCACTGCCAGCCTTCCAATCCCCAACCGGTCACGCCGAGCAGAAGCCCGGAGATGGGCGATCCGATGATGGACGAAATCGGGATCGCCAGCATGAACAGGCTGATGACCCGAGCCCGGTAAACCGCCGGGAACCACAGGGTCAGATAGAAGATGATGCCTGGAAAGAATCCCGCCTCGCAGGCGCCGAGCAGCAAACGAAGAGAGTAGAAGACGCCCGTTGTCGGTAGTCCCGTTGCTGCCGATATCGATGGGATGAATGCGAAGGCCGCCGAGACGATTCCCCACGTAATCATGATGCGGGCGATCCAGACGCGCGCGCCGACTCGTTCCAGGAAGATGTTGGAGGGGACTTCAAACAGGAAATACCCGACGAAGAACAAGCCCGCGCCCAGTCCGAACGCTGCTTCACTTAAACCCAGCGCCTGGTTCATGTGCAGCTTGGCAAAGCCGACATTGACGCGGTCAAGATAGGCCACGAAATAGCAGACGATCAGGAACGGTATAAGCCGCCACATAACCTTGCCAATGACACGCTTCTCGACGTCTTGCATGGCAAGGCCTCCCGTTTGATCACCGGAACCCGCTCAACATCCGGGCGGCGTTGCGAAACAATGACGGGTACGAACGATGAGTGCAAACGGCATTTTGACGTTCAAGCCAAAGTGACAGTCGTGCTGTCATGCTCGAAGCTGGACGAGGGACGAAGCACGCGACACGCTCCATCTAACGCTCGCGGGGCGGCCGAGGCATCGGCCGCCCGCCATGATGATCGCGAACATCATCTTATTTTGCCATCGCAGTCATCGCCAGCTTCTCGACCTCCTGTTGGACGAACACCAAGCGCCGGAATGTCTACGCGTTCGCGCCGCCGTCGACGGTCAAGGTCGAGCCGGTGATGTATTTTGCCTTCGCGCTCGCCAGGAACGCCACCGCGTTCGCGATGTCATCCGTCGCGCCGTACCGGCCGAGCGCCATGAACTGCTTCAATGTCTCGGCGGTCGGGCCGTGCGCCGGATTCATGTCGGTGTCGATCGAGCCCGGTGCCACGAGGTTGACCGTGACGTCCCTCGGGCCAAGCTCCCGCGCCAGCGCCTTCGTGAATGCGGTTAGCGCCGACTTCGACGCCGCGTACACGCCGAGCGCCGGCGAGGGCACGCGGTCCGCGAAATAGCTGCCGATGGTGATGATGCGGCCGCCCTTGCCAAGGTGCGGCAGCGCCGCCTTGCTCGCGGCGATCGGCGAACGCACGTTGACGTTCAGCATCGCGTCGATGTCGGCGAGCGAGATGTCGTTGAGGCCGCCCAATCGCAGAATGCCGGCATTGTTGACCAGGATGTCGAGCCCGCCCAGCTCCTTGACGGTCTTGTCGACCGAAGCCTGAACGGCAGCGACATCGGCGCTGTCGGCCTGGATCGCTACGGCTTTCCGGCCCGTCGCCTTGATCGCGTCCACGACCTTGGCGGCGATCTCCGCCGACTTCTCGTAAGTAATCGCGACATCGGCGCCTTCCGCGGCGAGCGCCTTCGCGATGGCCGCACCGATACCCCTGCTTGCGCCCGTCACCAGGGCCCGTTTTCCTGCCAGTGTCATGTGATCTCTCCAATTCTGTAATGATCGACACAGAATATGTGGAGTCTTGATTGCCGCGGTCAAGTGAATTATGTGTTGATCATTACAGAAAGACGGGCGATGGCAGGTCGGCCACGGGAATTTGATCGCGACGCGGCGTTGGAGGCCGCCATGCTGCTGTTTTGGCGCAAGGGCTTTGCGGCAGCCTCGATGCACGACCTCTGCCACGCCATGGGCGTCAGCTCGCCCAGCCTCTATGCGGCCTTCGAAAGCAAGGAGGCACTCTACCTTGCCGCGATCGAGCATTACGTCGAGACCCAGGGCCAGCCGGTCTGGGACCGGCTTGCGGAAGGCGCGACCGCGCGCGCCGGCATCGAGAATCTGCTGATCGGGGCGGCCGAGACCCTGCCGAAATCCCGGAGAGCGCCGGCCGGCTGCATGGCCGTGCTGGGCGCCGTCAGCGACGAATGGCCGGCCACCATTGCTCGCGAGATCAAGAAGGTCCGGCTCGACATGCTTGGCAATTTGCGCGGGCGGCTGGAGGCTGCGGTCGCGAGCGGCGAACTGCCTGCCGCAACCGACATCGATGCGCTGAGCCGGTTCTACCTCAGCGTCTTCGAAGGCATGGCGATCCAGGCCAAGGACGACGCGACGCCTGAGGAGTTGAGAGGCGTAGCGAAGGCGGCCATGGCGATGTGGCCGGGCGAGCGGTAGCTCGCGGCCTGTACGATGGGTAGAGCGCAGCGAGACCCATCGTTCCATCCAGGCGTGTTGATGGGTTTCGCTCCGCTCTATCCATCGTACGAGCTGGGTCGAGAGATTGATCTATCTCAAGACCGCATCCGAAACGCGGGCCCAGCTTACATTCGGAAGGCAGCGATACGTCCAGACAGGCGGGAGGTGAAGCATGTACCGGCATATTCTCATTCCGACAGATGGGTCGGAGCTAGCGGAGCACGGAGTGGCGCATGGGTTGGCGCTGGCGAAATCCCTTGGAGCCAAGGTATCTCTAATCTTCGTTGTGGAGCCGTTTTCAGAAATGACAGGGCGGTTCCGTGAAGCAGTCGCAACATATGCCGAGCTGCGCAAGGAACAGGCCACGAGCGCGTTGGATCGCGCGGCAAATGCGGCCAAGGAGGCCGGCGTTTCCTGCGAACCGATTCAAGTGGAGAACGGGCAACCCCATCAAGCCATCATCGCAGCAGCCGAGAATAAAGGTTGCGATCTCATCGTGATGTCATCCCATGGCCGCAGCGGACTCTCCATGCTTCTCATCGGTAGCGTGACAAACAAGGTGCTGGCACAGGCGAAAACTCCCGTACTGATTTGTCCGTGAATGTGCGGATCTGCTGACAGAGTTCTCGCTCGCCGCGAGGACTAGAAAACTCAACGGCCGCATAAACCGCCTTGTCTGCTTTCGTCATCTGCGGGCCTTACCTGCCGGTCAGGCCTTGTCGGCCCGGCACCCGGGTAGCCGGTGACAGTGCACTTAACTCGAAGCAGGAGACCCCGTGCGCATCAATTGAATGCACTGTCACCGCAATTGCGGCGACGGCTAGAGCCTGTCGATCCGAAATGCGCGAGTCTCGACCGCGGCGCGAACACGCGCGTTGCACGCAGCTGTGATCGTGGAACCCCGCCGCGGATGTAACGACAGACGCTCCCCTCCGAATAGCCCGTAGCGGACGCTTCGTTCGCCAATAGATGGATGCGCAATCCGGGGAGAAATCGTCGCATGATGGGATTCAACGTCGCGGAGAATGGTGGAGGCTCTTATCGTCCGCTCGCCATTCTGCGCTGGGTCATGGTGGTCATATTCGTATCGTTTGGAATGCAGAAATTCACACTGCAATCCGCACAGGGTATCGCCCAGTTCATCAGCCACAGCCCGTTCATCTCCTGGCTGTCGGTATTCGGCCTGAGGGGCGAGGCCTATGTTCTCGGTGTCGCCGAATTCGTGATCGCGGCGCTGCTCGTGGCAGGCAGCTTCAGTCCGGTCTTGTCGGCGCTGGGTTCGTTCATGGGCATGATGACCTTCGCGATCACGTGGTCGTTCTTCTTCACGACGCCGGGCGTCGTCACATGGAGCCTTTCAACCGATCCGATGGCGTGGAATCTGGCCGGCGAGTTCCTGTTCAAGGACATCGTCCTGCTGTGTGTGTGCGTTGTGCTGTTTCTCGCTTCGTTGCCGCAGTCGGTTGTCCGGCTCCGCACCGGCTGAGCGTAAAGCGGCTTTGCGATAGCCCGTAGGACGGGGAGAGCACAGCGAAACCCATCACGCTTCAACGCGCCCGGAAGCAAGGATGGGTTTCGCTTCGCTCTACCCATCCTGCGAGACGCATCTCACCGCCGAGCGCGGTAAATCACGACATCATTGCCATGACGCGTCGTGCTCTTCTCGAGGATGTAATTGGCCTTCTCCAGCACGCGGCGGGATGCGCCGTTGCTGACATAGACAAGGCCGATGAGAGACGGCAGTTCGTGGTGCGACAGCCCAATGTCCGTCAGCGCGATTGCGACCTCGCTCGCAAATCCGCGGCCCCAGAACTCGCGCTTAAATGCGTAGGCAATCTCGATCTCGTCGATGTCGTCCACGAGGATGTGCCGGATGCCCGCTCGCCCGGCGAAGGCGCCGTCCTTCGTTCGCAGCACCCACAGCCCAAAACCGTGCTGGTCCCAATGCGCCATGTTGGTCGCGAGATAGGTCTTGGTGACCTCGGGTGCACGCACGCCGCCGAGATAGCGGGACACCTCGGCATCGAGATGCAGCGTGACGAGGTCGTCGAGGTGGTCTTCGCGAAGCCTCTCGGCGGTCAATCTGTCGGTGCTGAAGCGGTCCATGGAGACTGATAGCCGCTTTGGAGGCCGGTCGTCGATCGCTTTCGCGATGCGACACCGCACGCGTCAGCAGCGGCTGGACCGCTTGGACTCCATGTCGCGCCCGGGTTCTGCCTTTGCCGCGCTGAGCGCCGCGGCCAGCTCGTCGATATGGTAGGGTTTCGGCAGAATCTGCAGACCGGCCAATTCGGCGTCGTGAACTGCGGCTTCGGAGTATCCGCTGGTCAGAAGCACGGGTATGTCGCTTCGCCTTCTCTTGATCTCCCGCGCCAGCTCGACCCCATTCATGCCACCGGGCATCATGACATCGGAAAAGACGAGGTCGACGGCGCGGCCGTCCGCCAGGGCACCGAGCGCGGCCGCGCCACTCGCCGCGTGCGTGACCTCGTAACCGAGCTGGCCCAGCATCTCGCTCACCAGTGCGGCAACCTCGTCATCGTCCTCGACCAGAAGGATGCGGCCATGATTGCTCTTCTTCGGCCGCACCATGTTGAGATCGATCAGGTGTCGCTCCCTGGAAGGAATGCTGAGCGACCGCGGCAAATAGAGTTCGATGCTGGAGCCTCGGCCGACTTCCGATCGAATGCGGACCGTCCCCCGTGACTGCGTCGCGAATCCATGGACCTGGGCGAGCCCGAGCCCCGAGCCCTTTCCGACCTCCTTGGTCGTGAAGAATGGTTCGAAAACGCGTGACAGGATCTCCGGACTCATGCCGACACCGGTATCGACGACGGACAGGCGCACATAGTCTCCGGCGATCTGCTCGTCATTCAGATTGGGCAGATTTTCCCCGCGCACGAGAATCGTGCCGCCATTGGGCATGGCGTCGCGGGCGTTGACGGCGAGGTTGAGGATCACGAGTTCGAGCTCGCCGGGATCGACCTCCACCGGCCAGAGCGTGTCAGGAAAATCGAACTCGACATGGACGTCGCCTCTCAGGCTTCGATCGAGCAATTCGCGCATGCCGCCCATCTGTGAGGCTACGTCGACAGGCTCCGGCCGGAGCGTCTGCCGGCGGGAGAACGCGAGAAGCTGCCTGGTCAGGCTGGCCCCGCGCTGGGCGGCCTGGACCATCCCGTCCATGAGCCGGCGACGACGGTCCGGATCGGTCTGGCGGTCGAGCATGTCGAGGCCGCCGGAGATCACCATCAGCAGATTGTTGAAGTCGTGCGCCACCCCGCCGGTCAGCTGTCCGATGGCTTCGATCTTCTGGGCTTGCCGAAGCGTCTCCTCGACCCGGGCACGCTCGTCCATCTCGACGCGCAATTGCTCGACGGCTTCCGCAAGGGCCCGCGTGCGCTCGACCACCAGCGTCTCGAGCTCCTGAGCCGCCTGTTCGCGCGCCGCGAACAGAGCCCGGATTTCGTATTGGCGCCGCCGCGCGCGCAGTGCCGATTGAACGGCGCTAGTCAGCGTCATTGGCTGAACCGGCCGCTCGAGCAGCGAGACGTTACGGAGAAGCGCGACAATGCTGCGGCGCCAGGCAAGGACGGCCGGCTGCTCGCGATGGCTGGTCAGGACGACGAAGGGCAGGTCGGACCAGGGCGGTTGGCTCTCGATCCATTGTGCCAGCGGCGAGGTGTCTTTCCCGAACAGAGCTTCCTCGGCAACGAAAACGGCGCCGACGCCGGCTGCCATCTCGCTGACGAGTTCGGGCAGACTGCGGCAGCTGGTCGCTTCCAGGTGCGAACTCCGGAACAGCTCGGCGGAGGCAAGTCCGTCGCGCCCGATCGGAGCAAAGACGAGAACATGGTGATCTCGCTCAACGCTCATTCAACCGACCCTTCGGGCTTAGGTGCCCCGGTATAATGCGGATTGCCGGAAAAGATGCCGCTGAACTCCCTCAGGGGCGGGCCGAGCGTGATGCCGGCGCTGCTAAGCCGAAATTCCCGGATGGTATGCTCGTGTCGGCCGCTGCGCTTCTTGACGACAGACAGAGCGCGCCGCACCGTTCCGCCGACCTCGAAATAGCGCAGCATGACCACGGAATCGCTGAGATAGCTGATGTCGAGAGGCGTATCCATCGGACCGACGAGGCCATGCTGGGCGAGGACCAGGATGGTCAGCACACCCTGCTGCCCCAGGTAGCTCAAGAGTTCGTGCATCTGCAGGATGAGAAATCGCTCGTCGGGCATCGCGGCCAGATAGCCGTTCAGACTGTCGATGATGACGAGGCGGGCATTGTCGGCCTCGACGCTCTTTCGCACGTTTGCGGCGAACTCACCCGGCGACAGCTCGGCGGGATCGATCTGCTGAAACCGGACAAGCCCCGAATCGACGTGTTCTTGCAGGTGCAGGCCAAGTGTCCGGGCGCGCGCTTCGACCGTGCCGCGGCCTTCATCGAACGCGAAGAACACCGCGTGCTCGCCACGTTCGGCCGCCGCGATCGCGTAGGTGAGCGCAACCGATGATTTGCCCACGCCGGCGGCGCCGATGAGCAGCGCATTGGTGCCGCGCTCGAGGCCGCCTCCCAGGAGCTGGTCGAGCTCGGCGTTGCCGCTCGGGGTGAAGTCGCCGACGAAGGTCTTGTGATGTTCGGCCGCCACCAGGCGGGGGAATATCTGCAGGCCGCCTCGCTCGATCGTGAAATCGTGAAACCCGCCGCGAAACCGGATGCCGCGCATCTTGATCACGCGGAGCCGGCGCCGCTCGGCGCCGTAATCGATCGCGACCTGTTCGAGCATCACCACGCCGTGCGCAATGGAATGGAGCTGCAAATCGTCCTGAGATGACGAAAGATCGTCGAGCAGGACCACTGTGCAATTGCGGTTGGTGAAAAAATGTTTCAGGGCCAGCACCTGGCGCCTGTAACGAAGCGGGTTCTGGGCAAGCAGGCGCAGTTCGGACAGGCTGTCGAGCACGACGCGGTTGGGATTGACCCGCTCGACTTCCCTGAAGATCAGGCCGGTCGTCTCGCTCAGCTCCATTTCGGCGGGATGAAACACCGTGAGCTCGCGCTCCGGATCGAGCGTCGTCTCCGGCGGAACCAGTTCGAAGATGTCGATGCCGTCCAGCGTCCAGCCGTGCCGCTGCGCCACAACGTCCAGCTCGCGCTTGGTTTCGGACAGCGAAATATAGAGCACGCGCTCTCCGTCCCGCACCCCCCTCAGCAGGAACTGAAGCGCGATGGTGGTCTTGCCCGTGCCGGGCTGCCCCTCGTAGAGATACATCCGGTTGGCGTCGAAGCCGCCACCCAGGATGTCGTCCAGCCCGGCGCTGCCGGTCGATATTCTGGACAGCTCTCGGGGCGCACTGTCCGTAACAGTGCTGGATGGACTGCTCATTGATCCCCTTTGACGCTTCGAGAGAAGGGCGCCACCGCCCCTGCGCGAGTCCCAGGGCTCGCGCCCGGTTAAGCCGAACGGCCTTGGAACGAACTCTCAGATCGGCGCCGGGTTCCCTGCTGATGGGGTGGCGGTCGGCCCTGATCACGGCGCCGATCCAGCCCGAAGACGGTATCGCATCGCCATTCGCGGGACGGAGAAGGTCGGGAGCCGGATGTCACTGAAGCCGATGATGCCATCGTGCTCCTGTGTTGCCCGACGGGTCAACCGACCCTCAGTTCGCGACCCGGCGCGTCAAGCGTTCGCAGTCAAGTCGCTGCTTGATCTGAATCAAACAGGCGGATGACAGCCGCACCACAACGCGAGTCCAGGGACTGGTGACATGTTGGTGTGCGCAATGAGTCCGACCTGGTACGTCACCTTCGAAGTGCAACGGCGAGGCGTTCTGCCGAGACAACGAAGTCCGCGCGAGACGAAGACCTTCGCGACTGAGCATGAAGCCAAGCTGTTTGCGCGCGCCAAGCGCGATGAGGGACTTTCCGTCTTTGCAGGCACGATCAACCCGCACCTGCCGAAGCGGGTGATCCCATCCTCCGGCATCGGCGCGTGGCTTGCTGACGAACAGGACGGTGCTGGAGCGCACGGCACTTCAAAGACTGACTAAGCACTCTTCTGTGCATAGCGATGGCGTTTGAGTGTTGCCATTTTGGTACGGGCCCAAAATCCCCTCGCGCGTAAACTTCAGGATGTTCGCAAGCTTTATGCACGCCAGCCTGCATTAGGGCTCGCTTCTGACGAAAGAAATTTGAGCAAAGGGGACGAAACGATGAAAAAGCTTTCGATCGCGGCGATCGGCTTCGCGGCGCTGAGCATGGCGGCTCCGGCCATGGCGGCCGATATGGCCGTCAAGGCGCCGCCGCCGGCACCGGTGGTGGCGGTTTACAACTGGACCGGATTTTACATCGGCGCCAACGGAGGCTGGGGGCAGAGCCACGGTTGCGTCGATTTGATAACGCCCGCAGGCAACGTCGCAAGTGGTTGCGCCGATCGCTCCGGAGGCCTCGTCGGTGGACAGATCGGGTATCGCTGGCAGACCAATCAGTTCGTGCTCGGCCTGGAAGCTCAGGGTGATTGGGCCGAGATCAAGAACACACGCGTCAGCGTGATCGATCCGTTTATCTCGACCACGGGCAAGACCGATGCGATCGGGCTGTTCACGGCTCAGCTCGGTTGGGCATGGAACGCCTCACTGCTCTACGTGAAGGGCGGCGCCGCCGTGACGCGCAATCGCTTTGACATCTTCAACAATGTCACCGGCGTCGGCCTCGCCTCGGCAGGTCACACGCGCTGGGGCGGTGCCCTGGGTGTCGGCTGGGAGTATGGCTTCAGCCCGAACTGGACGGTCGGTGTCGAATACGACCACCTCTGGATGGGGCGTGACAACACCTCCTTCGCAGGCGTGGTCACACCCGGTGGGTTCACCCTCACCGGCAGCGGTGTCACCCAGGATATCGACATGGTCACGGTTCGCGTGAACTATCGCTTCGGCGGTTATGGTGCTGGTTATGGTGCTCGCTACTGAGCCTGTGTCTTCCCAGTGACTTCAGGCCCCGGCATGGACCGGGGCCTTTTTCATGGGAAGCGCGAAAACGCGAGGATGTCCGCCGCTTCCGGCGTCAGTTCCGACGGTCGAACCCGGCGAGTTGTTGTCTGTCCAAGAGCACGATGTGACGCTGGTTCTTGTCGATGAAACCGAGGATCCCAAGCGCGCGCAAATGCGAGAGAGATCGCGAGACGGTCTCGAGCGTCATACCGAGATAATCCGCGATGTCACGCCTCGACATCGGCAGCGCGAGGACGCCTGCGGCCGTGAGCCGCCTGTCCATTTCGATCAGAAAGGCAGCAACCCGCTCCAGCGACGTCTTGCGTCCAAGCAGCAGCATGTGGTCCTCGGCATGCCGGAGATTCGTCGTGGTCATATGGAGCAGGCTTCCGGCCAAGGTGCCGTCGCTCCCGGCAACAGCGTCGAGGCTCTCCCGCCTGATCAGCCGCACGGTCGTGTCCGTCACCGCTTCCGTCGTGAAGCGATGGACACCGCCATTCGTCAGCCCGAAGGTGTCGCCGGGAACATGAAACGCATTGATCTGCCGGCGCCCGTCGGACAGCAGCTTGTAGCTTCGTACTGTGCCTGACTTGACCTGGTAGATGTATTCGGCGGGCTCCTTCTCGCCGTAGATCTCGCTGTCGCGCCTGTAGGTGAATTCGCGCAGGCTGACCACCGGATTCGAGGCGGCGGTCATTCCGAGTTCGCTAAGAGAATGCGGGCGGGGAAGGGAGACCGGGGTTGCGTGCATCAGCATTGGACCAACTCCTCAATCTCATAGCGATCGGGTTCGTCAGTCGCGGGGCATGTGCTGAAACGGGGACAGTGTCGCGCGGCTCTTGTTGTTCCTGATATCGAGCTTGTTCGAAAGCGGGACGAGTGACTATCGTCCTAAGGTTCATTGTACCAACGGACAGGACGAGGTTTGGCATGTCGCGATACGCCGCCTTGATCTAGCGCAACGTGAGGCCTCGTAAGGTTTCCATGCTTCGATGGCTGGACTTCACCAGCTCACGGAGACAACTATGGATGCAAGACGACTTACTGCGGCAGCAGCCGCATTCGTGTGTGCGGCCTCGTGCCCCCTGCCTTAGATCCGTTGATTTTCGTTGGGACCGCGCGCGCCCAATTGGGTTTGATGTTCGCAGCCAGAAGGCAGGTTGGCGCGCAGCATCCGACGGAACTTAAATCAGGAGATGAAGATGACCCGCCTGCTTTTCGCAATTCTATCGGTTAGCTCAATTCTGGTGTCGGCAGCCTCGATCTCGTCCGCGGCCGAACGCCAGTATCGCCATGGCAACGTCGCCCCGGGTGTTCCTAATAGCTACTGCTTGCAGGGGCGGATCTGGGGATACCCAGGCAATTGCCAATTCGCGACCTATGAGCAGTGCATGGCAACCGCTTCAGGGATCAGTGCCTATTGCGGCGTCAATCCGAGCTACGCCTTCGCGCATCAGTATGACCCTCGCGGTCAGTGGTATCCGCGCTAGCGGATCTCTATCCCGATCCTGATCCCGGTCTTGGCAATTCTTCGACGATACCATTGTGCCAGTGTTTTGCCCGACGGTGCAACCGGCGCGCATTAGTCCTTGGCCCGGGTGGTTTTTGCAAATGCGTAAGCCATTGATTTCACAACCCACGTCTACTGTGCATGGGGTTGTTTTCGCAGTTTTGGTTTGAGGGGGCCTTATCCCGCCCCTAACGCGACCGCGACGTTGTAGGTCAGGAGGCTCGCGGCATAGGCGAGCACCAGCATGTAGAAGAAGGTCACGGCCATCCAGGTCCAGCTTCCGGTCTCGCGCCGGATCACGGCGAGCGTGGATGCGCATTGCGGGGCGAAGATGTACCAGGCCAGCATCGACAGCGCGGTCGCGAGCGACCATTTCGTCGCCAACACCTGGCCGATCTGCTCGGCCGCTTCCTTGCCGCCTTCGATCGCATAGACGGTGCCGAGGGCTGCGACCGCGACCTCGCGCGCCGCCATGCCCGGGATCAGCGCGACCGCGATCTGCCAGTTGAAGCCGACGGGGGCGAGCAGGGGCTCGAGCGCCTTGCCGATGATCGCGGCCAGGCTGAAGTCGATCGCCGGCTCGGTGGCGCCCGCGGGCGGCTGCGGGAACGAGGCCAGAAACCAGATCAGCACCATCATCGAGAAGATCGTGGTGCCGGCGCGGTGCAGGAACATTTTCGCCCGCGTGTAGACGCCGATCGCGATCGATTTCAGCCGCGGCATCTTGTAGTCCGGCAGCTCCAGCATGAACGGCGCCGGCGCATAGTCGCGCAGCATGAAGAATTTGATCAGGAACGAGACGACCAGCGCGCTGGTGATGCCGGCGGCGTAGAGGCCGAACATCACGAGGCCCTGGAGGTTAATGAAGCCCCAGACGTCCCTGGCCGGAATGAAGGCCGAGATGATCAGCGTATAGACGGGAATGCGCGCCGAGCAGGTCATCAGCGGCGCGATCAGGATCGTGGTCAGCCGGTCGCGCTTGTTGTCGATCACGCGCGTCGCCATGATGCCGGGAATGGCGCAGGCAAAGCTCGACAGCAGCGGAATGAAGGCGCGGCCGTGCAGGCCGGCGCCGCCCATGATGCGGTCCATCAGGAACGCGGCGCGCGCCATGTAGCCGAAGTCTTCCAGCAGCAGGATGAACAGGAAGATGATGATGATCTGCGGCAGGAACACGATGACGCTGCCGACGCCTGAGATCACGCCGTTCTGAAGGAAGCTCTGCAGCAGGCCGGCGGGCAGGGTGGCGTGCACGAATTCGCCGAGCGCGTCGAAGCCGTTGTTGAGCAGGTCCATCAGCGGCTGCGCCCAGGCGAACACCGCCTGGAACATCACGAACAGGATGAGAGCGAGCACGATCAGGCCGCCGACCGGATGCAGCACAACGGCATCGATCCGCGCGGTCCAGGTGTCGGGCCGGCTTGGCAGGCTGACGCAGTCGGCGATGATGCGGTCGGCCTCGCGCTGGGTGGCGCGCAGCTCGGCGACGCTGAGCGCGCGCCAGCTGTTCTCCCGCGGCTCCGCGGCGAGTTTCGCCGAGATCTCGTCCGTCAGCGCCAACAGGTCGGCCGTGCCGCTCTTGCGCACCGCGATCGAGGTGACCACGGGCACGCCGAGCTCCTTGGCGAGCCGCTCCACGTCGACGGTGATGCCGCGCCGGCTCGCGATGTCGAACATGTTGAGCACGAGGATCATCGGCCGGCCGGTGCGCTTCAGCTCCAGCAGCAGGCGGATGGTCAGGCGCAGATTGGTCGAGTCGGCCACGCACAGCACGAGGTCGGGCACGGTCTCGCCGGACGCCTTGCCGAGCACGAAGTCGCGGGTGATCTCCTCGTCCGGGCTGCGGCCGCGCAGCGAGTAGGTGCCGGGGAGGTCGACCACCGAGACCTGGCGTCCCAGGGGCGTAACGAAGAAGCCTTCCTTGCGCTCGACGGTGACGCCGGGATAGTTCGCGACCTTCTGTCGGCTGCCGGTCAGCGCGTTGAACAGCGACGTCTTGCCGCTGTTCGGCGTGCCCACCAGGGCGAGATGCAGCAGAGGAGCTTCCATGGGATCAGATTTCCGGTCGCTATCTAGGCGACAATGATGGCCATGGCTTCACGACGGCGGACCGCGATCGTGATGTTGTCGACACGGACGGCGATCGGGTCGCGCCCGACCAGGCCCTCGTGCAGGACCTCGACCCGGGCGCCCTCGACGAAGCCGAGCTCGATCAGCCGGCTCTCGAGCTCGATGTCCGAGAGCGCCGAGCCGGCATCCCCGGCAGAAAGGTGTTGGATGACGCCGATATAGCCGCGCTGGGCCAGGCCCAGCGGCATCCGCGAACGCGTGTCATTGGTGTCGGTCATGCCCTGTATTTTCAACGCAGGGCAGTGAGGTCAAGCGCGCGGGTCGGCTGAAACTGCACCTTAGAGTGATTTTAAAGTGCAGAACCGTGAGGCGCCGTTGGAGGACGCCCAACGGCTACTGGGCCGGGACCTTTTCCGGCTGGATGGCGGCCATGGCGCGGCTCTTGAAGTAGTCGAGGACGAACAGGCGGATCGCCGAGGACAGATTGCCCTGCTGGCGGTTGCCGTCGATCTCGCCGACCAGCTCGGACAGCGTCATGTTGCGCAGGCCCGAGATCTCCTTCATGCCGTTCCAGAACGCCTCTTCCAGGCTGACGCTGGTCTTGTGGCCGGCGACCACGATCGACCGTTTCACCACGGGCGACTTCATGACTGATCCTCGCGATCGATCTGATGCTGGTCCAGATGCGCCTTCGCCTGGTCCGCGCGCGTCTCCTCCGCCGACCGCTCCGCCTTCGTGCGGCCGAACTTCGCCCGGTTGACGTCCGCCTGCTTCGCCGTGGCTTCCCGCTCGGCGCGCTTCCTGAAACGATTCAGGTTGATGACGTTCCCCATGCCGCGTCTCCATCATCCGCTCCTCTTCTGGCAGGATGAAACATTCAGAAACTGGGTGCCGTGTTGCGCCCTATGAGACTTGATCGCCATTCGCTCGTCCTCGTCAATTGGCCCCTCGGGCCATCAAACGATGAATTAGCCCCGTCAAAGGGCAGAGAGGCCTGCGTAGCACGCCGCCTCGCCACAACATTGACGGTAATCAAATCCCGGCCCTTAGGCCTTATATTTATGAGCCCCAGGGCACCGTATCATTACGGATGACTATCGGAATTCGGAATTCATCCAGGCCGCGTCATTTTCTCCGGCTGCACCAGCCGGTCGAACTCGTCGGCTGAGACGAAGCCGAGCCGCAGCGCCTCCTCCTTCAGCGTGGTGCCGTTGGCATGCGCGGTCTTCGCCACCTTGGCGGCGTTGTCATAGCCGATCTTCGGGGCGAGCGCGGTCACCAGCATCAGCGAGCGCTGCATCAGCTCCCTGATGCGCTTTTCGTCGGCACGGATGCCGCTGACGCAATGTTCGGTGAAGGAGCGCGCGGCGTCCGCCATCAGCCGGATCGAGTGCAGCATGTTGTAGGCGAGCACGGGCTTGTAGACGTTGAGCTCGAAATGGCCCTGGCTGCCGGCGACTGTGATCGCAGTGTGATTGCCGAACACCTGGCAGCACACCATCGTCATCGCTTCGCACTGCGTCGGGTTGACCTTGCCGGGCATGATCGAGGAGCCCGGCTCGTTCTCCGGCAGGATCAGCTCGCCGAGGCCCGAGCGCGGGCCCGATCCGAGCAGGCGGATGTCGTTGGCGATCTTGAACAGGCCTGTCGCGACGGAATTGATGGCGCCGTGCGCCAGCACATAGGCGTCGTTCGAGGCCAGCGCCTCGAATTTGTTGGCGGCGCTGGTGAAGGGCAGCTTCGTAATCCCGGTAACGTGCTTTGCGAACAGTCTTGCGAAGCGCGGCTTGGAGTTGAGGCCGGTGCCGACGGCGGTGCCGCCCTGGGCCAGCGGATAGAGGTCCTTCACCGCGACCTTGAGGCGGGCGATGCCGCTTTCGACCTGCGCGGCGTAGCCGGAAAATTCCTGGCCGAGCGTCAGCGGCGTCGCGTCCTGGGTGTGTGTCCGCCCGATCTTGACGATTTTTGCGAACTCTTTCTCCTTCTTGCGGAGCGCGCGCAACAGCTCGCCGAGGGCAGGGACGAGATCGGCATTGATGCGGCTTGCGGCCGCGATGTGCATCGCGGTCGGGAACGAGTCGTTCGACGACTGGCTCATGTTGACGTGATCGTTGGGATGCACCGGCTTCTTGGCGCCGAGCTCGCCGCCGAGCAGCTCATTGGCGCGGTTGGCGATGACCTCGTTGAGGTTCATGTTGCTCTGCGTGCCCGAGCCGGTCTGCCACACGACCAGCGGGAAATGATCGTCCAGCTTGCCCTCGATCACCTCGCGCGCGGCGCGGATGATGGCATTGGCCCGGCGCTGGTCGAGCAGGCCGAGCGCGAGGTTGGATTGTGCGGCGGCGAGCTTGACGATCCCGAGCGCATGCACGAGCTCGATCGGCATGCGGTCGATGCCGATGCGGAAATTCTGGCGCGAGCGTTCGGTCTGCGCCCCCCAATAGCGATCGGCGGGGACCTCGATGGGACCGAAACTGTCGGTCTCGGTGCGGCTGGCGGGGCGGGCAGTCTTCGAGCGAGCAGTCTTCGAGCGAGCAGTCTTGGCCATGAGCACATCCATTCTGCGGCGCGGAATTCCGCGCAGCCTCTTCATGTGCTCTTCTATATCGGCAGTTTGGCCGGGCGCGACCGTTTCGGGTCCAACCTAGATCATTTCTTGCGGAAACGATCGAGCCGCACCACCTCAGCGCCGCCCTGGTTCGGGGCGGTCGGCTCCTCGGCGCTTTCCGCCGGTTCACTGGCAGGTGCGGGCACCGCGACGGCCGACGGCGCGGGAGCGGCCGGCAATGTCTCGGGCGAGACCTCGGCGACATCGGAGGTGTCGAACTGGAGGCCGAACTTCACGGACGGATCGAGGAAGCTCTTGATCGCGCTGAACGGCACGATCAGCCGCTCCGGAATGCCGCCGAAGGACAGGCCGACCTCGAAGCGGTCCTCAAGCACGGTCAGATCCCAGAACTGGTGCTGGAGGATGATCGTCATCTCTTCCGGATATTGCGCCAGGAGCCGCGACGACAGCTTCACGCCCTCGGCCTTCGACATGAAGGTGATGAAGAAATGGTGCTCGCCCGGCAGTCCATGGGACGCGGCATCGGTCAGCACCTTCCGCAGCACGCCGCGCAGCGCGTCGCGGGCCAGCACATCGTATCGGATATGATCGGTCGCCATGGTGGTCCTGTTGCATTCCAGGAGTTGGGCCCTGCCGGCCCGACTCGCCAAGCCGCAATAGTACCGCGCCTGACGGGTCAGCAGGAGTCCCCGCCGGAAAGGAAATAAGAGGTAAGTGGAGGCTTCTGTTGCCAGGTGCCTCCGAACCCCGCCTAACGGAGCTTAACCCGTTAGGACTTCAGAATGGTCTTTCAAACTGCGTTACGCAGCCTGAGCAACCGGAGCAAAGTTGTCGTTGGCAACTATTGCATAGCCCGATAACGGCGGAACAATACCGAGAAAAAGAACGCCCTTTACGCCCTCGTCGATCCTATTTCGCCCCCGCCAAAGCCCGCTCTGGGTGAGCCCGCTGGTGGGCTTTGGTGGAGGCGCCGGGTACCGCCCCCGGGTCCGAATGGTTTATTGCGACGACCGTTTATTTCCATAGCCGGCGAACCGGCACCCCCAATATAGGGGGCAAAGGTTTCAAATGACAGGTGTTTCGAGCGGCGATCCCACGGTTCCCTTTGGATAGGTCCCGGGCGGGCCTCGGTATGATCTTGGCCCTGGGACGGCCAGCGTTCTAAGCTCCTGACATGTCCACGGATTCAGCACCGGCCGCCCAAGAGCCGGATCAAGAGCCAGATCAAGAGCCGGACCATCCAGCCGCCCACGCTCCTCCGCCCGGCCTCGTCGCGTTGTTCCTGGCCTTCGCCCGGATGTCGTTGGCCGGCTTTGGCGGGGTCCTGGTGTTTGCCCGCCACGCCATTGTCGATCAGCACCGCTGGATGACGGCGGACGAGTTCAACGAGACCTTTGCGCTCTGCCATTTCCTGCCCGGGCCCAACATCGTGAACCTGTCGATGGTGTTCGGGTCGCGGCTGCGCGGCATCGCCGGCGGCGTTGCCGCCTTTACCGGGCTGTTGCTGCCGCCGACGGTGATCATGACCGTGCTTGCGATCATCTACGCCCGGTTCGGCGATGTGGAGGTGCTGCGCCGGATCCTCGCGGGCATCTCCTGCGCGGCGGTCGGGCTGCTGATCGCGGTGGTCTTCCGCATGATGATGCCATTGCTCAAGCGGATGGACGTCGTCGTGCTCATTCTCATGCTCGGCGTGTTCGTTGCGATCGGCGTGCTTCGCCTGCCGCTCCAGGCGGTGCTGCTGGTCGCGATTCCCATCAGTATCGGCGTCACATATTGGGTGCGGCGGAAGGTAGCAGTATGAACAGCGAAAACCCGATCTGGGCGCTGATCTCCACCTTTGGTCTAATGTCGTTGTTCGCAGTCGGCGGCGCTGCGGCGGCGGTGCCGGAGATGCACCGCATCGCAGTCGACGTGCATCACTGGATGACCGAGAAGCAGTTCGCCGACGCCTATGCGATCGCACAGCTCTCGCCAGGTCCGAACGTACTTATCGTCACGTTAATCGGCTATGCCGTCGCCGGCATCCCCGGCGCGCTGGCGGCGACGCTGGCGATGTGCCTGCCGACGGCGCTGCTTGCCTATTATGTCAGCCGTCTGCTGAGCCGGCCCAGCCAATCGCGCTGGCCCGCCTTGATTCAGACTGCACTGGTTCCGCTATCGATTGGATTGATGGCAGCCAGCGCCCTGATCCTGGCCCAGTCGACCGATCGCACCTTTGCTGCGCTGCTTCTGACCGCGGCGGTTGCAGTGCTCGCGTCCGTCTCGCGCATCAATCCACTCTGGCTTCTGCTCGCCGGAGGCCTGATTGGTTTTGCTGGCATTGTGTAATGAAAATCGCTAGGCAGTGATCCGGGCGGGGGATCCTTTTCCAGCCGATTAGAACAACAGTGCTCGTGACTTAGGAGTCGCGGAGGAGACAAGCATGGCCGACACGATGGGCCACTCGGCGACTGCCACCCGAAACACCTCGGTGGCGATCGGCTTCTGCCTGCTGGCGATCGCGCCGCAGATTTTCGAATTCATCTGGTCGATCGGGACGATCTTCGGCTGGGGTGCCGGGCGCGGCCCACTGCAGGTCGTAACCGGCCATGCGACGGCGCTGCTCGCCGGCGCGCCCAGTGCCATATTCGGATCGTTCGGTGCCGGCACCAAGAAGGCATCATCCGATGTGCTGCTGGCCCTGATCTATTCCTATCCACTGTTTGCAGTGGCGATCCTCACGCTGTTCATGACGATCCGGTCGGCGCAGGACTATGTCGGCGGCGTCATCCTGATGGCGCTCGCCCTGTTCGCGCTGTGGGCGTCGAGCGATCTGCAGGGCATGCGCGGCTTCTCCTTCGGCGCCGGCACGGCGCCGCGGATGTTCGGTGGATTGCTGGTGGCCTTGTCGGCCGGCATCGCCTTGACCGGCCTTTTGACCGATGGGCCGGCGATGGCCCATTATTCCTGGCGCGGGCCTCTGTTCGTGATGGTCGCGATCCTGTTTTTCGCGCTGGCGATCCGGCCACTCGGCCTCGTGGTCACGGCCTTCGTGAGCTTCATGATTGCGGCGCTGGGCTCGCATGAGACGCGCTGGCTGGAGGCCGCCATCGTCGGCGCCTGCCTGACGCTCGGCTGCGCAATCCTGTTCCCGTACGTGCTCGGGTTGCCGATGCCGATGTTCCCGCGTTTCCTGGTTCAGTGAGGGTGTAATGGAGCTCTTTGCCAACCTCGCTCACGGTTTTGCCGTCGCGTTCTCTCCGATCAACCTGCTGATGTGCCTGATTGGTGCCCTCGTGGGCACGCTGGTCGGCGTGTTGCCGGGCATCGGCACCATCGCGACGGTCGCGATGCTGCTGCCGATCACTTTCGGCCTGCCGCCGGTCGGCGCGCTGATCATGCTCGCCGGCATCTATTACGGCGCCCAGTATGGCGGCTCGACGACGTCGATCCTGGTCAACATACCCGGTGAGGCGACATCGGTCGTCACCGCCATCGACGGCCACCAGATGGCCAAGCAGGGCCGTGCCGGCCCGGCGCTGGCGATCGCCGCGATCGGCTCGTTCTTCGCCGGCTGCGTTGCGACCGTTTTGATCGCCGTCCTCGGCGCGCCGCTCACGAAGCTCGCGCTGGCGTTCGGTCCGGCCGAGTATTTCTCGCTGATGGTGCTCGGCCTGATCTTCGCGGTGGTGCTGGCCAAAGGCTCGGTGCTGAAGGCGATCGCGATGATCGTGTTCGGCCTGCTGCTCTCGATCGTCGGCTCGGACATCGAGACCGGCGCCTCGCGCATGGCCTTCAACATTCCGGAGCTCGCCGACGGCCTCGGCTTCGCGACGGTAGCGATGGGTGTGTTCGGCTTCGCCGAGATCATCCGTAACCTCGACGCCGGCGCCGAGATGAACCGCGATCTGGTGCAGCAGAAGATCACCGGCCTGATGCCGACCAGGAAAGACCTGGTCGATTCGGCGCCTGCGATCCTGCGCGGCACGGTGCTCGGCTCGATCCTCGGCATCCTGCCCGGCGGCGGCGCGGTCATCGCGTCGTTTGCGGCCTATACGCTCGAGAAGAAGCTCGCCAAGAACCCGTCGCGGTTTGGCCGCGGCGCGATCGAGGGCGTGGCGGGGCCGGAAAGCGCCAACAACGCTGCGGCGCAGACATCGTTCATTCCGCTGCTGACGCTCGGCATCCCGCCGAACGCGGTGATGGCGCTGATGGTCGGCGCGATGACCATCCACGGCATCGTGCCGGGCCCGCAGGTCATGCAGAAGCAGCCGGATCTGGTCTGGGGCATGATCGCCTCGATGTGGATCGGCAATCTGATGCTGATCATCATCAACCTGCCGCTCGTCGGAATCTGGGTGCGGCTGCTGCGCGTGCCTTACCGGCTGATGTTCCCCTCGATCGTGATCTTCTGCGCGATCGGCATTTACTCGGTGAACAACGCACCGGTCGACGTCATTCTCGCGGGCGTCTTCGGTCTGGTCGGCTACTGGCTGATCAAGCACGATTTCGAGCCGGCGCCGCTGCTGCTCGGCATGGTGCTCGGACCGCTGATGGAAGAGAACCTGCGTCGTGCGCTTCTGATCTCGCGCGGCGACTGGAGCGTGTTCCTGACGCGTCCGTTGTCGGCGGTGCTGTTGGCGATCGCGGCGTTTCTGCTGATCCTCACGGTCCTGCCCGTGCTGCGCGCCAAGCGCGACGAGGTGTTCACCGAATCCGAGAACTGACCGCGCCTGCGTCGTCGCGGCGCCCTGCGTCCGCACGCCGCATTCGGAAGTCGAATCGACTTGTGTGACCGCTTCGTGAAATGAAAATGCCGGCCCTGTGGCCGGCATTTTTGTTTTACGTCCGAGGGGATCGAGATGACTTCCATTCGCGCGCTTGCGGGCGCATGTGCCGCAGCGTTCGCATCGTTGTGCGGCTTTGTCGCACCGGCGGAGGCGCAGACCTATCCGACGCGCAGCATCACCATGATCGTGCCGTTCGCGGCCGGCGGACCGACCGACGTGATTTCGCGCATCGTCACCGGGCACATGGCGCAGACGCTCGGACAGAGCATCATCATCGAGAACGTGGTCGGCGCCGGCGGCACCACCGCGACCACGCGCGCTGCGCGCGCGGCCAAT
Organism: Bradyrhizobium sp. MOS001; assembly: GCF_004634465.1. Taxonomy (NCBI): domain Bacteria; kingdom Pseudomonadati; phylum Pseudomonadota; class Alphaproteobacteria; order Hyphomicrobiales; family Nitrobacteraceae; genus Bradyrhizobium; species Bradyrhizobium sp. MOS001. The sequence goes on from NZ_SPVJ01000003.1 coordinate 165,351, forward strand.
GACGGCTATACGCTCATTACCGGGCATATGGGCACGCATGCCGCCTCCGTGCCGCTCTATCCGAAACTCGCCTACCATCCCGAAAAGGATTTTGAGCCGGTCGCGCTGCTCGCGGGCACGCCGATCCTGATCCTGGCGCGCAAGGACTTTCCGCCGAAAGACCTCAAGGAGTTCGTCGCCTACGTGAAAGCGAACGCCGAGAAGGTCAATGCCGCGCATGCCGGCGTCGGCTCGGTCTCGCACGTCTCCTGCGAGCTCCTGCACTCGATCCTCGACATCAAGCCGGTCGGCGTGCCCTTCAACGGCACGGGCCCCGCGATGAATGCGCTGGTGGCCGGACAGGTCGACTACATGTGCGACCAGATCGTCAATGCGGTGCCGCAGATCAATGCCGGCACCATCAAGGCCTATGCGATCGCGACGGCCGAGCGCAATCCGTCGCTGCCGAACGTGCCGACCACGGCGGAGGCCGGCCTGCCTGCGTTCCAGGCCCAGGCCTGGAACGCGATGTTCGCGCCGAAGGGAACTTCGCCCGCGATCATTGCGAGCCTGAATGCCGCCGCCATCAAGGCGCTCGACGACGAGACCGTGAAGAAGCGCCTGCTCGAGCTCGGTAGCGTCATTCCGGGTCCCAAGGACCGGACGCCGGAGGCGCTGGCGACCCTCGTCAAGAACGAGATCGCGAAGTGGACCCCGGTGCTCAAGCCGGCAACTTAACGAGCACTTTCAAGCCGATAGGCGAGGGGCGGGACGCAAGTTCCGCCCCTTGTTGTTTGCACCGGGAACAGTCACTTTTCGGGGTATAATGGGGTTAAACAGCGAATCGCTGCTGTCGTAGCGCGGGGCGCGCCGTTAAGTTCGCCGCCTCCCCAAAGGCTCAATGGCACATGCACCAGTATCAGGACCTGCTCGAGCGGATTCTTTCAGACGGCGCCGAGAAGACCGACCGGACCGGCACCGGCACGCTGTCGGTGTTCGGCCATCAGATGCGCTTCAACCTGTCTGCCGGCTTCCCGATGCTGACCACCAAGCGGCTGCCGCTGAAGGCGATCGTGCATGAGCTGTTGTGGTTCCTGAAGGGCGACACCAACATCAAATATCTGCGCGACAACGGCGTCACCATCTGGGACGAGTGGGCCGATGCCAATGGCGATCTCGGGCCGGTCTATGGCCATCAATGGCGTTCCTGGCCCACGGCCGACGGGCACAGCATCGACCAGATCGCCAATGTCATCGACATGATCAAGCGCACCCCGGATTCTCGCCGGCTGATCGTCACCGCCTGGAATCCCGCCGACGTCGAGAAGATGGCGCTGCCGCCCTGCCACCTGCTTTTCCAGTTCTATGTCGCCAACGGCAAATTGTCGTGCCAGCTCTATCAGCGCTCGGCCGACGTCTTCCTCGGCGTGCCCTTCAATATCGCTTCCTACGCGCTGCTCACCATGATGGTGGCGCAGGTCACGGGATTGAAGCCCGGCGACTTCGTGCATTCGCTCGGCGACACCCATCTTTATTCCAATCACCTGGAGCAGGCGAAGCTCCAGCTCACGCGTGCGCCGCGGACGCTGCCGGTGATGCGGATCAATCCTGATGTGAAGGACATCTTCTCCTTCCGTTACGAGGATTTCGAGCTCGTCGGCTACGATCCGCATCCGCACATCAAGGCGGAAGTCGCGGTCTAGCGCAGATGTCGTTGACCATCCGCCGCGTGCGCGCCGGTGAAGCCGGGCTGGTTCTTGCTCTCATCCGCGAGCTTGCCGAATACGAAAAGCTTTCGCACGAAGTCGAGGCGACCGAGGCGATGATTGCGGAAGCGCTGTTGGGCGAGCGTCCGCAGCTCTATTGCGCGATTGCCGAGTGGAACGGCGAGCCGGTCGGCTTTGCGGTCTGGTTCGTCAATTTCTCCACTTTCAGCGGCCGTCACGGCATCTATCTCGAAGATCTCTATGTGCGGCCGTCGCATCGGGGCAAGGGCCTTGGCAAGGCGCTGCTGGTCTATCTCGCCAGGGAGTGCGTCGACAACGGCTGGTCGCGGCTGCAATGGGCGGTGCTCGACTGGAATGCGCCGTCGATCGCGTTCTACAAATCGCTCGGCGCCGTCATGATGGACGACTGGACGCTGTGCCGCGTCACCGGCCCCGCGCTGACACGACTTGCAGGGAGCGCGTCCTGATGGAGATCATCTTCGTCGTCGCGATCGCGGAGAACGGCGTCATCGGCGCCGGCAACGGGTTCCCGTGGCGATTGAAATCCGACATGGCGCGCTTCAAGGCGCTCACGATCGGCAAGCCCGTGATCATGGGCCGCAAGACCTTCGAAACCCTGCGCCGGCCGCTTCCTGGCCGTACCAACATCGTCATCACGCGCGATGCGGATTATCGCGCCAATGGCGCCATCGTCACGACATCGGCTGCCGATGCGGGCGCGGTTGCGCTTGGCGATGCCCTGCGGCGTTCGGTCGCCGAGATCGCGGTGATCGGTGGCGCCGAGATCTATCGGCAATGGCTCGATCGCGCCGATCGCCTCGAAATCACCGAAGTGCATGCGCGTCCCGAAGGCGACACGCATTTCGACATCGACAAGGCAGAGTGGGATGAGGTTGGGCGCATCCGGCATCCTGCCGGCCCCGACGACAGCGCCGACTACTCCTATGTGACATATCGTCGGCGGGCGGGCAATTAACCGCATTCGTCAATGTTTACATTGACTTTTTCGTGCCCGAGCATAGCTCGAAGGACAGCCCGGGCCGCGTTGTAAGGGACTTGCCTGTCCCCTATAAAGCCGGACCGGACAAAGCGGGCGGGGGCGATTTTCACCCTGCCGAGGAGAGCGTCGAATGCCGTGGAAGAATCAGGGCGGTGGCCCATGGGGCTCGGGTCCGAAGGGACCATGGGGCAACGGCCCGCAACCGGTCGGGCCAAGGCCGCCGGATCTGGAAGACCTTCTGCGGCGCGGCCAGGACCGCCTCCAGCAGATCATGCCGGGCGGCTATTTCTCCGGCATCGGCATCACGCTGATCGTCCTGCTCATCATCGCGTTCTGGCTGCTGTCGGGCTTCTTCCGGGTGCAATCCGAAGAGCTCGGCGTCGTGCTGCGCTTCGGCAAGCATGTCCGCACCGTGCAGCCGGGTCTGAACTATCATCTGCCCTATCCGATCGAAACCGTGCTGCTGCCGAAGGCGTTGCGCGTCAACACGATCTCCATAGGCATGACGCTGATCGACGATCCGGCACGACGCGGCCGCTCCATTCGTGACGTGCCGGAAGAGAGCCTGATGCTGACCGGCGACGAGAATATCGTCGACGTCGACTTCACCGTGCTCTGGCGCATCAAGCCGGACGGCGTCGGCGACTTCCTCTTCAACATCCAGAATCCCGAAGGCACCGTGAAGGCGGTCTCCGAGAGCGCGATGCGCGAGGTGATCGGCCGCTCGCAGATCCAGCCGATCCTGACCGGTGCGCGCAACGTTACCGAACAGGGCGTGCAGGAGTTGATCCAGAGGACCTTGGACAGCTACGGCGCCGGTATTCTCATCAGCCAGGTGCAGATGCAGAAGGTCGACCCGCCGGCGCAGGTGATCGACGCGTTCCGCGACGTCCAGGCGGCGCGCGCCAATCTCGAGCAGTTGCAGAACGAGGCGCAGACCTACGCCAACCAGGTCGTGCCGCAGGCACGCGGACGTGCGGCGCAGATCACGCAGGCCGCCGAAGGCTACAGGGAGCAGACGGTCGCCGAGGCCAAGGGCCAGAGCTCGCGCTTCCTGAAGGTTTACGAGGAATACAAGAAGGCGCCCGACGTGACGCGTGAACGGATCTATCTTGAGACGATGGAGCGCGTGCTCGGCGGCGCCGACAAGCTCGTCTATGACGGCGGCCCCTCGGGCCAGGGCGTTGTGCCCTATCTGCCGCTCAGTGAGTTGACGACCAAGCGGCCGCCTACCACCGGTCAGCAGTCGAGCGGAGGCAACCGATGAGGTCTCCGGTCACAGGTATCGTCACGCTGCTCGCCCTCCTGCTCGTCGTGATCGTCGGCTACATGTCGCTGTTCACGGTGCAACAGACCGAGCAGACCATCGTGCTGCAGTTCGGCCGTCCCGTCGACGTCGTCACCGCGCCCGGCCTGCACTTCAAGGCGCCGTGGAATTCGGTGATCAACATCGACAAGCGGATCCTCGATCTGGAGAACCCGTCGCAGGAAGCGATCGCGTCCGACCAGAAGCGGCTCGTGGTCGACGCCTTCGCGCGTTACCGCATCAAGGACGCGCTGCGCTTCTACCAGAGCGTCGGCTCGATCCAGGCCGCCAACATCCAGCTCACCACGCTCCTGAACGCGGCGCTGCGCCGCGTGCTCGGCGAGGTCACCTTCATCAACGTGGTGCGCGACGACCGCGAGAAGCTGATGCAGCGCATCCGCGACCAGCTCGATCGCGAGGCCGACGGCTACGGTATCCAGGTCGTCGACGTCCGGATCCGCCGCGCCGACCTGCCGGAGCAGAACAGCCAGGCGGTCTACCAGCGCATGAAGACCGAGCGCGAGCGCGAAGCCGCCGAGTTCCGTGCGCAGGGCGGCCAGAAGGCACAGGAGATCCGCTCCAAGGCCGACCGCGAGGCGACCGTGATCGAGGCGGAAGCCAAATCGCAGGCCGAGCAGATCCGCGGCGTCGGCGACGCCGAGCGCAACCGCCTGTTCGCGGAAGCCTACGGCAAGGACGCCGACTTCTTCGCCTTCTACCGGTCGATGACGGCCTATGAGAACGGGCTGCGCGCGAACGACACCCGCTTCCTGCTGCGGCCGGACTCGGATTTCTTCCGGTTCTTTGGTAACCCGTCCGGCAAGACGGCAACCGAGACGCCGGCGAAGCCGTGAGCTAGACAGAGGGCGGCAGTTCTGCCGCCCTTCGTCCAGACAAGAACAGCACTACGGGAGGTTCCATTCCGATGAGGTCCATTGCGTTCGCCGACTTCCTCATCGGCTTAGGCATCCTGTTCGTGCTGGAAGGCTTGATGTTCGCGGCAAGTCCGAACTGGATGCGCAAGGCCATGAAAAGCGCCATCGCCACGCCGGACAATATCCTGCGGGCGGTTGGGATCGGTTCGGCCGTGGCCGGCCTGGTCTTGATCTGGGTTATGCGCCGTCCGATTTAGGCGTCACGCCAACGCCAAAGTGAAGGCGAGAGACTGGTTTTCGCCGTATTATCCGGGTCTTGAGGCCCGTTAAGCTCCGCGCTTGCGCCGTCCCCCCGTTCGAGCGCAGTCTTGGGGGCGAATCCTTGGCGCCTGATCCTTTTCTCTGGAGATACCAATGACCGCTGCCACCATTGCCCCGACCCGCTTGCGCTTAGGGCTGGCCGCGCTCGCCGTCAGTGCATTCAGCGCGTTCGGCACGCCGGCCCTTGCGCGTGGCCCGGACGGGATCGCCGACGTCGCCGAGAAGGTGATCGACGCGGTCGTCAACATCTCGACCTCGCAGACCGTCGAAGCCAAGGGCGGCGGCGGCGGCAGCAACACCATGCCGCAACTGCCGCCCGGCTCGCCCTTCGAGGAGTTCTTCGACGACTTCTTCAAGAACCGCCGCGGCCCCGGCGGCGGCAGCAAGGGCGGCGAGCGCGGTGACAACCCGCCCCGCAAGACCAACTCGCTCGGCTCCGGCTTCATCATCGACACCGCTGGCGTCGTCGTCACCAACAACCACGTCATCGCGGACGCCGACGAGATCAACGTCATCCTCAACGACGGCACCAAGATCAAGGCCGACCTGGTTGGCGTCGACAAGAAGACCGACCTCGCCGTGCTGAAGATCAAGCCGCCGAAGCCGCTGGTGGCGGTAAAGTTCGGCGACTCCGACAAGTTGCGCCTCGGCGACTGGGTGATCGCGATTGGCAATCCGTTCAGCCTCGGCGGCACGGTGACGGCCGGTATCGTCTCGGCCAAGAACCGCGACATCTCCTCGGGGCCGTATGACAGCTATATCCAGACCGACGCTTCCATCAACCGCGGCAATTCCGGCGGTCCGCTGTTCAACCTCGATGGCGACGTCATCGGCGTCAACACGCTGATCATCTCGCCCTCCGGCGGCTCGATCGGCATCGGCTTTGCCGTGCCCTCGAAGACGGTTGTCGCCGTGGTCGATCAGCTCCGCCAGTTCGGCGAACTGCGCCGCGGCTGGCTCGGCGTGCGCATCCAGAGCGTCACCGACGAGATCGCCGAGAGCCTCAACATCAAGCCCGCGCGCGGCGCGCTGGTCGCCGGCGTCGATGACAAGGGCCCGGCCAAGCCCGCCGGCATCGAGCCCGGCGACGTCGTCGTCAAGTTCGACGGCAAGGACGTCAAGGATCCCAAGGATCTCTCCCGCGTCGTCGCCGACACGGCGGTCGGCAAGGAAGTCGATGTCGTCATCATCCGCAAGGGCCAGGAGGAGACCAAGAAGGTCACGCTCGGCCGTCTCCAGGATCCCGACAAGGTGCAGGCCGCGGTCAAGACCGACGAGCCGGCGCCCGAGAAGCCGGTGACGCAGAAGGCGCTCGGTCTCGATCTTGCCGCGCTCAGCAAGGATTTGCGCACGCGCTACAAGATCAAGGACAGCGTCAAGGGCGTGGTCGTCACCAATGTCGACGCCAATTCGGATGCTGCCGAGAAGCGCCTCTCCGCCGGCGACGTCATCGTCGAGGTCGCGCAGGAGGCCGTCTCCAGCGGCGCCGACATCCAGAAGCGGGTCGACCAGCTCAAGAAGGACGGCAAGAAGTCTGTGCTGCTGCTCGTCTCCAACGCCGACGGCGAGCTGCGGTTTGTGGCGTTGAGCGTGCAGTAGTCGCCGCACAATCCAGTAGGGTGGGCAAAGCGAAGCGTGCCCACCATCTTTCCACCATCGCGACAAGAGTGGTGGGCACGGCGCAAGCGCCTTTGCCCACCCTACGGCCGCTGGGCGTGCCGCAAGTGCTGACGACGGGAGAGGCTAAGCCTCCACGAACTCGTCCCGCCGATACCCCTGAGCATAGAGCAGCGCGGTGAGATCGCCATGGTCGATCCGCGCGGCAGCCGCAGCCGCGACCGCTGGCTTGGCGTGATACGCCACGCCCAGGCCCGCCGCCTGGATCATCGCGAGATCGTTGGCGCCATCGCCGACCACGACCGAGTCGATGTCGTCGAGATCGAACGACTCCATCAGATCCACCAGCGTCGCGAGCTTTGCCGCGCGGCCCAAAATCGGCTCCTTGACCTCGCCGGTGAACTTGCCGTCGCGGACGACGAGCTCGTTGGCGCGGTTCTCCTGGAAGCCGATCTTGGCGGCGACCGCGCGCGTGAACAGCGTGAAGCCGCCGGAGACGAGACAGGTATAGGCGCCGTGGGCGCGCATGGTCGCGACCAGTTCGCGGCCGCCCGGCGTCAACGTGATGCGCTTGGCCAGCACCTCGTCGACCACGCTGGCGGGAAGGTCCTTCAGCAGCGCGACGCGCTCGCGCAGCGCTGGCTCGAACTCGATCTCGCCGCGCATCGCGCGTTCCGTAATCGCCGCCACGTGGGCCTTCATTCCGACGAGATCGGCGAGCTCGTCGATGCATTCCTGGCCGATCATGGTGGAATCCATGTCGGCGAGAAAAAGCTTCTTGCGCCGGAAGCCGACTGGCTGCACCACGATGTCGATGGGAAGGTCGCCGCGAAGCTCGCGCAACCGCTGTTCGATGGCGTGACGGTCGCCTTGGAGGTTATCCTGCGCGCCGAAGGGAATGTCGACCGCAACCCCGTCAAACAGCCAGTGCGCAGGTTGCGCCTGGGGCAGCACGGCGCGGGCGCCGTCGACGATGGTGCTGTCGAGCGCGGGATTGTCGGGATTGCAGATCAGCGTGGCGACGAGGGACATTTGAGGTTTTCGTGAGCGAGGGACAAGTCAGCAGAAGACATGTTGGCAAGGCCGTGCTTATCGCAGGCCCGACCGCCAGCGGCAAGTCGGCGCTGGCGCTCGAGCTTGCCCTGAGTACGGGCGGAATCGTCATCAATGCCGATTCCATGCAGGTCTATCGTGACCTCCGCATCATCACCGCGCGCCCCACACATGGCGAGGAAGGACGCGCGCCGCACCGTCTCTACGGCCACGTCGATGCGGCCGTGAATTTCTCGGCCGGCGCATGGGTGGTCGACGCGACGAAGGCGCTGGACGAGGCGAAAGCCGAAGGCCGCCTGCCGATCTTCATCGGCGGCACGGGCCTTTATTTCAAGGCGCTGACGGCGGGCCTCTCCGTGGTGCCGCCTATTCCCGCCGAAATACGTGAGGACGTGCGCGCGCGGCTGGAGCGGAACGGCGTCGAGGCGCTGCATGAGGAACTTGCACGCCGTGATCCGCGCGCCGCCGAACGATTGAACCTGCGCGACCGCACCCGGATCGCGCGCGCGCTCGAAGTGGTCGAAGCGACGGGCCGTTCGCTGCTCGACTGGCACCATGAAGGCCAGCCGCCGCTGCTGCCCAAGGACAGTTTTCGCGCGGTGTTTCTCGCCCCCGAGCGCGACGAGCTCTATGCCCGCATCGATGCCCGTTTCGATGCCATGCTCGGTGCCGGCGCGTTGAGGGAGGTGGAGTGGCTCGCCGCCAGACATCTCGATCCGCTGCTGCCGGCGATGAAAGCCCATGGCGTGCCGGCCCTGATCCGGCATCTGCGCGGTGAGATCGGCCTGGACGAGGCGGCCACGATCGGTCGCGCCGACACCCGCCACTACGCCAAGCGGCAATTCACCTGGTTCCGGCACCAACTGCCCGAGTTCGAATGGGTGAAGCCGGAGGAGGCGAGGGGGTGGCTTGCCGCCATCGTGAATGCGGAGCGGGACCTCCGCTGACGCGCTTTTGTACCCGGGTTCCCGAATTTACCTCTCGCCGAACCCTGGGAACACCGCTACATTGCCAAAATCGCGCGGGAACGGTCGCATTGCCTTGACATCCGGGCTTTGACCGTTATGTTTCGCGCAACCTTTGGGAAGCCGGGCACCTGCCATGCGTAACATTATTACCAAACTCCTTATCGCCGTCGTACCCAGGCACACCGCCGGGGGTGGCTAGCTGCCATCCACAAGACAGGCGGTGTGCATGGGCCCTCTTCGGGGCCTTTTTTATTTCCCGAACCCGACACGAACGAAGCCGCTGACAACAGCGCATCCGGAGCAAGACAATGAGCGACAAGAGCCACGATCCGAACCAGATGACCGGCGCCGCGATGATCGTTCGCGCGCTCATCGATCATGGCGTGACCGACATTTTCGGCTATCCCGGTGGCGCCGTGCTTCCGATCTATGACGAGATCTTCCAGCAGAGCGAGGTCCAGCACATCCTGGTCCGGCACGAGCAGGGCGCGGGCCACGCCGCCGAGGGCTATGCGCGCTCGACCGGCAAGCCGGGCGTTGCGCTGGTGACCTCCGGTCCCGGCGCCACCAACATGGTGACGCCGCTGACCGACGCGCTGATGGACTCGATTCCGCTGGTCTGCATCTCCGGCCAGGTGCCGACGCATCTGATCGGCAACGACGCGTTCCAGGAGTGCGACACGGTCGGCATCACGCGGCCCTGCACCAAGCACAATTGGCTGGTGCGCGACGTCAACGATCTCGCCAAGGTGCTGCACGAGGCCTTCTATGTCGCGACCTCCGGCCGTCCCGGCCCGGTGCTCGTCGACGTGCCCAAGGACGTGCAGTTCGCGACCGGCACCTATCATCCGCCGCGCAAGTCGGACGTGCACCGCTCGTACGCGCCGCGCGTGAAGGGCGACGCGACGCAGATCCGCAAGGCCGTGTCGCTGCTCGCCAATGCCAAGCGCCCGGTGATCTACAGCGGTGGCGGCGTGATCAATTCCGGCCCCGAGGCGACCAAGCTCCTGCGCGAGCTGGTCGAGGTCACCGGCTTCCCGATCACCTCCACGCTGATGGGCCTGGGTGCCTATCCGGCGTCGGGCAAGAACTGGCTCGGCATGCTCGGCATGCACGGCACCTATGAAGCCAACATGACCATGCATGATTGCGACGTCATGCTGTGCGTCGGCGCGCGCTTCGACGACCGCATCACCGGCCGCGTCGATGCGTTCTCGCCGGGCTCGAAGAAGATCCACATCGACATCGATCCGTCCTCGATCAACAAGAACATCCGTGTCGACGTGCCGATCATCGGCGACTGCGGCAACATCCTCGGCGACATCCTCCAGGTGTTCAAGGCGGAAGCGAAGAAGCCCGACATCAAAGCCTGGTGGCAGCAGATCGCGCAGTGGCGCGCCCGCAACTCGCTCTATTACAAGAAGAGCAACGACGTGATCCTGCCGCAGCACGCGATCCAGAGCCTGTTCGAGGCGACACGCGGCAAGGACACTTACATCACGACGGAAGTCGGCCAGCACCAGATGTGGGCGGCGCAGTTCTTCGGCTTCGAGGAGCCGCATCGCTGGATGACGTCCGGTGGTCTCGGCACCATGGGCTACGGCCTGCCGGCCGCGGTCGGCGTGCAGGTTGCCCATCCCGACAGCCTCGTCATCGACATCGCGGGCGATGCCTCGGTGCAGATGACGATGCAGGAGATGTCGACGGCGGTTCAGTACGAATTGCCGATCAAGATCTTCATCCTGAACAACCAGTACATGGGCATGGTGCGGCAATGGCAGCAGCTGCTGCACGGCAACCGGCTATCGCATTCCTATTCGGAGGCGTTGCCGGATTTCGTCAAGCTCGCCGAAGCCTATGGCGGCGTCGGCATCCAGGTGCACAAGCCCTCTGATCTCGACGGCGCCATCCAGGAGATGATCTCGGTCAAGCGTCCGGTGCTGTTCGACTGCCGCGTCGCGGCGCTCGAAAACTGCTTCCCGATGATCCCCTCCGGCAAGGCGCACAACGAGATGCTGTTGCCCGAGCAGGCCAACGACGAAGCCACGGCAAAGGCGTTCGCCGGCGGCAAGGCGCTGGTGTGACGTCATGTTCGACCTGACGGAGCTCGAGCGCGCACATGCGATCGTGGGGCAGGCGGTGCCGGCGACGCCGGCACGCGGCTGGCCGCTGCTCGCCGAGCGCCTCGGGACGCAGGTCATCGTCAAGCACGAGAACCACACGCCGATCGGCGCCTTCAAGGTGCGCGGGGGTCTCGTCTATCTCGAACGGCTGAAGCGCGAGCGGCCGAACATTCCGGGCATCATCTCGGCGACGCGCGGCAATCACGGCCAGAGCCTGGCCTTTGCCGCGAGCCGTCACGGCGTGCCGGCAGTGATTTACGTGCCGCGCGGCAACTCGGTCGAGAAGAACCGCGCGATGAAGGCGTTTGGCGCCGAGCTCGTCGAGCATGGCGAGGACTTTCAGGCGGCCGCCGAAGAGGCGCAGCGGCGCGCCCAATTTACCGGCCTGCACATGGTGCCGTCGTTCCATCCGGATCTCGTGCTCGGCGTCGCCACCTATGCGCTCGAACTGTTCCGGACGGCGCCGGATCTCGATGTTCTCTATGTGCCGATCGGGCAGGGCTCTGGCATCTCCGGCTGCATCATGGCGCGTGACCTGCTCGGCCTGAAGACCGAGATCGTCGGCGTGCAGTCGACCGAAGCGCCGTCCTACGCGCTGTCGTTCGCGGCCGGCAAGGTCGTGACGACGAAGACCAGCAACACGCTGGCCGACGGCATGGCAACGCGCATTCCCGACGCAGACGCGTTCGCGCTGATCCGCAAGGGTGCCGCGCGCATCGTGCAGATTTCCGACGACGAGGTCGCCGCCGCGATCCGCGCCTACTGGACCGACACGCACAATCTCGCCGAAGGCGCCGGCGCCGCCGCGCTCGCCGCGGCGCTTCAGGAAAAGACCAAGCTGTCAGGCAAGCGCGTCGGTCTCGTGCTGTCCGGCGGCAATATCGATTTCGATCTGTTCCGCAGTTGGGTCGGGGCAGAGGCGCCAGCGATGGCGTGACGGAGAGACAAGAGGGGACGACCATGAACCAGCCGGCATCCGCCTATTTCATCGAGGACCGCCACGATCCCAACGAGACGCATACGCTCTCGGTGCTCGTGCAGAACGAGCCGGGCGTGCTCGCGCGCGTCATCGGGCTGTTCTCCGGGCGCGGCTACAACATCGAAAGTCTCACCGTCTCGGAGACCGAGAGCCAGAAGCACCTGTCGCGCATCACCATCGTCACCACGGGCACGCCGATGGTGATCGAGCAGATCAAGCACCAGCTCGACCGCATGATCCCGGTCTATCGTGTCGTCGACATGACCCTGACCAAGCGCTCGATCGAGCGCGAGCTTGCGATGGTGAAGGTGCGCGGGCAGGGCGAGCATCGTGTCGAGGCGCTGCGGCTGGCGGATGCGTTCCGCGCCCGCGTGATCGATGCCACCACCGAGAGCTTTGTGTTCGAGATCACAGGCAATACGGACAAGATCAACCAGTTTATCGACCTGATGCGCCCGCTCGGCCTTGTCGAGGTGTCGCGCACCGGCGTTGCCGCGATTGGCCGCGGGCCTGAGGGGATGTGAGCCATGCTGGCGCGCGACTGGTACTATAACGAGCGCAACCGGATGGGAATCGAGCCCGCAGTGGCCTCGATCTACGACGCCCATGACGATGCCGATCTGCGGGCGCGCGCCGCGCTGAAAATGCTCGGGGTGCAGCGCGGCTGGCGCATCGCGGATATCGGCTGTGGCAACGGCGTGCTCGCGACCGAAGCGGCGCTGATGGGTGCCGAGGTGGACGCCATCGATATCTCGCCGGCGATGCTGGCGCTCGCCGAGATCTACGCCCGCGACCGTAAGGCGCCCGTGCGCACACAGTCCGCCGGCTTGCTCAGCTTCGCCTACCGCCCGGAATCCTACGATCTGATCGTCAGCGAGTTCACGCTGCACCATCTGCCGGATTTCTGGAAGGCGGTGGCGATGTCGCGGATCTACCGTGCATTGAAGCCGGGCGCGAGCTTCTATCTGCGCGACATCGTCTACGCCTCGATGCCCGACGCCATCGAGCGCGACGTCGAGCAATGGGCCGACTTCCATATCAAGAACCACGATTTTTCGCGCGAAAGCGTCGTCACGCACATGCGCGACGAATATTCCACCTTCGGCTGGGTGATGGAGCGGTTGCTGACCGATGTCGGCTTCACGCTGGTCTCGGTCGATTACCACGCGCCCATGCACGGTACTTATCTGCTGCGGAAACCGAAAGCCGGCGAGCAAGGCTAGAACAGAACAACAAACAGGGCTGCACGACAAAGCAGAACCGAGAACAACAATGAAGCCGGCCGATATCCTCATCGCCATTCTGGTGGCGGTCATCTGGGGGCTTGCCTTCGTGGCGAGCCGGATCGCGCTCGACGAACTTTCGCCGGAGCTGATGACGGCGATGCGCTTCACCATTGCCGCGGTGCCGTGCCTGTTCATTCCCAAGCCGAAGATCGCCTGGTCGCTGCTGATCGCGATCAGCTTTACGCTGTTCCTCGGCCAGTTCCTGAGCCAAGCCTATGGCATCGCGCACGGTGTGCCGGTGGGGCTCACCAGCGTCGTCGTGCAGAGCCAGGCGCTGTTCACCATCGGCTTTGCCGCGATCGCATTCGGCGAGCGGCCGACGCCGGTGCAGACCCTTGGCATCGTCGTCGCCGCAGTCGGCCTGCTCTTGATCTGCGGTACCGTCGGTTACGATTTCAGCGTTGGTGCCTTCGCGGTGCTGATGATCGCCCCGATTTGCTTTGCCGTCGGCAATCTCCTGCTGCGCGGCGCCCGTGGCGCGCCGATGTTCGACCTGTTCGCCTGGCTCTGCCTGACCGCCGCCGTGCCGCTGTTCGCGCTGGCGCTGGTCGTCAACGGGCCGGCGCCGACCTTCCAGTCGCTGATCCATATGTCGCCGACTGGCCTCGTCTGCCTGCTGGCGATCGGCGCCATCTCGACCAGCATCGCCTATTGGCTGTGGGGCCGGCTGCTGCGTGACTATCCCGCAGCGCAAGTGGTGCCGTTCGCGCTGCTGGTGCCGTTCGTCGGCTCGGCTGCTTCCAGCATCGTGTTTGGCGAGAAGTTCGGCCCGTTGCGGCTGGCCGGGATGCTGACGGTCATCGGCGGCATCGCGGTGATGGTGCTGGCGAGACGCCCGCAGCCGCTGCCGAAGACCGCGTGAGGTGAGCATGTCCCAGTCGCTGCTCTATGCCTTCATCATCTTCGCCCTCGTGATGTTCTTCACGCCGGGGCCGAACAACATCATGCTGCTGTCGTCGGGACTGACTTACGGGTTCCGCCGCACCATCCCGCATATCGCCGGCATCACGATCGGCTTCGCCTTCATGGTCGGCGCCGTCGGCCTCGGGCTCGGCACGGTGTTTCTGGCCTATCCGATCCTCCAGACCATCCTGAAATATGCCGGCGCCGCCTACTTGATTTACCTCGCCGCGGTGATCGCCTTCTCGGGGCCGGCCAAGCGGGGCGAGGAGGACGGCCGCGGCCCGATGACCTTCTGGGGCGCGGCGATGTTCCAGTGGATCAACGCCAAGGGCTGGGTGATTGTGATCGGCACCATCACCGCCTATGCCGCCATCGCCCAATTCCCCCTGAACATCGCGATCCAGACCCTGATCAGCCTGCTCGTCGGCACGGTCTCGACGGTGGTCTGGGCCCTGTTCGGCACTGCACTACGACCGGTACTGACCTCGGAGCGGCTGGTCCGCGCCTTCAATATCGTGATGGCGCTCCTGCTGCTCGCCTCCCTCTACCCCGTTTTCATGGATGCATGATGTCGCGGATTTCCATGCAGAAACGGGTTTCCCTAGGGGCTGAAAATGCTCTAGACAGCCCCCGAAATCCGCAAATTTCACCCTTCGGACACTGACCTTTGGCCGATTCTGGCCCTGAACGAGGAAACGACTATGCGTGTTTATTACGATCGCGACGCCGACCTGAACCTGATCAAGGGCAAGAAGGTCGCCATCGTCGGCTATGGCAGCCAGGGCCACGCCCATGCGCTCAACCTCAAGGACTCCGGCGTCAAGGACGTCGCCATTGCGCTGCGCAAGGACTCGGGCTCGGTCAAGAAGGCGGAAGCCGCCGGCTTCAAGGTGATGGAAGTCGCCGAAGCCGCCAAATGGGCCGACCTCGTCATGATGCTGACCCCGGACGAGCTCCAGGGCGACATTTATCGCGAGCACCTGCACGACAACATGAAGAAGGGCGCCGCCCTCGTGTTCGCGCACGGCCTCAACGTCCACTTCAACCTGCTCGACCCGCGCGCCGACCTCGACGTGCTCATGATCGCGCCGAAGGGCCCCGGCCACACCGTGCGTTCGGAATATCAGCGCGGCGGCGGCGTGCCCTGCCTGATCGCGATCGCCAAGGACGTCTCGGGCAACGCCCATGACCTCGGCCTCTCCTACGCCTCCGCCGTCGGCGGCGGTCGTGCCGGCATCATCGAGACCACCTTCAAGGAAGAGTGCGAGACCGACCTGTTCGGCGAGCAGGTCGTGCTCTGCGGCGGCCTGGTCGAGCTGATCAAGGCCGGCTACGAGACCCTGGTCGAAGCCGGTTACGCCCCGGAGATGGCCTATTTCGAGTGCCTGCACGAAGTGAAGCTGATCGTCGACCTGATCTATGAAGGCGGCATCGCCAACATGAACTACTCGATCTCCAACACCGCGGAGTACGGCGAGTACGTCACCGGTCCGCGCATCGTCACCGCGGAGACCAAGGCCGAGATGAAGCGCGTTCTCGCCGACATCCAGGGCGGCAAGTTCGCCCGCGACTGGATGCTTGAGAACAAGGTCAACCAGACCTCGTTCAAGGCGACCCGCGCCAAGCTCGCCGCGCATCCGATCGAGGAAGTCGGCGCGAAGCTCCGCGACATGATGCCTTGGATCAAGAAGGGCGCGCTGGTCGACAAGAGCAAGAACTGACGGCTGCGCCGTCATTCCGGGTTCGCGACCTCGTCGCGCCCCGGAATGACGAGCGAAACACAAGCTTCGCTCGCCAAACCAAATTTTAAACCTTCTCGACTACATCGGAGCGAGATCGCGAACGGCGGTCTCGCTCCTTTCATCTCGCGCGAAGCATTGCGGCTTCATTCAAATTCTTCGCGAGCTGACATGCCCTCTGAGCGCGAAGAACTGACGCTTAAACCACATTCTTGGTCTCGCGTCGTTTTCATAACTTCTCCAGAAGCTCGCGATCGCCAAAAGCCCAGCGTCTTCAAGATCGAGGATTCGGATCTTCATCTGCATCTTCAGGGCGCAATCAATCTCATGTCGCGAAGTTCGCGCGCCGCTTCATCTTAAGAATCGACACCCGCGACGTCCCTTTGAGCGTTGGTGGCATTGCGCTGACACATCCTTCTCTCCATGATCGCGGGAACTTGAGGGGGAGGGGTCTATGCGATCTGTCGTCGTCACCGGCGCGTCCACCGGCATCGGCTGGGCCATTGCGAAATTTCTGATCGGGCGCGGCTACCGCGTCTTCGGCAGCGTCCGCAAGCAGGCCGACGCCGACCGGCTCAGGGGTGAGTTCGGCGCGAACTTCACGCCGCTCCTGTTCGACGTTACCGACGAGGCCGCCGTGCTCGCCGCTGCGCGCCAGGTTCGCGAGGCGCTGGCTGGCGACACGCTGGCGGGGCTCGTCAACAATGCCGGCATTGCGGTCGCGGGGCCGGTCCTGGAATTGTCGGTCGACGATTTCCGCCGCCAGATGGACATCAACGTCATCGGCCCGGTCATCGCGACGCAAGCCTTTGGGCCGC
This sequence comes from Bradyrhizobium sp. MOS001, assembly GCF_004634465.1. Classification (NCBI taxonomy): domain Bacteria; kingdom Pseudomonadati; phylum Pseudomonadota; class Alphaproteobacteria; order Hyphomicrobiales; family Nitrobacteraceae; genus Bradyrhizobium; species Bradyrhizobium sp. MOS001. The sequence continues at coordinate 182,045 of NZ_SPVJ01000003.1, forward strand.
TGCTCGGCGCGGACCCATCGCTGAAGGGGCCGAAGGGGCGGATCGTGATGATCAGCTCGGTCGCCGGCAAGAACGGCAATCCGCTGTCGGCGCCTTACTGCACCTCCAAGCACGCCATCGAAGGCCTGTCGGAGAGCCTGCGGCGTGAGCTGATGCTGTTCGGGATCGACGTCATCATCGTCGCCCCAGGCGCAGTGAAGACGCCGATCTGGAGCAAGGCCGAAGAGATCGATCTCTCCGTCTACCAGAACTCGCCCTATCTGCCGGCGCTGAACAAGGTCATGGCGTTCATGATGGACCTCGGTGCGAAGGGCCTGCCGGCCGAGCGGATCGCCGAAATCGTGTTCGAGGCGCTGACCGCCGCGAGCCCCAAGGTGCGCTACCAGATCACGCCGGATCCGTTGCGCCATCTGGTCGGCGCATTGCTGCCGAAACGGACGGTTGATCGCATCATCGCAAAGCGCCTGGGGTTCCTGCCGCAGGGCTGATCGACGTTCAGCTCGCTTCGGCCGTCCGTCGGCGGGGGTGGGCGGCCATCGCGATCAGCCGCAGCGCCATCACGGCGAACAACGGAATGAGGAAGGCGGCATGGAGCGGCATCGCCTGCACGCGCTTGCCGAACGACACCATGAACTGGAACCAGAGGTAATAGCCGCCCACGAGGTGCAGCACGCGCCAGGCCTGCGGTCCGAGCAGCGCGGCGGTGCGGTCGAACGAGGTCGCGCTCATGGCGATGATGAATGCATAGCCGATGCCGCCGAAGATGTAGGACGCGGCCGAAGTCGCCTCCACAAAGCCGGCCGGGTCCATTTTGGCGAAGGCAACGATCGCGCCTGCGTGGATGGCGTGGGAGGCCGCAAAGCTCAAGCCCAGATAGCGACGGTTGCGGCGCTGCCAGCGGGTCCAGGCGTTAGGCCACAGCCGTGCGAGCGCCGCAGCACTGAAGGCAAGGCAGAACAGCAGCAGCGAGCTTCGCGCCGTGAAACGGATCACCATCCGTACGCCCTCGACCTCGAACTGCCGCATCGACGCGATCCACAGGCTGAGCGCGATCAGGCTCAGGGTGAGCACGGCGAGCAGCCGCCAGCCCTCGAACCAGTTTTGGCGTTGTGACATGGCGGTCTCCTCCTTAATGTAAGCATCGATTACATTTCAGGCTGACGAAGTCGTCAACGGTGTAATCGATGCTTACATTCACGTTGAGGTGATGCTAGGAAGCGCCATGCCCGCCCGACAGCCGTCCAAGCCGCGCGCCCGCCGCCAAACGCCAGAAGCCCGGCCCTATCATCACGGTGACCTCCGCCGCGTGCTGATCGATGCTGCGTTGCAACTGGCGGCGGAGGGTGCCGAAGTCTCGGTGCGCGAGGCCGCACGCCGGGCCGCGGTTTCGCCGGGGGCGCCGTTCCGGCACTTCCCCAACCGCGACGCGCTGATGGCGGCGGTGGCCGGGGAGGCGCAGCGGCGCTTTCGCGCCGAGATCGAGGTGGCGCTGGACCAGGCGCCGGCCACCGACCCGCTCGGCCGCTTCCGCGCCTTCGGGCTCGCTTACCTGCGCTGGGCGATGCGCAACCCCGCGCATTTCGAGATCATCTCGACGGGGCGCTACTTCGCTCATGGCAGTTCCGCGGAGCTGACACGCGACAATGCCGAGCTGATCGCCCTGACCGAACGGATGCTGGCAGACGCGGCGGAGCAGGGTCTGCTGCGGTCGGTCGATCTCAAGCGCATCCAGATCGCCGGCCGCGCCCTGGTCTACGGCTTTGCCCGGATGAATCTTGACGGCCACTTTCCGCGCTGGGGGGTGGAGGAGGGCGAGACCGAGCGGATGGCGGAAGGGGTGATCGACCTGTTTATCGCGGGGATCGCGAAGCCGGGCCGCGGCTCCTGAACTGACTGACCCTCATGGCGAGGAGGCGCGTAGCGCCGTCTCGAACCATGCAGGCCCACTCGGGCCTCGCCCTTCGAGACGCCTGCTTCGCAGGCTCCTCGGGGTGAGGGGATGGAGTTGGCCGTGCGGCTGTTCGCCGCCTGCTAACATTAAGCGAAGGTCGGACCGCGACACGCGTTGCTTGTCCGTGACCATTCAATTACAGTTTTATGACACGGTGCAGGCTTCCGGCTGCGCCGAACGCCGCAGGCCGGCCCGACGGCTGGGTATTCATCGCGCCGGACCAGAAGTTGCGTGCCGTCGATGGCGTCCGCGCCGAATCCAGGTCCTTCTGCCACCACCGCCGTGCTGGCGAGCGTTGCCGCGCTCGGCATCTGGCGCCTGCTTGCGGTTGCCGCGCCGCATCTTGCCGCCCTCGCGCTCATGTACGAGACCGAGACCGATTTCGGTTCGCGGCTTTCGTTCGTGCTCGCTTGGGGCATCCTCAATTTCTTCTGGATCACGCTCTTGCGGCGGCCGGCACTGTCGGGTGCGCTGTCGCTGACCATGGTCGTCGTGCTGGTGCTGCTGTCGCGTCTCAAGCACGACGTCGTGCAGATGACGGTCAACTTCATCGACCTGATGATGATCGACCGCGACACCGTGGCGTTCCTGTTCACGATATTCCCGAACCTGCGCTGGTCGGTGATCGGGGCCGGCCTCGTCACGCTGCCGCTGATGTATGCGCTGTGGTGGCTCGATCCGTTTCGCATCCGCCGCCTGCCGGCGTTCGCGTCCACGCTCGCCTGTCTTGCCGCACTGGTCGGCTATTCGCTCTATCATCCGGACGAGGCCTGGCGCGGCTATTACGATGACGGCTATCTCTCGAAATTCTTCCGCTCCGGCGTCAGCGCGGTCTCCGACTTCGCGCAATACGGCTTCATGGAGTCGGCCGCCTCGACCAACGAGCGGCTCAACATGCCGCTGGTGGATGCCTGCCACCCCGCGGGCCGCCGGCCGAACATCATCATGGTCCATGATGAATCGAGCTTCGACATTCGCGCTGCCCAGGGCATCAAGGTGCCGCCGCGCTATGGCGATCATTTCAAATCCTTTGACGGCAAGCAGCGCACGTTCCTGGCCGAGAGCAATGGCGGGCCGAGCTGGTTCACCGAATACAACGTGCTCGCTGGCCTCTCCTCGCGCTCGTTCGGCCGCTTCGCCTATTTCGTGACGCGCATCGCCTCAAACCGCGTCGAGCGCGGCCTGCCGCTGGCGCTGCGCCGCTGCGGCTATGACACGCTATCGCTCTATCCCGCCTATGGCGGCTTCATGGGCGCGCGCAGCTTTCAGGTGACGACCGGCGTCGAACGCTTCCTCGACTCGAAGGATCTCGGCGCCAAGGACGTCGAGCCGGACTCCTTTTTCTACGACAAGGCGCTCCAGCTGATGGGCCAGCAGCCGCCGAACAAGCCGCTGTTCACTTTCATCTATCTCGGCGCCAATCATTTCCCCTGGGAGACGCGCTTCCGCCCCGATCTGCTGCCGAACTGGCGCGCGCCGGGCAATAATGTGGCGTCCATCGACGAATATCTGCGCCGGCAGGCGATGAGCGCCGAGCAGTACAGAGCGTTTGTCGCGGGCCTGAAGAAGAATTTTCCCGGCGAGCCCTTCCTGATCGTGCGCTACGGCGATCATCAGCCCGAGTTTGCACCGAACCTCCTCGAGCCCGGGCTCGACGAGGGCGCCCTCGGCAAGAAGCTCGACGCTTACGATCCGCGTCTCTACGCGACCTATTACGCGATCGACGCCATCAATTTCGAGCCGGTGAAGAGCGAGGCCGTGATGGACACGGTCGACGGCCCCTATCTCCCGCTGGTGATCCAGGAAGCCGCCGGCATTCCGCTCGATCCCTCCTTTGCCGAGCAGAAGCAGATCATGCTCCGCTGCAAAGGCATCTTCTACGGCTGCAAGGACGGCGCCGAGGCGCGGCGGCTCAACCGGCTGCTGATCAATGCCGGGATCATCCGGGGGCTGTAGCGCTGATCGCTACGCAGACCCAGATCGTAGGGTGGGCAAAGCGAAGCGTGCCCACCATCCCGTTGCTCGTGTTGAGAGACGGTGGGCACGGCGCTTACGCGCCTTTGCCCACCCTACGAAATCCGGGCCTACCGCTTGCCCACCTTCTCCCAAAGCCACTTCGCCACCGCATCCGGCGATGAATTCGCGTCGTTGCCGCTGGCGCGTAAATTGGCCTCGCGCATTGTGGCGATGTCGATCTTGCCGAGCAGCGGCCCGAGCGCGGCCCGTAGTCGCTCATCGCCGGCCCGCTTCGGCGCCAGCAGCAGGACCGCGTCGTAGGGCGGGATCGCGTGCCTGGGATCGTCGAGCACGACGAGATCGTACTTTGCAATCAGTCCGTCGCTGGTGTAGCCGGCGATCACGTCGACCTCGCCGCTGGCGACGGCCGCATACATGAAATCCGGCTGCATCTGGCGCTGGGCGCGGAACGAGAGGCCATAGGATTTTTGCAGCGCCGCCCATTCGGGGCGCGAGAAGAACTCGTAGTCGCCGGCGATGGACAGCGCCGGTGCATGCGCGGCGAGATCGGCGATGGTGCGGATGCCGAGCGCCTCGGCGCGCTTCTTCGGCATCACCAGCGCATAGGCGTTCTCGAAGCCGAGCTCGCCGAGCAGGGTGATATGGTCCTTTGCGAGCGCTGTCTTGAGCTCCGCCAACAACTCCGCGCGCGGCTTGATGTCCGTGCGGTGCAGCTGGTTGGCCCACAGCGTGCCGGAATAATCGACATAGAGATCAATGTCGCCGGCCTTGAGCGCCTCGAAGATCACGCTGGAGCCGAGACCCGACCGCGCGGTCGCGGGGAGACCGGCGGCCTGGAGGCGATCCCTCAGCAGGGCCGACAGCACATATTGCTCGGCGAACGTCTTGGCGCCGACGACATAGCTCTGCGACGAGCGTCCCATCGTCGGCACCAGCGTTGCGAGGACCAGCGCCGCGATCCCGATGCCGCCGAGCGCGGCAGGCAGGCGGCTGCGGTGGCGCAAGCCGCTCTCGATCAGGCCGAGCAGCTGATCGACGGCGAGCGCGAGCAGGGCCGAGGCAAAGCAGCCGAACAGCACGAACACCCAGTTCTGGGTCTGAAGCCCGGCAAAAATATAATTGCCGAGGCTGGTCTGCCCGATCGGCGTTGACAGGGTCGCGGTGCCGATCACCCACACCGCCGCGGTGCGGATGCCGGCCATCATCACCGGCAGCGCCAGCGGCAGCTCGACCATGATGAGCGACTGCCGCGCGGTCATGCCGACGCCTTTGGCGGCTTCGATCAGCGCGGGATCGATGCCGTTGAGGCCCGTGATGCCGTTGCGCAGCACCGGCAGCATCGAATAGAGCGCAAGCGCCAGCATCGCCGGCAGGAAGCCGAAAGCCGAGAAGGAGATTCCGAACCAGGCGAGTGTCACGGACGCGACCAGCAGCAGCAGCGGATAGAACAGCGCGAGCAGCGCCAAGCCGGGCACCGTCTGCACGATGCTTGCGAGCGCGAGCAGGATAGCGCGCGGCGCCGGGCGGTTGCGGGTCAGGATCGCCAGCGGCAGGCTGACGGCAAGGCCAAGCGCGAGCGCGGCGAGGCTGACCCGAACATGGTTGCCGAGATAGTCGGGCAGATGCGACAGCGCCTCGCCCCAGCGCGGATCGGCGAACAGGCTCATGCCGCACCGCTTTGTGGCAGCAGCGCGTTCAGCCGCTCGACCTGGCGCCGCGGCGTGCGCAGCAGCTCCAGCACATAGGCGTCGCCGCTCGTCGAGAGCTCCGCGGGCGTGCCCTGCGCCAGCAGCTCTCCGCTGCGCATCACCGCGATGCGGTCGGCGAGCAGGATCGCCTCCGTCATGTCGTGGGTGATCATGACCGTGGTCAGGCCGAGCTTGCGGTGCAGTTCGCGAAAATCCTCGCCGAGCGCATCGCGGGTGAGGGGATCGAGCGCGCCGAACGGCTCGTCCATCAGCACGATGCGGGGCCGTGCCGCGAGCGCCCGCGCCACCCCGACGCGCTGGCGCTGGCCGCCGGAGAGCGCCTCGGGCAGGCGATCGCGATGCGCGCGACGGTCGAGTTGCACGAGCTCGAGCAGCTCGTCGACCCGCGCGGTGATGTCCGCTGCCGGTGCGCCCAGCAGCCTTGGCGTGATCCCGATATTGTCGGCGACGCTCAGGTGCGGAAACAGCCCGCCGCTCTGGAAGACGTAGCCGATCCGGCGCCGCAGCGCGACCGGATCGACGGCTTGCACATCCTCGCCCTCGACCGTGATCGTGCCGGCATCGGCCTCGATCAGCCGGTTGGCGAGCCGCAGCAGCGTGGTCTTGCCGGAGCCGGAGCCGCCGACGATGGCCAGAAATTCGCCCTCGGCGATGTCGAGCGACACATCGTCGACGGCCGTGAGTGAGCCGAAGTTCTTGCTGACGCGGGAATAGCCAATCATCGGCCTGGAAGGCATTGGGCGGGGCTCACTCTCTTACCCTCCCCTGGAGGGGGGAGGGTCGCTTCGCATGTAGCGGCGCGGAGTGCGAAGCGGGGTGGGGTGACCTCTCCACGCGGGGACTGCCTCAAAGGAGAGACTGTCACCCCACCCCGTCTCACATTTCGCTGCGCTCATGCGAGCCGACCCTCCCCCTCCAGGGGAGGGTAAGAGCACGGCAGGACCCATGCGTAGCACGCTTGGCGGCTCGATTGAACTTGGCCGCGCGAGCGGCTAAGGCATCGGGCCAAGTTCGGAGGGAATACATGACGACGCCCACGGCAGTGGCGCTGGAAGACGCCAAAGTCGCGTTCCGGCTGGGGGACGACCGGGTCTATACGGCGGTGGAGAAGGCCCATCTTTCGGTCGCGCAGGGCGAGTTCGTCGCCATCGTCGGGCCGACCGGCTGCGGGAAATCGACCCTGCTCAACGTCGCGGCCGGCCTGCTCAAGCCCGCCGCCGGCAGCATCAAGATTTTCGACCGGCCGCTCGCGGGGCTGAACCGGGACGCCGGCTACCTGTTCCAGGCCGATGCGCTGTTCCCCTGGAAGACCGCGCTCGACAATGTTACGATCGGGCTCGAGATCGCGGGCACGCCCCGCGCCGAGGCGCTGCAACGCGCGCAAAAATGGCTGACTTCCGTCGGCCTCGGCGCCTTCGCCAACCGTTATCCGCACATGCTCTCGGGCGGCCAGCGCAAGCGCGTGGCGCTGGCACAGGTGCTGATCCGCGACCCAAAGATACTCCTGATGGACGAGCCGTTCGGGCCGCTCGATGCGCAGACCCGCCAGGTGATGGGCAATCTGCTGCTCGACCTCTGGAATGCCGACCGCAAGGCCGTGCTGTTCGTGACCCATGATCTCGAAGAGGCGATCGCGCTCGCCGACCGCGTCGTGATCATGTCGGCGGGGCCGTCCTCGCGCATCATCGGCGACTGGCGCGTGAGCTTGCCGCGCCCGCGCGATATTTTCGAGGTGCGGCTGGATAAGGAGTTCCATGCGCTCCACCGCGAGATCTGGAGCGTGCTCAAGGACGAGGTGATGAAGGGCTACGCGCAATCGACCCAAGCGGCGGAGGCGATCTGATGTCGCGCGTGACGCTGCTTGCGCTGCAGGTCCTGGTCGCGGTCGTCTGCCTCGCACTGTGGCAGCTCTTTGCGACCGTGCCGGTGTTCGGAAAAATCCTGTTGCCGCCGTTCTTCTTCTCCAACCCGGTCGACGTGTTCAGCCAGATCGTCAAATGGTTCTCGTCCGGCGTGATTTGGAAGCATCTCGGCATCACGTTGACGGAATCGATTCTGGCGTTCGTGATCGGATCGCTCGGCGGCGTGCTGGTCGGCTTCTGGTTCGCGCGCCAGCCGCTGGTTGCCGCAGTGTTCGACCCTTACGTCAAGATGGTCAACGCGCTGCCCCGCGTCGTGCTTGCGCCGATCTTCGCGCTGTGGCTGGGCCTCGGCATCTGGTCCAAGGTCGCGCTCGGCGTGACGCTGGTGTTCTTCATCGTGTTCTTCAACGTCTATCAGGGCGTCAAGGAAGTCAGCCGCACCGTGCTCGACAATGGCCGCATGCTCGGCATGAGCGAGCGGCAATTGATGCAGCACGTCTATTGGCCGTCGGCGCTGTCGTGGATGTTCTCCTCGCTGCACACCTCGGTCGGCTTCGCCGTGGTCGGTGCGGTCGTCGGCGAATATCTGGGATCGGCGGCAGGGCTCGGCTATCTGATCCAGCAGGCCGAAGGCATCTTCGACGTCGCGGGCGTGTTCGCCGGCATGTTCGTGTTGTCGGCCTTCGTCATCCTGATCGACTTCGGGGTGACGCTGGTTGAGCGCAGGCTGCTGGTCTGGCGCCCGACCGTGGACGGGCGGGGGTAGTCCGCCTCGTTTGGCTGCTGACGTTTATGTGATTGACCGCCCGGAATAGAACGCGCGGCCATACGTCATACCCCCATGCAACCACCTGCATGGGAGTTCAGGATGCCCCCCTCACAGTTTCGCCGCGCCGTAGCGGCTCTTGCAAGCAGATACCGATGGCCCAGGCCCGGCCTCGGCACGGCGTTCCTTGCCGCGCCAATTCTGGTCGCGTCCGTACTCCCGCTGCTCGTGTTCGCGCATGAAGCCCATCCGGCCGCCCCACCGGCCGCGGTGAGCGCGGAGGAGCGTGCGTTTTTGGAAGAAAACGAAGCGGCGATGACCAAGATGATGAACGACATGGCGGCCAAGCCGACCGGCGACATCGATCGCGACTTCGTCGCAATGATGAGCCCGCATCATCAGGGCGCGATCGACATGGCGGTCATCGAATTGCGCTATGGCAAGAACGAGCAGCTGCGGCGTATCGCCCAGGAAATCATCGTCGACCAGATGCAGGAGATCGCGGCCATGAAGCTCGCGATCGGCGAGCCGGCGACAGACACCACGCCCGCCCCGACCCAACCGCCCTCAGCTCCCAACACAACCGTTCATCATCATCCGGGCATGCAAATGGATGTGTCCACGGGAATGAAGAAGTAGGAGTCGCAGATGACCACGTCACGAAGCACTATGATGAAGAGCATTTTCCTGGCGGCCACGATGCTTGCGACGGGTTCGGTCGCGTGGGCAGGGCAGGCGCCGGGCGCGCTGTCCGCTGCCGATATTCCGGTGAGCCACCACGACCGTGTCTACGCCGCAGAGCAGTTCTCGAATACGGTCTCGGTCACCGATCCCGTCGATAACAAGCTGCTTGGCGTGATCCGGCTGGGCGACCCGCAACCCGGCAATTTCAGCCCGCTCTACAAGGGCCAGGTGCTCGTACATGGCATGGGCTTCTCGCCCGATCACAAGACGCTCGCCGTGGTATCGATCGGCTCGAATTCGGTGAGCTTCATCGACACCGCGACCAACGCGGTCAAGCATATCACTTACGTCGGACGATCGCCGCACGAGGCGTTCTTCACGCCGGACGGCAAGGAAGTGTGGGTCACCGTTCGCGGCGAGAACTACATCTCCGTCATCGATCCGATCAGCTTCAAGGAGAAGACCCGCATCACGACCCCGAACGGGCCGGGCATGCAGATTTTCTCACCCGACGGCAAATACGGCTACATCTGCTCGTCGTTCAATCCCGAGACCGACGTCGTCGCGGTGGCCGAGCACAAGATCGTCGCCACGGTGAAGCAGGAGAGCCCATTCTGCCCGAACATCGCGGCGACGCCGGATGGAAACCAGGTGTGGTTCACGCTGAAGGACGTCGGCCGGACACAGGTGTTCAACGCCAAGCCACCGTTCAACGCGATCAAGACGATCGATACCGGGCCGATCACCAACCACGTCAATTTCGCGCACACCGCCAAGGGCACGTTCGCCTACGTCACCATCGGTGGCCTGAACGAAGTAAAGGTGTTCCGCACCGACGATTTCTCGCAGGTCGCGACGATCCCGGTCGGCAATCTGCCGCACGGCGTCTGGCCGTCGGGCGACGGCACACGAATCTATGTGGGGCTGGAGAACGCCGACGCGCTCGCGGCCATCGACACGGCGACCAATAAAGTGGTCGGGAACGTTCCGATCGGTCAGGCGCCGCAGGCGATCGCGTATGTTCCAAATGCCGCGCCCAACCCTGATGACCGCCAGAATTTGCAGGCACTCGGCGTTGCCGGCCAGGTCGCTCATCTCGCGCTTGCGTCGAAGGACGGTGCGAAGGACGGCACGGCGCCGACCAGCGTGTCGCTGTTCGATCAGGGCCTGATTCAGATCTTACAGGCTTCGGTGACGGGACTTCAGCCCAAGCAGAAATATGTGCTTGCCCTGGCGGAGCATGGCGACGGCAGTGGCCCGTTGCAGCCGTTGGCGGCGTTCATGACCAATCCGGCTGGATCTGCCATCGTCAATGTGGCCGGTCCGATCCGGCAGATCGTCGACCAGTCTGCCGCTGAAGCAAGGCGGTACCTGGTGATTGCGGCCGGCGACGCGGCTATGCCCGGTGAGGCGGTCCAGATCGAGGCGCAATGACGCGCCGTCCGACGTCGGCAAAGGGCAGGTGGAGCGCCTCGTGAAGGACATGCTGGTTCAGGTCGAGCCGCTTATCCCCGCGCTCCGCCGCTACGCGCGCGCGCTTTTGCGCGATCGCGTGGCTGCCGATGATCTGGTTCAGGATTGCCTGGAGCGTGCCGTCAGCCATTGGCATCAGCGGCGCGACGGCAGCGTGCGCGCCTGGCTGTTCAGCATCCTCCACAATCTGGCGGTCACGCAATTCCGCCAGGCGACGGCGCGGGGCAGGCATATGCCGATCGACGATGCAGGCGAGCGTGAGCTCGCCAGCGCCGCCGCGCAGGAGCACAGGCTGATCTATCAGGATGTCCTGAAAAAGCTTGCGAGACTGCCGGAAGAGCAGCGTGCGGTGTTGTTGCTTGTTGCGGTTGAGGATCTATCCTACGCGGACGCCGCGGGAGTGCTGAAGATTCCGGTCGGGACCGTGATGTCGCGCCTGTCGCGCGCGCGGGAGAGGCTATTGCAGGAGATGGAGGGCGTGGCTCCAGGGAACGTCGTGGCATTGCGGGGCGTGAAATGAACCGGCGGCCGATCACCGAGGACGATCTCCACGCCTATGTCGACCAGGCGCTCGAGCCTGAGCGGCGCGCGGAGGTCGCATCCTATCTGGACGATCATCAGGATGTCGCCGCGCGCGTTGCGGCCTTCGCCACCCAGCGGGAGGAGCTGCGCGGGGCGTTTGCGTCGATCGCCGACGAGCCGTTGCCGGCCGAGCTGAATCTGTCGCACATCATCGAGAGCCGGAGGCGGTCTCCCATGCGGGCGTGGTGGGCGATCGCTGCGATGTTGCTTCTCGGCATCGGCGGTCTCGGCGGGTGGACCATGCGCGGCGTCTTGCAGGAGGGCTCGAACGGACTGTCTGCGCTGGCACAGGAGGCGGCCTATTCGTATGGCGTTTACGCACCGGACCGCGTGCGGCCGGTCGAGATACGCGCGTCCGACAGTGCCGAGCTCACGCGATGGGTATCGAATCGGCTGAAACAGCCGGTCAAGGTGCCGGATCTCTCTGTATCCGGCTATCGGCTGATGGGCGGTCGCCTGGTTGCGACGTCGCACGGCCCGGCCGCGATGTTCATGTACGATGACGATCACGGCGACCGGCTTGTCGTGCTGACGCGTCCGATGAGCAACCGCAATCTGGATACGCCGATGATGCCGCAATCGACCGGCGATGTCGCGGGCTTCGTGTGGGCGGATGGCGGCATGGGTTACACGCTCGTCGGCCAGCTTCCGGGAGACACCCTCAAGCCGATCGCGAACGAGATCCGGAAGCAGACGCGCCCGATCTAGCGCCGGGATTCACGGAACGGGCCCGCACGGCAGTGCGAGCCCGAACGTTCAACCGGCCCGAGTTGCGGGGAGCCTAGTCCAGCAGCTTGGTGTCATCGGGCGCCTGCGGCGGCGTCTTGATCGCGATGGCCTTGACCTGACCGCTGATCGGCTTGGTGCCGCCGTGCGGCGTGCCCTTGGGGATGATGACGAGGTCGCCAGGTTTCACCGTCACCTCCTTGTCGCCGAGCCAGATCGTCCCGGTCCCGTCGAGGATGTACTGGATCTCGTTGGTGTTGGGATGCATGTGCTTGGGCACATTGCCGACCTGGATCGAGATGGTGGCGCCGTCGGCGCTGGCAAACATCTTGGAACGGTAGCCGACATTGTTGGCGGGCCCGAGCGCGTCGCCTTCCATCTCGCCGGTATGGATGATCTGCGCGGTGACGTTCTCCGCGGCCAGCGCCGGCCGGAGCAGTTGGTTTGCGCCGCATCCGGCGGCAAAGGCGGCGGCGATCGACAGCCCGATTGCAAGGCGATTCATGGATGATCCTCCCCATCAAGAATTGTTCTTGTCTGAGCATGTTATTGCGCCGAAAGGCCAATGGCCAGTGCCACTTAAGCGGTGCTTCTCAAGCCAGTCCCGCTGCTCTATGGTGCCGCCGGCCGAATGGAGGAAACCAATGAAGAACACGATTGCCAGGCTCGCCGGCGCGCTGCTCGCGCTGACGTTCACCACCGGTCTTGCCGCGGCGCAAAGCAAGGTGACCATCGCGATCGGAGGCGGCGCCTGCCTGTGCTATCTGCCCACGGTGCTGGCCAAGCAACTCGGCGAATACGAGAAGGCGGGCCTCAATGTCGAGCTCGTGGACCTCAAGGGCGGCTCGGACGCGCTGAAGGCCGTGCTCGGTGGCAGCGCCGACGTCGTCTCCGGCTATTTCGACCATTGCGTCAATCTCGCCGCCAAGAAGCAGGAGCTTCAGGCCTTCGTGGTCTATGACCGCTATCCCGGCCTCGTGCTGGTGGTCGCGCCCTCGCGCACCAATGACATCAAGTCGGTCAAGGACCTCGCCGGCAAGAAGGTCGGTGTCAGCGCGCCCGGCTCCTCCACCGACTTCTTCCTCAAATATCTCCTGAAAAAGAACGGGCTCGATCCCGCCGGCACCGCCGTGATCGGCGTCGGCCTCGGTGCCACCGCGGTCGCCGCGATGGAGCAGGGTCAGCTCGATGCGGCCGTGATGCTCGATCCCTCCGTCACCGTGCTCCAGGGCAGCCACAAGGATCTGCGCATCCTCAGCGACACCCGGACCCAGAAGGACACGCTCGAGACGTTCGGCGGCGAATATCCGGGCGGCGCGCTGTACTCGACCGTGGCCTGGATCAACGGCCACGAGAAGGAAACGCAGGCGCTCACCAACGCAATGCTGGCCACGATCGGCTGGATCCATTCGCATTCGCCGGAGGAGATCATGGCGAAGATGCCGGACGAGATGGTCGGCAAGAACAAGGAGCTTTATCTCGCCGCGCTGAAGAACACGATCCCGATGTTCTCCGAAACCGGCAAGATGGACCCGAAGGGCGCGGACGCGGTGCTCGCGGTGTTCAGCGTCGGCTCGCCCGAGGTGGCCGCCGCCAAGATCGACGTCAGCAAGACCTTTACCAACAAGTACGTCGATCAGGCCAAGAAGACCACGGGGAACGCCAAATAACTGACGCGAAGGTGTTGTAATCAGGTGTCATGACGTCATTGGTCATTCATCGCGTCACGACGCTTGATCTTGCCGTGCGGCCAATCGCCTGGCCGTTCGCCGAAGAGCGCCGCGCCGAGATTGCGGCGCATTTCGCCGAGAAGCAGCGCGAGCGGCCGAAGATGTGGAACGGCCGCGTCCTGCTCGGGCGCGATGCCGTGTTCACGGACGGCCATCTCGCCGCGACCTATTTCGAGACTGATTTCGCGAGCTTCCTTGCCTGGCGCGACTGGGGCTTTCCCGACAAGGCCGTGTTCAACGGTTTTGGCATGGGCGCGCTGCGCGCCTCCGACGGCGCCTTCATCATGGGCGAGATGGCGCAGCACACCGCCAATGCGGGCCGCATCTATTTCCCCTCGGGCACGCCCGATCTGGACGACGTCAGTGACGGCGCGCTCGACATTCCCGGCAGTGTCATCCGCGAACTCGGGGAAGAGACCGGCTTGACCGCGGCCGACTACCGGACCCAGCCGGACTGGCACTGTGTCGTCACTGGTCCGTCGATTGCAATGATTCAAATTATCAACCTGGACATGCCGGGTGACGTGGCCCGGGCCCGGATCGAGGCCAACCTCGCCCGCGAGGACGATCCGGAGCTGTCGGCCATTCATCTTGTGCGCGGGATGAGTGATCTCACGCCGACCATGCCGCGATTTGTCACGGCCTTTATCGAGCAGCAGTTCGCGTCGCGCTGAAGCGCGAGGCTTGACATCGCTGCCCCCAGCCCATGTGATGGGCCAAAAAGCAAAAGCAAGAAGACTGCAATGCACAATCGTCCAGGGAGGTTTTGATGCGCCTGCGCATGGCTGCCCGCTTGGTACGTGGGCTGTTGGTCGCGATATCAGCGACGGGCTTGATGGCTTCGGCTCAGGCTCAAGAGAAGAAGATCAAGATCGGCGTTGTTTTCGACCTTACCGGGCCTCTCGCGGGCGGTGGATCTGAGCTCGGCTATATCGGCGCAAAGATCATTCTCGACTACTTCGCCAAGACCGGCGTCGAGGGCTACAAGATCGAGGCGGTCTACGCCGACGCGCAGAGCAAGCCCGACATCGCCATCAACGAATCCGTCCGCCTGCTCGAGCAGGAGAAGGTGGACATGGTCCTCGGCTTCTTCTCATCGGCGCAATGCGTGCCGGTCGCTGCCCGCGTCGAGCAGCTCAAGAAGTTCATGTGGATGACGACCTGCATCTCGTCGGCCGTGTTCAACGACAAGGGCTACAAATACGTTTTCCGCCCGCAGGCGAGCGGCGACCAGTTCGGCATGATGACGATGGATTTCATCGCGCAGAATGCCAAGGCGAAGTTCGACAAGGAGCCGAAGGACCTGCGCGTCGCCATCATCCACGAGGATGGCGCCTATGGCGTCGACGTCTCCAGGGGCAACGAGGCCGGCGCGAAGAAGGCGGGCTTCAACGTTGTGATGAAGGAAGGCTATTCGGCGACGGCGCCGGATCTCTCCGCGTTGGTGACCAAGCTGAAGCGCGCCAAGCCCGATGTCATTTTCCACACCGGCTACAACCCTGACATCACGCTGTTGCTGCGCCAGGCCCGCGAGCAGGGGCTGAAGTTCGGCGCGCTGATGGGCCATGGCGCCGGCTACGGCGTCTACGAGAAGCTGAAAGAGGGGATGGGGGCTGACGCCACCTACATCTTCAACACCGACCCGATCTCGATCTGGCTCGCCAACCAGAAGACCATGGATCCGAAGCTCCCGCCCGTGATCAAGATGGTCGGCGAGGAGTTCGACAAGATCAGGCCCGGCGTTGCCATCCGCTCCGCGCATGTCGGCATCGGCGCGTCCAACACTTACGTGTTCATGAGTGATGTGCTGCCGCGCGCGATCAAGAAGTATGGCGGCGTCGATCCCGACGCGCTGCGCAAGGCCGCGCTCGACACCGACATCCCCGAAGGCGGCACGATGCTCGGCTTCGGCGTCAAGTTCTACGGCGAGGGCACGCCGATGGCCGGGCAGAACGAGCGGTCGTTCCCGGTCGTGATCCAGTACATCGACGACAAATCCTCTGTGGTGTGGCCCAAGAGTCAGGCGCAGCGCGAGGCCGTGCTGCCGCTGCCGAAGGGCACCACCTACAGCAACCAGTAGCGGCGGAGCAGGGCGGTGCTGGAAGTCAGCGGGCTGGTGAAGCGGTTTGGTGGCTTCACCGCCGTCAACAACGTGTCGTTTCGGGTCGATCAGGGCGAGATCCTCGGCTTGATCGGCCCCAACGGCTCGGGCAAGAGCACGATCTTCAACATGCTCTCCGGCACCCTGGCGCCGACATCCGGCTCGATCCTGTTCGGCGGCGCCGAGATCGCAGGCCTAGCGCCGCACCGGATCATCAACAGCGGCATCGGCCGTACCTTCCAGATTCCGCGGCCGTTCCGACGCCTGACAATCTTCGAGAATGTCGCACTGGCCGGCTTCTACGGCCAGGGCCGCCACAGTCGTGCCAGGGCGGAGGAGGCGGCCGAGCGGTCACTTGCGATGGTGGGCTTGCCGACCGATCGCCATGCCAGCGTCGATGGCCTGGGCGCAGCCGGCCTGAAGAAGCTCGAACTTGCGAAGGCGCTCGCGACCGCGCCAAAACTGCTGCTTGCGGACGAGAGCCTCGGCGGTCTCGACGAGACCGAGATGGACCAGGCGGCGGACATGCTGCGCAACATCCGCGACGAGCTCGGCATCACCATCATCTGGGTCGAGCACATCATGGGCGTGCTGATGCGCGTCGTCGACCGCGTGATGGTGCTCGATCACGGCGAGAAGATCTCGGAAGGCTTGCCGAGCGCGGTTGCCGGCGACCCGCGCGTCATCGAGGTCTATCTCGGCACCGATGCCGAGACCACGCAGGCCGCGGCGGCGGAAGCGCGCCGCCGCTCGGGAGGCTAGACGATGCTGGAGCTTCGTTCGGTCAGCGCGGGTTACGGCACGTTCCAGGCGCTGTTCGACGTCAATCTCGACGTGAAGGCGGGCGAGGCCGTCGGCGTCATCGGTCCGAACGGCGCCGGCAAGACCACGCTGATGCGCGTCATCTCCGGCCTGATCCGTCCCACGCGCGGGTCGATCAGGATGGAGGGCGTCGATGTCGTGGCGACGCCGCCGCACAAGATCGTCAGCCTCGGGATCGCCCATGTGCCGGAGAACCGGCGGCTGTTTCCGCAGCTCACGGTCGACGACAATCTCAAGATGGGCGCCTTCATGAAGGAGGCGCGCGGCCACTATGCCGAGCGGCTGGATGTCGTGTTCGACCTGTTTCCGCGCCTGAAGGAACGCCGCCACCAGATGGCCGGCACCATGTCCGGCGGCGAGCAGCAGATGTGCGCGATCGGCCGCGCGCTGATGTCGAATCCAAAACTCCTGCTGCTCGACGAGCCGTCGGCGGGGCTGGCGCCGGTCGTGGTGCAGCAGGTGTTCGAGCTGGTGAAGCGAATCCGCGCCCGCGGCCTGACGGTGCTGATCGTCGAGCAGAACGTGCAGCAGGTGCTAAAAGTGGTTGATCGCGCTTATCTGATCGAGGCGGGCACGATCCGGGCGTCCGGCACCTCGGCCGAGATGCTGGCGAGTGACACGGTCAAGGAAGCGTATCTCGGGGTATGAGGTTCATGCAGGCATGCAAGCTTTTTTGGGCATTTTCGACATCTATCTGCTGGAGGCCGTGATCAACGGCATCCTGCTCGGCGGCGTGCTGGCACTGCTCGCGCTCGGGCTCAACTTGATCTTTGGCGTCATCGACGTGACCTGGATCTGCTACGCAGAGCTGGTGATGATCGGCATGTACGCCATGTATTTCATCGTGCAGTACTACGGCCTCAGCTACTTCATCGCAGCGCCGTTCACCATTTTGCTCGTCGCGATCCTCGGCGCTGCGCTGCACTACCTCGTGATCGCGCCGCTGCTCACCGCGCCGCCGATCAACCAGCTGCTTGCGACAGGCGGGGTGCTGTTCGTGCTCCAGAGCTTTGCCACCGTCGCCTTCGGCATCGACTTCCGCAATCTCGGCATCCGCCTGCCGGTGCTCGCCTTCGGCGACATGAATTTCAGCTACGCGCGGCTGCTATCCTTTCTGGCCGCGCTGGTCGGCATGGTCGCAGTGTACCTGTTCATGACCCGCACCTTCACCGGCACCGCGATCCGCGCCATCTCCCAGGATCGGCAGATCATGGCGCTGATGGGCGTCGACACGAAGAGAATGTATCTCATCACCTCCGCGCTCGGCGGCGCGCTGGCTGGGCTCGCCGCTTGCCTGCTGGTGCTGCAATATGACGTGCATCCCTTCGTCGGCCTCTCCTTCGGACCGATCACCTTCC
Source organism: Bradyrhizobium sp. MOS001 (assembly GCF_004634465.1). Taxonomy (NCBI): domain Bacteria; kingdom Pseudomonadati; phylum Pseudomonadota; class Alphaproteobacteria; order Hyphomicrobiales; family Nitrobacteraceae; genus Bradyrhizobium; species Bradyrhizobium sp. MOS001. The sequence continues at coordinate 199,786 of NZ_SPVJ01000003.1, forward strand.
TGATCTGCGTGCTCGGGGGGCTCGGCAATTTCATCGGCGGCTTCATCGCCGCCTTTGTGTTCGCCGAGATCATATCGCTCGGCGGCCTGTTCTCCGACCTCGAATGGGGCTACGTGCTCGCCTTCGCCTTCTTCATCGTCATGATGTTCATCCGGCCCGCGGGCCTGCTTGCGAGGCGCCGATGATGGGGCAGGGGCGGCTTGCGGCATGGGCGGTGGGGCTGGCGGCGCTGGTCGCGCTGCCCTTCGTCTATCGCGATCCCTATCATCTGCACATCCTGGTGCTGATCCTGATCTGGTCGTTCGCCTACACGTCCTGGTCGATGATGGGACGGTTCGGTCTGGTCTCGCTCGGCCATGGCGGCTTCATGGGGATCGGCGCCTATGTCACCGCGCTGCTGTGGAATCATCTGGGCTGGTCGCCCTGGATCGGCATTCCAATCAGCATGGTTGCGGCGGGTGCGCTGGCGCTGATCGTCGGTTACCCCTGCTTCCGCTTCCGCATCACCGGACATTATTTCGTGCTGGTGACGCTGGCGCTGTCAGGCATCGTGCTCCAGGTCATCACGGCCACGCGCGACTATACCGGCGGCTCGCTCGGCTATACGCCAAATCGCGCCTCGGGCAACAAGCTGCTGGCGCTGCAATTCGACGACAAGACGACCTGGTATCTGATCGCGCTCGGGGTCTGGCTTTTCGGCATCGTGGTCTGGCACTGGGTCGACCGCAGCATGGCCCGCTACGCGCTCGAGGCGATCTCGGAGGACGAGGATGCCGCGGCCGCCGCCGGCGTCGATGTCACCGCGGAGAAGCTGAAAATCACGCTGCTCAGTGCGGTGATGACGGCGCTCGCCGGCGCAATCTACTGCCAGTACCAGATGTTCATCACCCCCGACACCGTCAGCGGCATCGCGGTGTCGCTCCAGATGGTGTTCGCGGCCATTGTCGGCGGCCTGTTCGTCTCGCTCGGCCCGACCTTTGGCGCTGTCATCACCATTCTGCTGGCGGAAACCCTGCGTATCGGCTTCGGCACCAAGGCGGTCGGCTGGGACAACCTCGTCTATGGCGTGCTGCTGGTCCTTTTCATCATATTCCTTCCCAAGGGCATCCTTGGTAGCCTGCTCGACCGATTGAAGCCGCAACGCAAGGTGCCCCGCGCTCATGAGCAAGAAGCCGTCCAAATCGCTCGCCCAGGAACTTGACAGCTACATCACGCCGTTCCGTTACGACGGATCGGGCAAGTTTCACCTCAAGGATTACAAGACCAACGAGAAGGGCGATCTCGACAAGGAGAAGGCGCAGGAGATTCTCGACGCCAACAAGAAGCGGATGATCGAGTTTCAGGAGAAGCTCTACGCGCAGGACCGCTGGTCGGTGCTGATCGTGCTCCAGGCCATGGACGCCGCCGGCAAGGATTCTGCGATCAAGGCGATCTTCGAGGGCATCAACCCGCAGGGCTGCGAGGTCCATGCTTTCAAGGCGCCGAGCACCAAGGAGCTCGATCACGATTTCCTCTGGCGCCACGCGATCGCGCTGCCCGAGCGCGGCCATATCGGCATCTTCAACCGCTCCCATTACGAGGAGTGCCTGGTCACGCGGGTGCATCCGGAGATTCTTGCCAAGCAGAAGCTGCCGCAAAGGCTCGTCACCAAGAACATCTGGAAGGAGCGGTTCGAGGACATCTCCGCCTTCGAGCGCCACCTCAGCCGCAACGGCACGGTGGTTCTGAAATTCTTCCTCAATCTATCCAAGGAGGAGCAGCGCGAGCGCTTCCTTGAGCGGCTCGAGGAACCGGCCAAGCAGTGGAAGTTCTCGATGGACGACATCAAGGAGCGCGCGCTGTGGCCGCGCTACCAGGCGGTCTATCAGGACATCGTCCGGCATACGGCAACGTCGCACGCGCCCTGGTATGTCGTGCCGGCCGACCACAAATGGTTCGCGCGCGTCGTGATCGGCTCGGCGATCGTCGCGGCGCTCGAAAAGCTGGACCTGCGCTTCCCCCGCGCCGACAAGGCCTCGCTTGGCGAATTCGACGAAGTGCGCAAGGCGCTGGAGCACGAGGGGAAGGGAGGCAGGAAGCCCGCAAAGTGACCGCCCGTGAGACCAGCAACCAGAAGAACGTCAACTTCGCGCTTCAGGGCGGCGGCGCGCACGGCGCCTTCGTCTGGGGCGTGCTGGACCACGTGCTCGAGGACGGCAGGCTCGCCATCGAGGCGATCAGCGCTACAAGCGCGGGCGCGATGAATGCGGTGGTGCTGGCCTCAGGCATGGCCATCGGCGGAGCCGAGGGGGCGCGGCAGAACCTGCATGCGTTCTGGTACGAGGTCTCGCGGATGGATCAGGTCTATGACCTGTTCTCGCCACTCAACCAGTTGATCCAGGCCCTCAAGCTGCCGCCGGAATATCACCCTGTCCATGCTTTCATCCACACGCTGACGCACACGGTGCCGCCGAACCTGCTCAACCCCCTCCACTTCAATCCGCGCCGGTCGTTGCTGCTACGCGTGGTCGATTTCGATCGGCTCAATTCATCGCCGGACGCACCGCAGCTATTTCTCAACGCCACGAATGTCCGTACCGGCAAGATCAAGGTGTTCCAGACGCCGCTGCTCAGCGCGGAGACCGTGCTCGCCTCGGCTTGTCTGCCGCCATATTTCCAGGCGGTCGAGATCGACGGCGAGCATTATTGGGATGGCGGCTATCTCGGAAATCCCGCGATCTTTCCGCTGATCTATCGAAAAGGTAGCCAAGACGTCATCATCGTGCAGGTGACCGCGATCCGGCGTGACGAACTGCCGGCGAGTGCCGCCGACGTTCTCCATCGCATCAACGAGATCAGCTTCAATTCGTCACTGATGCGTGAGATGCGCGCGATTGCCTTCGCGACCCGGCTGATCGATAATGGCGAGCTCGATCGCAACACGCACAGCCGCATGTTCATGCACTGGATTGGAAACGACCAATTGATGTCGCAGCTCGGAACGGCCACGCAGTTCCATCCCGAATGGAGCCTCTTGTGCCGCCTGCGTGACGAGGGGCGCGAGGCCGCGCGAATCTGGCTGACGCAAAACTTTGACTGGATCGGCAGCTCGTCGACGGTTGATTTGACTGAGATGTTTCTCTGATTTCGAGGTTGTCGTGTACAAGCCTGCTGTCGTCGTTTCCCTGTTCGCCGCGCTCTTGATCGCCGGTTCCGCGCGCGCCCAGACCTATGGGGGCGATGCGCCGGTCTGCCTGCACGTCTTCGGCGAGTTGGAGGGCGAGCGGATGGACTGCATTTTCTCCTCGTTCGCCCAGTGCCAGGCAAGCGCGCAGGGGCGTCCGGCGACATGTCTGACGAATCCGTATTTCGCGCAGGCGCCGTCGGCGAGGACAGGGCGGCGCGTTCGCTAGCGGCGATCCCTAGGGTGGGCAAAGCAAAGCGTGCCCACCAATCTTCATCCGGCGAGAGGTGGTGAGCACGGCGCAAGAGCGCCTTTGCCCACCCCACGATCTCAGCGCGAGCGAAGCTCGTCGCGTCTGAGCAAGCCGACCCTCAATACCCGCGGCCCCACCAGTAGCAGAAGCGCTCGATATTGGCGGGAAGGGCGGTCTCGTAATTCGCCCATTTCTCGTATTTCGGCAGCTTCACTTCCTTCATCGCGGTGTCGAAGCATTTGCCGGCATCGGCGGCCTTCTTCACCTCTGCGGACAGATCTTCCATGTAGGCGATGTCGTCCTCGACGTCCTTCTTGGTGCCGAAGCGCCCGCCGGCATAGGGATGGCCGGGGATCATCCGCTCCCAGTCGAGCGAGGCCAGCTTCTTTAGCGAGGCGATATACTCGATCGGCGAGGCGTTGTCGGGAATGTTGCGGAACTGCACGGACTCGATCGGCGCGAAGTCGACGACGAAGACGATCTTCTCCTTCGGCAGCCGCATCACCAGCGAATTGTCGGAATGGTTGCGGCCGACATAGTTCAGCTCGAGCGTGGTGCCGCCGAGCGTGATGCTCTTCTTGTCGTCGATCACCTGGTCCGGCATCACGACATCGGCGAGCAGCGAATTCTGCTTCTTTAGCTCGAGCAGGCGCTCCTTGGTCCGCCGGTGCGCAATGAAGGTGGCACCGAGATCCTTGAAGGGCTGGCCACCGGCGATGTGGTCGTAATGGTGGTGGCTGTAGATGACGTATTTGATCGGCTTGTCGGTGACGGCCTTGATGGCGTCGATATAGGGCTTTGCCGGACGCAAATATGAGATCGGGTCGGTCGCGATCACGCCCTGCGGCGTCACGACGAACATCGACTGATGACCGCCATAGCGGAAGACGTAAACGTTCTCGGTGCCGTCGACCTTCTTGGTCGAGGTCTGCGGCGGGGTCTGCGCGAAGGCTGATCCAGTCAGGAGGGCCGCAACAGCGGCGATGCAAAGTAATGCTTTCATGTCTTGCTTTCTGGAAATGGATGGAATGCGGAAGGCGAATGGACTCTCTGACACAAACGCGGCGGGAGGGAATTTATTCCCTGATCCACTGCGATCAATCTGTCGAGGTGGGAGGGAACACGGCCTCAAATGTGATACCGGCACCATTGATCCTGCTTGACAGTTTTATGTCACGGGAGGAGCATGCTGTTGGTCGCAAACAAGCGACGCGTCGTCCACCTCAAGAGCAAGGGGAGGTCTATGACACCACCTCCGCAGATCCAGCCGCGTTAAGTGCGATGGAGCTCGTTCGGACTATCGCATAGCGGCAGAAACCGCGAACGGCACGCCGGGTAAAGGTTTAGCGGGCTGCATCAGTGAGGCAAAGCCCCTACCTACCCGGCGCTGTATTTTGCATCACACCGATCGTGTCGGATGGCCGTGATGCGGCCGCCATGACAGGCGCTTTGACATCCTGCTTTCTCCTCCTCCTCGCCGTCATTCCGGGCCGACTCCCGGAATGACGGGAGGATTCTGTTGTGCGCATCGCACATCGATTGATGTCCGGCCGCGCGGAGCCGACGGTTCCCGTTCCTGCATTGCGGCAAATGCCAAGAGAATGTCGCCTCGTTGGCCAACTTCCGACACAGCGCCGGGGCGAATAGCGTCGATACGACATGACGCAGTGCTTCGGCGGCGACAGTCCCGACTCCGCCGGCGCATGCGCTTTTCCAGGGAATCCTCGTGTCGCACAAGCTTGCCCCGGCGTTCCTCGCCGCTCTCTTCATCGCGATCTCATCTCTTTCCACCGTTCGCGCCGAGCCGCCGGCCGCCAACAGGGCTGCCGCACTGTCGCCGGAGGAAGCCAAGCGGGCGCTGGAGACGCTCCAGGACGACAAAAAACGTGCGCAGATGATCGATACGCTGCGCGTGATCGCGAATGTGCCCGGTCAGCAGCAGCCCGTGCCCGCCGCGCCGGAGCAGAAATCGCCGATCCCGCTCTCGGCCGACGGCCTTGGCGCACAGCTCCTGCTCACGGTGTCGGAAGAGATCGGCGAGATCTCGCGCGAGATCGCCGACGTGGCGCGGACGCTGACGCATTTCCCCGCCTTCTATTACTGGATCGTACGGACCGCCAACGATCCCGTCGCCTACAACCTCCTGATCGAGATCGCGTGGAAGCTGGCGCTGGTGCTCGGCTGCGCCATTGCGGCGGAGTGGGTGATCTTCCGCGCGATCCGGCGGCCCGTTGCCTTCCTGGAAGGACGCGTCCCGCAAACCGCGCGCCTGCCGGCGCAGGTGCTGCCCATCGCCGATCCGCCGTCATCGGTCGCCGATGTCACGCCTGCGCCCGAACTGCACAAGCGCCGCAACAGTCTCGCACGTGTCTGGCAATTGCTGCTGCGGCTGCCCTTCGTGCTGGGGCGTCTCCTGCTCGAGCTGCTCCCCGTGTTCGTTTTCATCGGCGTCGCAACCGCATTGCTCGGCACGGAGATCGGCGATCCCGCAACCGTCCGCCTCGTGATCCTGGCCGTCGTCAATGCCTATGCCTTCTCGCGCGGGCTCATCTGCGTCGTCCGCGCGCTGGCGGGGCCGTTTGGCCTCGTTCCGGTTCGGGCAGAAACCGCGGCCTATATCGAGATCTGGGCGCGGCGCATCGTCGGCGTCGGCGTCTCCGGCATCGCCTTCGCCAATGTGGCGCTGCTGCTCGGCCTGCATCGTGCCGGCTATGCCGCGCTGCTGCGCATGGTGTTGCTGGTCGTGCATCTCTTCGTCGTCGTCATCATCCTGCAATGCCGCCGCCAGGTCGCCGAAGCCATCCGCGCGCCGGCGGAGCGGCAGGGGATCGCGGCGCGCCTGCGCAACCGCATTGCCGGCGGCTGGCACTATCTCGCCATCGCGCTCGACCTCGCGCTGTGGGCGGTGTGGGCGCTCAACATCCGCAACGGCTATTCGCTGCTGCTGCAATATTTCGTCGGCACCGTCGTGGTGGCGCTGATCACGCGCGTCGCCATCATGGTGACGCTGAGCCTGATCGACCGCGGCTTCCGCATCAAGCCGGAGATCCTCCAGCGCTTTCCGGGCCTCGAGATCCGCGCCAACCGCTATCTGCCGCTGTTGCGCAAGATCGTATCCAGCGTGATCGCGTTCATCGGCTTCGTGGCCGTGCTTGAAGTCTGGGGCGTCGACGCCATCGTCTGGTTCTATGGAGGCCAGATCGGCGGCCGGCTGATTTCGGCGGTGGCGACCATCGGCATCGCCGTGCTCATTGCTGCCGCCATCTGGGAAGCCAGCAACGCGCTGCTGGACCGCCAGATCAATACGCTGTCACGCGACGGGCACTACGCCCGCGCGGCGCGCCTGCGCACCTTCCAGCCGATGCTGCGAACGGCGCTGCTCTGCCTGATCGCCACCGTCGTCGGCCTTACCGCGCTGAGCGAGATCGGCGTCAATGTCGCGCCGCTGCTGGCCGGCGCCGGCATCGTTGGCATCGCCATCGGCTTCGGCTCGCAGAAGCTGGTGCAGGATCTCATCACCGGCCTGTTCCTGCTGCTGGAGAACACGGTCCAGGTCGGCGATAACGTCAGCGTCTCCGGCCTCTCCGGCGTGGTCGAGAACGTCTCGATCCGCACCATTCGTCTGCGCGCCGGCGACGGCGCGGTGCACATCGTGCCGTTCAGCGCGGTCACGACCATCACCAATGCCAGCCGCGGCGCCGGCAATGCGTCCGTCAGCGTCAATGTCGCCTACAAGGAAGACACCGACCGCGCCGGCCAGATTCTCAAGGACATCGTCGAGGAGATGCGCCGCGAGCCGGAGTTTCGCGCGGCAATTCGCGGCGACCTCGAACTGTGGGGCATCGACAAGGTCGATGGTGCCATGGTGTCGATCGTCGGCCAGATCCGCTGCACGGAGGCCGGCCGCTGGCCGGTCCAGCGCGAATTCAACCGCCGCATGAAGCTGCGCTTCCAGCAGAACGGCATCGAGGTCGCATCCCCGGTCCAGACCATCCTGATGCAGATCGCGCCGCCGGCTGATGGCGCCGCCAATCTGGCCCCGCGGCGGGCGGCTGGTTAGCGCTCGGCATAATTTCCAGCTTGCCTCTGCCCGCCCGGCAGCGTTCACTCCGGCCCCAGCCCGCTGACAACATGCGGGCGATGAAAAAGGGTGGATGGAATGCAGGGGCTGTGGGCCGGACTACGCGGTCATGTGATCGTCATTTGCGCATTGATCGGATCCGCGGCGTGGGCCGGACCGGCGGGCGCTCAGCCGTTCCCGTCGCGCCCCATCACCCTCGTGGTGCCGTTCGCGGCGGGCGGCCCGACCGACACGCTGGCGCGGATCCTGTCCGAGCGGATCGCCGCTCAACTGCACACGACCGTCGTGGTCGAGAACGTGGCCGGTGCCTCCGGCAGCATTGCGGGCGCCCGCGTCGCGCGCGCGACGCCTGACGGCACGATGATCACGATCGGCCATTGGGGCACGCATGTGCTGAACGGCGCGATCTTCAAGCTGCCCTATGATGTGATCGCCGATTTCGAGCCGGTCGCGACGATCGCGATGGGAACGCAGCTGATCGTCGGCCGGAAATCGCTCGAGGCCAACAATCTGAAAGAGATGATTGCGTGGCTGAAGGCCAGCCCCGGCAAGGCGACTGCTGGCACAGCTGGTGCAGGCACGGGCGCGCACGTCGCAGGCGTCTTCTTCAAGGAGAAGACCGGGACCGATTTCCAGTTCGTGCCTTATCGCGGCGCCGGACCCGCCATGATCGATCTCGTCGCAGGCCAGATCGACATCATGTTCGATCAGGCCTCGAACTCGCTGCCGCAATACAAGAACGGCGCGATCAAGGCGTTCGCAGTGACGTCGCCGACGCGGCTCGCGTCCGCGCCTGATATCCCGACCGTCGACGAGGCGGGCCTGCCCGGTCTCTACATCTCCTACTGGCACGGCATCTGGGCACCGAAGAACACGCCGAAGGAGATCGTCACAAAGCTCAACGCGGCCATCGTCGCGGTGCTTGCCGATCCCGTTGTCAAGCAGCGTTTCGCCGAATTGGGGCAGGAGATTCCGCCTGCCGACCAGCAATCGCCTTCGGCGCTCGGCGCATTCCAGAAGGCAGAGACCGAGAAATGGTGGCCGATCGTGAAGGCCGCGGACATCAAGCCCGAGTAGTCCAGCTGCGTTAACCTCCTCTCGCGCGCAAATGCCCGCTTTTCGCGAAATCTCGCTGCGGTGCGAGATCACAATCGAGCCTTGAGTCTCTACGTCCTTGATCTCAGGTGAGCGCTGGCCGACAATGCTTGCCCTTCAATAAGAAACTTCCTGGGGGAATTCGTGAATAGACCTGCTCGGGTCAGCGCCCATTCGACATCATCCGACCCCGCTCACGGCATGACGCTGCTGCGCGATCCCTTGCTCAACAAGGGCACCGCCTTCACGGAAGCGGAGCGCGACGCGCTCGGCCTTCGCGGCCTGCTGCCGCCCTGCGTGCTGACGATGGAGACGCAGGTCGAGCGCGTGCTTACCAATCTGCGCACGCTGCCGACGGACCTTGAAAAATACGTCGCGCTGAATGCGCTGCATGACCGCAACGAGGCGCTGTTCTTCCGCGTCGTCGTCGACAATATCGACGAGATCCAGCCGATCATCTACACCCCGACGGTCGGGCTCGCCTGCCAGAAATACGGCCTGATCTTCCAGCGGCCGCGTGGCATGTTCATCTCATCGCGCGATCGCGGCCAGATCGCCGAGATCCTGAAGAACTGGCCCTATCCGGCCAAGCTGATCGTCGTGACCGATGGCGAACGCATCCTTGGGCTGGGCGATCTCGGCGCCAATGGCATGGGCATCCCGGTCGGAAAGCTCTCGCTCTATTCCGCCTGCGCCGGCGTGCATCCCGAGCATTGCCTGCCGATCGTGCTCGACGTCGGCACCAACAACGAAGAGCTCTTGAACGATCCCTATTATCTTGGACTGCGCGAGCGGCGGCTCACCGGCGAGGCCTATGATAGCTTCGTTGACGAGTTCATGCAGGCCGCGCGAAAGACGTTTCCGGGCGTGCTGATCCAGTTCGAGGATTTCGCCAATCACTCGGCGTTCAAGCTGCTGCACAAATATCGGGACGAGGCCTGCGTCTTCAACGACGACATCCAGGGCACCGCGGCCGTGGCACTCGCCGGCCTGTTCTCGGCGCTGCGCGTCAATGGCGGCAAGCTCAGGGATCAGCGCATCCTATTCCTCGGTGCAGGCGAGGCGGCAACCGGCATCGCCGATCTCGTCGTCTCCGCCATGATGACGGAGGGAATTTCCGAGGCGGAAGCTCTCCGGCGCAACTGGCTGGTGGATTCCCGCGGCCTCGTCGTCGGCGGCCGTGACGGCCTCTCGGGCCATAAGCTGCGCTATGCCCATGCCGGCCAGGCGCCGATCGCCGATTTCCTCACCGCGATCAAGACGCTGAAGCCGACGGCGATCATCGGTGTGGCCGCGGTCGGCGGCGCCTTCACGCCCGAGGTGCTCAAGGCGATGGCCACGCTCAACGAGCAGCCGATCGTGTTCGCGCTCTCCAACCCGACCTCGAAGGCCGAATGCTCGGCCGAGGATGCCTACCGCTATACCGAGGGCCGCGCACTGTTCGCCTGTGGCAGTCCCTATGATCCGGTGACGCTCAACGGCCGCACCTTCGTGCCGCGCCAGGGCAACAACTCCTACATCTTCCCCGGCGTCGGCCTCGGCGTCATCGCCAGCCGCTCGCGCCTGGTGACGGACGAGATGTTCATGGCGGCCGCCCATACGCTCGCCGATTGCGTCGGCAAGGAGGACCTCGCGCAGGGCAGCCTCTATCCGGCACTCCCTCGCATTCGCGAGGTCTCGGCCCGCATCGCCGTTGCGGTGGCAGACGTCGCCTACCAGCGCGGTCTCGCCGACGGACCCGCACCCAACGACGTGAAGGGCCTGGTCCAGTCCCAGATGTACGAGCCGCAGTACTGACTGCCTCCACATCGTCATGGCCGGGCTTGTCCCGGCCATCCACGCTTTGCCGCGCGGGACGAAGAACGTGGATGCCCGGGACAAGCCCGGGCATGACGGCATAGCAACACCATTTCAGGTGGAATCGCCGTTGCGCGGCGCGGCCGCATATGCGACGATCTGTAGCGTTACAAGAAAACTCAATCCGCAAGGTCAGATGCCATGGACGATCGTTTGCCCGAACTGGGCGACCTCGAGCACGAGGTCATGCAATTGGTTTGGGCCCATGGTCCCGTTACGGCCGAGGTCGTGCGCGAGCGGCTGTCGCGGCGTCTGAAGGAATCCACGGTCCGCACGGTGCTGCGCCGGCTGGAAGAAAAGGGCTATGCTCGGCACACCGTGGACGGACGCACCTATGTCTATCACGCTGCAGAAGAGCGCGCGCGGGTCGCGGCCAAGGCGGTGCAGCGTATCGTCGACTGGTTCTGCAACGGCTCGATGGAGGAAGTCCTCGTCGGCATGGTGGACAATGCGATGCTCGACCAGCAGCAGCTGCGTACACTGGCCGACCAGGTGGCCAAGGCGAAGAAGGCGAGGGGAGTGAAGAAAGAATGATCGCAACTCTGGCTGAGGCGGCGCTACGCTCCTTCGTGCTGGGAGGCGTCGTCTGGTTCGGTCTCAACCTGTTTCGCGTGCGCAATCCGCACGTCCACATGACGGCGTGGGTCGTCGTGCTGCTGGCATCGCTGGCGATGCCCTTCGTGATGCATTGGCCGACGCTGACGATCACCCGGATGCCTCTGCCGGTATCCGTACCGGATGATTTCCTGCCGGCCGACGTCTCGATGCCGGAGGCCCTGCAACCCGCGCTGCCGATTCCGCCGGGCGCTGCTGTCGTGGCGCCGGCAAAAGCTGCTGTATCGATCAATTGGTGGCTGGTCGCCACCATCGTCTATGCCGGCGTCGCCGGCGCGTTGCTGCTGCGGCTGGCCATCGGTCTCTGCCTGACCTGGCGTCTGGCACGCGCGGCAAGGCCGATGAGCGGCCCGCAGCTGATCGACGCCGACGTGCGCGTCAGCCGCGAGGTCGGCGGTCCCGTCACGTTCGGCTCGACCATTCTGGTGCCGCCGCAGTTCTCCGGCTGGGATGCGAAGAAGCGCCTCGCGGTGCTTGCGCATGAGGGCGCGCACGTCGCCAATCGCGATTTCTATGTCCTGCTGCTCGCCTCGCTCAACCGTGCAGTGTTCTGGTTCAGTCCGTTCTCGTGGTGGCAGCTCGCGCGCCTTGCCGAGCTCGCCGAGATTATCAGCGACGCCGAGGCGATCGAAGTCATCGACGACCGGTGGTCCTATGCCGAAATCCTGCTCGATGTCGCAACCAGCGTAAATCCGCGGCCGGTGGAGCTCGCGATGGCGCGGGTATCGACCGTGCGCGCCCGCGTCGAGCGCATCATCGCGGCCGCCGCCATGCCCGTCGCGGTCGGCTGGCGCAAGCGGCTGTGGATCGCGGCCGCGATCATTCCGGCTGTGATCGTGTCCGCCGGCATGATCGCCTATCGCACCCCGGATCCCGTGCCCGTCGCCGCGGATACCGGCGAGGTGCCGGCAGAGCATTACCGCCCCTTCGTCAATTTCTACGCCATGGGTCCTGCCTCGGTGTTCGCCATCTTCCGCGAGGGCGACGACCTCTACGGCCAGCTCACCGGACAGCGCAGGCTGCGCCTGACGGTTGGCAGTGACGGCACCGCGGCCTATGCGGCCTCGTCCGGCGAGATCACGTTCCCGCTCGATGCGGAGCGCCGCTCCTCCGAGCTGACGCTGCGCATGAACGGCCGCGATATCCGCGCGGTTCGCGTCGCCGAGATGCCGACGGCGGCCGTCGATCCTGCATCGCTCGATCAATATGTCGGCTGGTACAGGATCGCGCCGAACCGCGTGCTCACCCTGCGGCGTGACGGCGATCGTCTCTGGTTGCGTGAGACGGGGCAGGGCGCAACGCAGGTCCTCGCCGAGGGCGCTGACGCCTTCTCCTTCCGCGGCGACCATCTCTTGATCTTCCTGCGCGACGAGCAGTCGAAGGTTGCACGCGTGCTGGTGCAGAGCGCGATGTTCGGCGCTCGCCTCGCGCCTCGCGTCGATGCAGCGGTGGCCCAGGCGGTCGAGGCGGATTTCACGCGCCGCCTTGCGGAAGTTCCTGACAGGTTCAGGGAGCAGGTCCCGGTCGCCGGCGGCAAGGAGATGATCTTGCGCGGGATTGAAGACTTACGCCGCGGCACGCCGAACTACGAACGCATGAGCGCGCCGCTCGCAGCCAAGGTCCACCGGCAGCTCGATGAAATGCGGGGGACGTTCCAGGCGCTCGGTGCGGTGGAATCGCTCTTCTTCCGTGGCGTCGGCCCCGGCGGCTACGACATCTATGGCGCGAAGTTCGAGAACGGCACGGCCGAATTCCGCCTGATGCTCGAGCCCGACGGCAAGGCCGGCGACGTGCTGTTCCGGGCCGACGGCAATGACGAACTCGGCGGCATCGTCTCCTGTTCGGAGGAGGCGAGCGTGCGCGGCCGCGCCGGCACCTCGCCGATCAGGATCATGGTCTACAACGAGATGGGCGAGGACCTTCAGGTCTTCAATCTCGACGCCAGCGGCAATCGTAGGATGCAGAGCGTCGTCAGGCCCAACGCGACCTGGGCCTCCACGACCACCGTGAACAATCCCTGGATGATCGCCGACAAGTCGGGGCGCTGCCTTGAGGTTCTGGTGCCGGGCCGGCAGACGCGCTTCCACAACGTCGAGGCGTCAAACCTCGGTGCGCGTCCCGGCCGCGCCGCGCGCCGCGCCGTTCCGATCGCCAATGGTGAGGAGATGCTGCGCCGCTACATCGATAGTGTCGGCAAGGGCCAGCCGGACTACGAGCATATGACGTCGGAAGTGGCGGACATCACGCGCCAGCAGCTTCCGTTCGATCAGGCGATCCTGGCGCGGCTCGGCGCGTTGCGTGCGGTCTCCTTCCGCGGTGTCACGGCGCTCGACAGCGACATCTATGTCGCGCAGTTCGCCAACGGCTCGGCGGAATGGCGCATCGGCGTCAGGAACGGCACGATCACGAAGATCGCGCTCGGACCCAATTTCTAACGGTTCACATCTGCCGCAGGAGTGCCTGTTCAGATTTGTTGTGCTTCTGCGGAGACTGCGGAATGAGACTCGTCGCATCGATGTGGGCGATTCCCGTTGTGCTTTGCCTGTCGGGGACGGCGTTCGCCGATGACCTCGCGACGCCGGGCGATGCGAAAAGCCTGGGGTTCTCGGCCGCGCGTTTGGCGCGGATCGCGCCGTGGTATCAGGCGCGCTTCGATTCTTTCTCGCCGTCGGACGGCCTTCTCCCCGGTGCCGTCGTCGCAATCGCGAAGGGCGGCAAGCTCGCCTATTTGCAGGCCATCGGATTTCAGGACCGCGCCAAGACCGTCCCGATGAAGACGAATTCCATCTTCTGGATCGCCTCGATGTCCAAGCCGGTGGCCAGTGTCGCCGCCATGATTCTGGTGGATGAGGCCAAGCTCGACCTCGACGCGCCCGTCTCGCAATATCTGCCGGAGCTTGCGAACATGCGGGTCGCTTTCCAGAAGGCGGACCCGGCGACAGGCGAAATGGAGTACGGGCTCGGTCTGCCAAAACCAGCAAAACGTGCGATGACGGTTCGCGATCTGTTGCGCCATACGTCTGGCCTGATCTATCCGGAGCTCGATTTTGCCTACCCGGAACCGGGCCTTGCCGACGCAAGCGCCGACTTCGGGATCCGGACGATCCATGGGCTCTACGGCTTGAGGGCCGTGCGGAGACGCGACACGACGTTGGCGGAATTCGTGTCGAGCCTGGCCCGCCTGCCGCTCGCGCACGAGCCCGGCGAGGTCCATGAATATGGCTGGAGCGCCGAAGTGCTGAGCCGGGTCGTTGAAGTGGCGTCCGGTCAGCCCTTCGATCAGTTCCTGGAGAGCCGCATCTTTGGGCCGCTGCATATGGTCGACACCGGCTTCTTTGTACCGAAGGAGAAGCTCGATCGGCTGGTCGATTCTCCCATGCCGGAACGGCCGCCGATCTGGGATGTCACGACGCCGCCAAAGTTGTTTTCCGGCGACGGCGGACTCGTATCGACCGCGCCCGACTATCTCCGCTTTTGCCAGATGCTGCTCAATGGCGGCGAGCTCGATGGCGTGCGCGTGCTCAGCCCGCATGCGGTGAAGCAGATGACGACGAACGCACTGCCATCGGGTGTCACCATCTTCGGAGGTGACGAGGTTGGCGCCCGCGCGGGAACAACCTTCGGGCTTGGCTTCGCCATCCGCGCCGATCCGGTCCAAAGCTGGATCCCGGGAGCGGTCGGGAGCTTTTCCTGGGCTGGACATTGGAGCACGTATTTCTGGATCGATCCGGCGGAGCAATTGATCGGCGTACAGATGGTCCAGGCGACGCCCGGCAGCAAAGCGCGCCAGGCGGTGCTGTATTCGGGGATCAATCACCTCGTCTATGGCGCATTGACAATTCCCGAGTCGACCGCCGTCCCGCCGGCTGAGCCGGTGACCCTGAGCCCGGGATTGCTCGCCGATTATGCCGGAACCTATGACTTCGGCGCCACGGTGAGCTCGCGTGACAGGCAGGGCCTGGCCGATGGCAAGACCGGATGGCTTGGAATCGGGAATTTCGTCGCCATGGAGCAGGAGGGGCTGAGGATCAACAAGCCGAACCCTGGCGGCGGCCCCGCAACCAAGGTCGGTGTGACGGCGGGTGACCTCATCACTGAAATTGACGGCGCGCCGCTGAGAGGCCTCGCGCTCGCCGATGTCCTGGCCAAGCTGCGAGGGCCAGCCAACTCGACGATCAAGATGAAGCTCGTCCATAAGGGGCAAGACGGCGTGAACGACCTCAGTGTCGTGAGAGCCGACCGCCGTGTCAATTCGGTCCGGCTTCAGGTTCGCGTCGCGGAAGGCAAGCTCGTCGCGGAAGCGACGGGGGTCTGGCCGGTCCTCGAATTCGAGAAGGGCAAGGCGACCCCGTTCGTGGCGACATCAAGCAACGAATTCACCGCAGCCGACGAAGATCGTACCCGGATCGCTTTCGTCAGGGACGCCGCGGGCAAAGTCTCTGGGCTCATCTTGAATCCTGGGCCTTGGGAGCAGCACGCGGCGAAGATCGCGCTCGGGCCGAATTTCTAGGCCTCTCACGCGCGTCCGCCGGGCAGCGGATGCGCGCTTGTTCTACCGAGATAGTGCAGCGGCGTTTTCAATCCCGGCTTGCGCAAGCCGATCTCTAGTGTTACGGTCTGTAGCATTACGGTTCGTAGTCCGCACGCGGCAACATCGCGCTGCCGTCGGGTGGCTCGGAGAATTGGGCGTTCGCCATGAGCAATTCTGCAAAGGCTGAAGCGGTGCTGGCGCTTCATCGGTTCGGGATGGGGCCGCGACCGGGATCACTTGCGGCTGTCGGGACCGACCCGCGCGGCGCGTTGATCGCAGAGCTCGATCGGCCGCTCGCATTGAGCGCCGCCGCCAGCCTTCCCACCAGTGCGAAGGCCTATCGCACAGTGGCCGATGCCAATGCACGGCGAGCCGCGCGCGCCAAGCAGGCGCAGCAACAGGCCAAGAAGCAGCAGGTGGCCGCGGTGCCAACTGCTCCGGGTGACCAGGCTCAGGCTCAGGCGCAGACCGAGGGGCAAGCGCCAGCGCAGGGCCAGGAGAAGGATGCTGCCGAGATGGCGGCCAAGCAGGCGGCCGACGCCGTTCCCGATCCCGGCCGTCCGATCTACTTGCAGGAAGCCAAGCTGCGCATCGAAGCCGCGCTCGCCGCCGACATCGGCTTCGCCGAGCGGCTGGTGTGGTTCTGGTCCAATCATTTCTACATCTCGGCCTACAAGATCCAGAGCATGTCGGGTGCTTACGAGCGCGAGGCCATTCGCGCAAATGCGCTCGGCCACTTCGTCGATCTTCTGCTGGCGGTCGAAGGCCACCCGGCGATGCTGTTCTATCTCGACAATCTGGGCTCGATGGGCGCGAACTCGATCGCCGGCATCAACCGCAGCCGCGGCCTCAACGAAAACATTGCGCGTGAGATCATGGAATTGCACACGCTGGGTGTGCGGACCGGCTACACCCAGGACGACGTGATCAGCTTCGCCAATGTGTTGACGGGATGGACGCTTGTTCCGCCCGGAGACAATCCCGAGCACGGCGGCGAATTCACCTTCAATCCGCGGCTGCACGAGCCCGGCGGGCAGACCGTGCTCGGCAAGCGCTACGAACAGGAGGATGCCGAGCAGGGCCGCGCCGTGCTGCGCGACCTCGCTGCGCATCCGGCGACCGCGACCCATGTCGCAACCAAGCTCGTACGGCATTTCGTGGCCGACGAGCCGCCTCCGCCACTCGTCGAACAAATGGCGAAGACGTTCCGCGACACCGAGGGCGATCTCAAGCAGGTCGCGATCACGATGGTCTCGTCGGACGACGCGTGGCGCGGGTCGCCGTCAAAACTGAAGCGTCCGAGCGAATGGGGCGTTGGCATGGTGCGCGCGACCGGGATTACGGTCGTCGACCCCACGCGTTTCACGGCGGGCCAGGAGCTGCTCGGCGAAGGGCTGTGGCGGCCGTCGGCGCCCAAGGGCTATCCGGATGACGAGGCAAGCTGGATCGACGGCATTGGCCGGCGGCTCGACATCGCCAACAATTTTGCCGAGCGCGTGGCGGCCACTGCTGATCCGCAGGGGATCATCGAGGACGTCTTCGCATCGCAGATCGCGCCCGAAGTGAAGCAGGCGGTCGGCCGCGCCGAGAGCCGCCAGCAGGCGCTGGCGCTGCTGTTCATGTCGGCAGATTTTCAGAGGAGGTGAGCATGGGCTTCGTCAATCATTTGCCCACGCGGCGCGAGCTTCTGGTCGGCTCCGGTGCGCTGTTCGCGTGGAGCCAGATGCCGCGGATCGCACGTGCCGAAGGGCGCGATCCGCGCCTTCTCGTCGTCGTCCTGCGTGGCGCGCTCGACGGTCTCGGTGCGGTCGCGCCGGTCGGCGATCCCGACTGGGTCGGCTTGCGCGGCGATCGCGCGCTGGTGCTGGACGGCAAGCCGCCGGCATTGCCGCTCGATTCCTTCTTCGCGCTCAACCCGGCGATGCCGAACCTGCACCGGCTCTACAAGACCGGCAAGGCCGCAATCGTCCATGCTGCCGCGACGCCCTATCGCGAGCGCTCGCATTTCGATGGCCAGGACGTGCTGGAGAGCGGGTTCACCAAGCCCGGTGCCACCGCATCGGGATGGCTCAACCGCGCGCTGCTCGCGATGGAGTCGGGTGGGCGCGTCGATCCGCGCGGCAGCCGTGCGCTCGGCATCGGCTCGGTGACGCCGCTGGTGGTGCGCGGCTCGGCGCCCGTCATGACATGGGTGCCGCAAAAACTGTTACCGGCGAGCGAGGACACGCAGAACCGCCTGCTCGATCTCTACCAGCACACCGATCCGAAGCTTGCGACCGTGCTCCAGGCACGCATGAAGCTCGCCTCGCTCGGCGGCGCGCCCGGCACGGGCGATCCGATGTCGGACGATCCGACATTGATGCCGCCCGGCATCGCGCGCGTGCGCGCCTACTTCGCCGAAGCCGCCGGCACCGCCGCGCGCTATCTCGCCAAGCCCGACGGCCCGCGCGTCGGCGCCATGGGCTTCGTCGGCTGGGATACGCATATCGCCGAAGGCGCGGCGTTGGGCCAGCTCTACAATCTGCTCGGTGCGCTCGATGGCGCCTTTGCGGCGATCGAGACCAACATGGGCGAGGCGTGGCGGGAGACGGTCGTCGCCGTCGTCACCGAGTTCGGGCGCACCGCGCGTATCAATGGCACGCAGGGCACGGATCACGGCACCGGCACGGTCGCCTTCCTCATTGGCGGCGCGCTCGCCGGCGGCCGCGTGATCGCGGACTGGCCGGGACTGAAGTCCGCGCAACTGTTCGAGGATCGCGACCTCAAGCCGACCACCGATCTCCGCGCTGTGCTGAAGGGCCTGCTCAGGGACCATCTGCGCGTCGAGCAGAAGGTGCTGGCGGATGCGGTCTTCCCCGGCAGTGCTGACGTCAAGCCGATGGGCGGCCTCGTCGGCTGACGGCGCGGCCTGCGCAACCGGATCGGGTCCATGATGTGCACACTGACGCAACGGGAACTCGACTTTCTCGCCAGTCTGAAAACCGGCTGGCGGCGGCTCTATCGGCGCGAGCTGATGCGGCTCCTGAAGGGTGACACCGAGGCGAGCGACGCGCAGCTGGAGACGCGCCCGATCGTCTGGCGTGTTGTATCGGGTTAGTTTTTCGCGAGTCTGGCTCGACTTAGGACACGCCACTGTGGTGGAATCGCCACAGCCGGCGCGAAACGGTCGTGGCCCTAAGCCTGCTTTCCTTCAGCCAAGGTTCTGCCCTCATTGCCCGCCGAAACTCCGGGCAGTTCGGAGGGCGTACCATGTCTCGCATTGCACGTGCCGAAAGTGCCCGAATTTCCCTCGCAAGCTCATGCCGGTTGCTGCTCGCCATCGTCGGTGCCGCATCGCTCGCCGCCTGCGCACAATCGCCGGTCGGCCGCCAGAAGGCCGATCTTGGCACCAATCGGCAGGCTGCAGTCCAGCGGCCCCATAGGGTAGCGGCCTTGCATCCGCGTCCGATCAGCCGGGTACGCGTCCCCGACCGTGACGCAAAGCAAACCGCTTCGCACGGCGTTGCCAGCTTCTATTCGGACACGGAGACCGCGAGCGGCGAGAGGTTCGACAAGAACGAATTGACCGCGGCGCATCCCAGCCTGCCGTTCGGCACCAAGCTGCGCGTCACCGATGTCTCCTCAGGCCGCTTCGTGACCGTCAGGGTCAACGATCGCGGGCCCTATGTTCGTGGGCGCGTGGTCGACATCTCGCCGTCCGCGGCCGAGGCGCTCGGCATGGTCGACAAGGGCATCACCAATGTCCGGCTCGACGTGGTGCGATAGAGATTGATTGACTTGAGCCGCCCCGCTTAACCGAGTGTTAGTCGCCCTGGCGCACCATGAGTGCCCAAACAAGTCGGGGCTCCAATTTGGAGTCCTCGGGGGAGGCGGCGTTTGAACACGATCCAGTATCTCGAAGATCAGGCCGCGCGCGCCGAGCGGCTCGCCAAACGGATCACGGATACGCTGACGATCGAAAAGCTCCTGACCTTCGCCGGCGAACGCCGCCGCGAAATCGAGGTCATCGCCGGCAAGTATCGGCGCGCCTGATAAACCATGCACTGGACGCATTCGCCCTCGCTGCGAGGCGCGGAACTTCTGTTCGTCTCTGGCGTCAAGTCATTGATGAATGTGGAGGAGGAAGTCATGGGTTTTGGACGAGGTGCTTTGCTTTGGCTGCTTGGCGTGCCGCTGCCGATCGTTCTGCTGCTGGCATTGTTCTGGCACCACTAGAGCATGATCCAGAAAGCGTGACGTGTTTTTTCCGATAAGATCACGTATCAAACAATGATGTTGCCACACGAAAAGCGCCGCGGAAGCGGCGCTTTTTTTTGCCTGCGATTTGAGACGTATCAACGAGGACGAGGCGCGGTCAGCTATGGCTCTCGACGAAGTCGCTGAGATAGTCGGGAAGCCGGACGCCATCGATGTCGCAGCGCGCCTTGATCTCGCCGGCGATTTCGGTCGAGATGTCCTTCATCCAGTGTTCGAGCGTGTTGAACGAGATCACCTTGATCGGATCGTTGAAGCAGCCGGCGACGAGCTCGCCGATCGTCGCTTCAAGATCGCTTCGTTCGATGCGGATTTCAGTCGCCTTGTCGCGGCGATCAATCACCACGAACAGGGTCTGGTCTGCGCCATAGGGCACGACCGCGGATGGTACGCCGGCTTCAAGCATCTTGGGGCTCTCGTCTCGACTTCCGATCCCGGTTAACGGGAAAATCCGGTAGAAGGTTCCTGCCTCGTGAAAAGCTTGTCGCGCGCGTGCAGCTTCCGCGTCTGCACGCAATCAGAGAAATTCTCTCAACCGCGATAGCTCGATGACATGCTCGGGCGAGAGGATATCGGTGACCAGCGGCGGCTGCGCAATCGTGTGAATCTCATAGAGATGCCTGGTCGTGGCCGGCTTCTCCATGAAGGCCGATATGCACTGGTCGAGCGTACCTTCGCTCACCTGATAAGAATCCCTGTCCGGTCGGCGCTGGTTCGCAAGCGACGGCCATTTATGCAGGGTTGCAGGCGCTCCGAAATCGACCTTTGAATCCGCAACCACGTCTCCCATCGTCCCTCACGCAACAAAAATTGCCCCAACACGCGGATCTGCGTGCCGGGGCCCACACCTATCACTGCATCTTAATGCCAAGCGCTTAACGCAGCAGCCGGGAAAAGGTTCCCGGCCGCCTTGTCGCAAATCAGCTCGCGGCCGCCGCGATTCTGTGGCCCGGGCTGGCATGATCGTGGCTATCCTCATCGCCGCGGCTGACTTTCGGCGGAAGCCCGGCGAAGCGCCGCAGGGCTTCGGCCATCTGCACCCGACCCGCTACACCGGTGATCACCACGTCGACCATCGCAAAGGACGAGTGGAAATGGCCGCGCGCCCTGAGCTGCTCGACCGGGACGCCGGCGGCCGCCATTGCCTCGGCATAGGCGATGCCCTCGTCGCGCAACGGGTCGAATTCGCAGGTGACGACCAAGGCCGGCGGCAGGCCGGCGACGTTGCCGCGCAGCGGCGAGACGCGCGGATCGGTGCGGTCGGCCGGTGAGCAGTAGAGGTCCCAGAACCAGTACATCAGCGAGCGCGTCAGGAAATAGCCGGTCGCATTGTCGTTGTAGGAGGGCCGGTCGAAGGTGCAGTCGGTGACCGGGCAGACCAGGAGCTGGCCGGCGATCTCAGGCCCGCCGCGATCGCGCGCAAGCTGGCAGGTGACGGCGGCGATGTTGCCGCCGGCGCTCCAGCCTGCGACCAGCACCGGGCCCGGCCTGCCGCCAAGCTCGGTCGCGTGCTCGGCGATCCAGCGCGTTGCCGCATAGCCGTCCTCGGCTGCGGTCGGGAAACGATGCTCGGGCGCGTGGCGATAGCCGACGCTGACGAACATCATGCCGGTCCGCCGCACCAGATCGCGGCAGAGCGGCTCGTCCGATTGCTCGTCGCCGAGCACCCAGCCGCCGCCGTGGAAATAGACCACGACCGGATGGGGCCCCGGCGTTGCCGGCTTGTAGATCCGGTAAGGCAGCGGGCCGTCCGCGCCGGGCAGCGTGCCGTCGACGATTTCGCCGATCGGCCGTCCCGCGGGCCGGCCCTTGTTGAACTCGTTGACGAAGGCGCGTGCGCCGAGCGCGCCCATCGACTCGATCGGCGGCAGGTTCAGCGATGCCAGCAGGTTCAGCACCAGCCGCACATCAGGCTGCAGGCATACCACCTCGCCGTCGTTGCATTGCGC
Organism: Bradyrhizobium sp. MOS001; assembly: GCF_004634465.1. Lineage (NCBI taxonomy): Bacteria > Pseudomonadati > Pseudomonadota > Alphaproteobacteria > Hyphomicrobiales > Nitrobacteraceae > Bradyrhizobium > Bradyrhizobium sp. MOS001. The sequence continues at coordinate 221,584 of NZ_SPVJ01000003.1, forward strand.
GGCGCCGTTGGGGCCGGTCAGCTTGAAGCCGAGCATGCCGCGGGCCGTGACCTCGTCGCAAATGCTACGATAGGGGCCGACGCCGCCGGTATAAGGCATCAAGCCCTGCACCTTGCCGGGAACGTTAGCGCCCGTGTACCAGGTGTTGGCGAGCCGGTGCAGGGTCACCATCGAACAGTCCGTCATGTGCCGGCCCCAGCCGGCCTGCGCCGTCTCGGTCGGCTCGATCGTGGTGAAGCCGGCGTCGCGCAGCGCAGCGACGCGGTCGACGACCCAGTCGACATGCTGCTCGATCGACACCGCCATGTTCGACAGCACCGACGGGCTGCCGGGCCCGGTGATCATGAAGAAGTTGGGGAACCCTTCGACCGTGACCCCGAGATAGGTCTGCGGCCCCTGCGCCCAGACATCGGTCAGCGACTTGCCGCCGCGTCCGGTGATCGGATGCACGGCGCGGATCGCGCCGGTCATGGCGTCGAAGCCGGTCGCGAACACGATGACGTCGACATCGACGCTGCGCCTGGCCGTCGTGATGCTGTTCGCGGTGATCGCCTTGATCGGCTCCTGGCGCAGATTGACCAGCGTGACGTTCGGCCGGTTGTAGGTCGCGTAGTAATTGGTATCGAGGCAGGGGCGCTTTGCGCCGAAGGGATGGTCGTGCGGCATCAGCGCCGCCGCCGTCTCCGGATCCTTCACGGCAGCGCCGATCTTCTCGCGGATCAGCTCGCCGATCAGCGCATTGCCGTTGAAGTCGACGCCCTGGTCGGCCCAGAGCTGCGTCAGGATGTGGACGAGGTCGCCGGCTGCCCAGGCACGTTCGAACCGCTCTCGACGCTCGGCATCGCTCAATTGCCAGCTCACGACGGTCTGCTGCGGATAGGGCACGCCGGTCATCGACTGTCGCGCCTGCTCGCGATAGGCCGCGCGGTCGCTCTGGAAAATATCCATGCGATCGGATGGCGAGGGGCCGTTATGCGCCGGCAGCGCGAAGTTTGGCGTGCGCTGGAACACGGTCAGATGCGCGGCCTGCTCGGCGATCAGCGGGATCGACTGGATGGCCGACGACCCTGTGCCGATCACGGCGACGCGCTTCCCGGCGAGATCGACGCCGTCATGCGGCCAGCGCCCGGTGAAATAGACTTTGCCCTCGAAATCCTTGACGCCGTCGATCTCCGGCGGCTTCGGTGCGGAGAGGCAGCCTGTGGCCATGATATAGTGGCGGCAGGAGACCGGCGTGCCGCTGCTCGTGGTGAGCTGCCAGCGCTCAGTCGCTTCATCCCATTTGGCTTCCGTGACCTTGGTCTTGAAGCGGATATCGCGGCGCAGATCGTAGCGGTCGGCGACGAAGCCGAGATAGCGCAGGATCTCGGGCTGGGTCGCGTACTTCTCCGACCAGGTCCACGCGTTATCGAGCTCCGGATCGAAAGTGTAGCTGTAGTCGATGGTCTGGATATCGCAGCGGGCGCCGGGATAGCGGTTCCAGTACCAGGTGCCGCCGACATCCCCGGCTTCCTCGAGGGCGACCGCCGTGAGGCCGGATTTGCGCAGGCGATGGAGAAGATAAAGGCCGGCAAATCCGGCACCGACCACGGCAACGTCGACTTGTTGGGCTGTTCCACTCGCCGCTTTGGACTCACGTGCGGCGACCATTGCGTCTGGCATGGTATTCCTCCCGTGTCTTTTGTTTTGCCGGCAGGCTATCGCCGCAGGCTTGGCTTGTCATCAGGACAGGTACAATCTTCGGTAGTCGTTTGCGGCACCATCGTGGCCGCGCGAAGGTTGCGGCGATACACGCACCGCGATGCACAACCGCCGGGATTGTCCGGGCTAATCAGACCACATCCTTCTGTGTATGCTTGCGGTTACAAGCCACGCGTACCAACCGGACGTCATGACAGAGTTGAGCGAGCGGACGAAAGCCAACATGGACGTCGTCCTGGAGCAGACGTGCCGCCAATTGCCGCACGGCGGCGATCACGACAGCCGCAGGTTCATCGCCGAACGCCTGATCGAGGCGGCGCAATCGGGCCATTCCACGCTTGGTGAGCTCGGCATCGTCGCACGCCGCGCGCTGGCGGAGATCGTCGCCAAGGGCGGCTAGACGGACGCCGCCGAGCTTGCCTCATCGCGGGCCGCAGACGTAACCTGTCGGGGAACCTTTTGGCGCATCGAGATCCCCCAGGATGCGGCTCCAGTTTGCCCTCGTTGTGGCGTCTTCACTCCTCTGCTGGGACGGTGCGGCCGTCGCTCAGGCGGTCGGGCAGTTTCCGTTCGCGCTGACGCGTGAAGGACAGATGCTCGGCGCCGTCGAGGGCGAGGTGGCGTCGTTCAAGGGGCTGGCCTACGCGGCGGCTCCGGTCGGCGCACTGCGCTGGCGCCCACCGCAGGTAACGGCCGAGAACCCCGAGATGCGCACCGCCTATGAGTACGGCGCGCCGTGTCTTCAGCCCTCGCTGCCTGATACGAGCGAGGACTGCCTCACGCTCAACGTATTCCGTCCCTTCGGGGTCGACGGCCCGCTGCCGGTGATGGTCTTCATCCATGACGGCGGCTTCGTCAGCGGCACCGCGAACGATCCGCTGTTCGACGGTGCAAAGCTCGCGCAAGCCGGCCTCATCGTGGTCACCGTGAATTATCGTCTCGGCGCGCTCGGCTGGCTCACTCATCCCGCGCTGTCGGAAGGTGGCTCCGGCAATTACGGCCTGATGGACCAGATCGCGGCGCTGCATTGGGTGCACGACAACATCGCAGCCTTCGGCGGCGATCCGAACAATGTCACCTTGTTCGGCAGCGGCGCAGGCGCGACGTCGATCGCGCTGCTGATGCTGTGTGCGCAATCGCGCGATCTGTTCCAGAAAGCCATTCTGCAATCGCTGCCCGGCCGCGCGCGCCTGCGCCCGGTGCAGGAGGCGGAGGCCATGGGCCGGCAATTCGTGGCGGCGCTTGGGCAGCAGGCGGATTTGCGCGTCGCTGCGCCGGCGCGGCTGCTTGCGGCCGAACAAAAACTGCTCGCCAAATCCGAACGCAGCTTCGCGCCCGCGATGGATGGTATCCTGCTGCGCGAAGACGTGGCCACTGGATTTACAGCAGGACATGAAAGCCGCATTCCACTCATGATCGGCTCGAATGACGACGAGACGCGTTTCGACGGCGAGCGGGAGATCAAGGAGACGCTGGCGTCCTCGGGCGAGAGCACCGATGAGCTGCGTCAGCTCTACCCTGACATCGCCAGACCATCGGAGCGCGCAGCCAAATTCTATACCGACAAGGTTTTCTCCGAGCCGGTCAGGCTGCTCGCCCGCCTCCATGCGGCAACCGGTGCGCCTACGTTTCGCTATCGCTTCGCTTACGTGACCGAGGCCCGGCGCACAAATCCCGACGAAGGGCACGGGCGCGAGTTGCAATTCATCTTCGGCGCGGAAGGCGTGCCCGGCGCGGGACTGCTCACATGGGGGGATCGCGAGGTCGCGAACCGCATGCGCGCTTACTGGATCAACTTTGCAAGGAATGGCAATCCCAACGGCCCGGATCTGCCGCATTGGGACGCGGCCGCAGACCGCGATCGCCTGCTGCTGATCACGAACGATCGCATCGCGAGCGGAGACGACCCCTGGTCGGATCGCCTGGACCGGCTTGCAAGTGAGAACAGAAAATGAGTTGGGCTTAGGCCGCGAGCTCGACGCGCGGCGCGGGGCTCAGCCGGTGTTCTTCCAGATGGTCCATCGTGCCGTCCTTCTCGACGGCGTAGAACTGCTGACCTTCCTTGGACCTGTAGGCGGCGCGAACGACGCCGCGGCGGCCCTTGTCACTGTTGACGACGTCCCCCAGCGCAAACTTCTTCATCTCACGTCTCGCTTGTCTTCAGGCCGACTCCTTCGGCCATGGCCGGATTGTGGGCGGCAAATCGTTAACGACTTGCTAACCATACCGGTTTGCCTATGCTCGCCGCCGTTCGCGCGGGCAGCTCGCACGCGCATGTGGTCAACGAGACGAGCCGGCATCCATGACGCGATTTCCAACCCTCTTCCTGTCGCATGGCGGCGGCCCATGGCCCTTCATGGAGGACCGGCGGGTGCAATATGCCAAGACGGCCGCGGAGTTCGGCCGCTTGCCGCAGCTTCTCCCCGAGAAGCCCAAGGCCGTGCTCGTCATCACCGGCCATTGGGAGGCCGAAGCCTTCACCGTGTCGACCTCGGCGCATCCGCCGATGGTGTACGACTATTACGGTTTCCCCGAGCATACCTATCACCTCAAATATCCGGCGCCGGGCAAGCCCGAGCTCGCTGCGGAGGTGAAGGCGCTGCTCAAGCACGCCGGCCTCGATTGCCGGGAGGATCCCAATCAGGGTTTCGATCACGGCACCTTCGTGCCGCTCGGCCTGATGTATCCGAACGCGGACATGCCGATCCTGCTGCTGTCGCTGAAGGCGAGCTACGATGCGGCCGAGCACATCAAGGTCGGGCAGGCGATCGCATCGCTACGCGACGAAGGTATTTTGATCGTCGGCAGCGGGCTCACCTATCACAACATGCGCGGCTTCAACCGGCCGGAGTCGAAGCCCGTCTCGTATGATTTCGAGGCCTATCTGAACGAGGCGATCAGCAACCCGGATGCGGCGCGCCGCAACGCGATGCTGGTCGACTGGGAGAACGCGCCGATCGCGCGCCTCGCGCATCCCCGCGAGGACCATCTGCTGCCGCTGATGGTCGCGGCAGGCGCCGCCGGCAGCGACGTCGGCAAGCGCGTCTTCGTCGACGAGGTCGCGAACGTCGCGATGGCGTCGTATGTGTTTGGATGAATCGTAGGGTGGATTAGCGCAGCGTAATCCACCATCGAGCCGCAATGAAGGTGGTGGATTACGCTGGCGGACTGCGCTTCGCGCAGCCGCGGGCTAATCCACCCTACGGGGTTCCGACTAAAAATGTCGAAAACAACCCCATGCACAGTAGAACGGCCCAGCAAATAGAATGGCTTAGCAGAGTACTTTTGCCGGGCAGGATACGCGAGCGGTATTTCGACGGGTTTGACACGTCGGGCAAAACAGCGGCAAAATTCGATCATGGCACCGCTCTCGCTCGGCCACACCAAGATCGAAGGCACGGTGCGCTATCTCGGCATCGAGGTTGACGACGTGCTCGCGATTGGCAAACAAGTTGGTGTGAATGACCAGGGCAGAGCGGACATGCTTTGCCCGTCGGCCATCAGCCGCTTCGGGCCAGCAGGCGAGTTCGAAACAAGAGAACCGCCAAACGAACCGGTCTTTAACGAGCGCACATTGGGGATGCTGCCAGTTGCTGACAACCGGGGGCAGCCTGATAGCTGAAGCACAGCGATTCACGGTATTTGCGAGGAGTCCGCTTTGGGTTCGTTGCGCCATTGAAGTGCGAGTCTCCGCCGCGATCAGGCGGCAGCTGTGGTGTCCGAGGCACAGTTCTCCAACAACTGGCTTCCAATCGGGAGGCTTGTCGATTTTGTCTAGACGGACAGTGCTAGTGCCGGCTTACTCTTGATTGTCCGAGTCTGGAAATACTTCGGTTTCAGGATTATCGACGCCTCTGATGACGCTGCATGTCACGGTCAACGACGCTCAGACTGGCGCCCCTCGCTGTGACGTGAAGGCGGTCATCGCCGTAGTTGGACTTGCGATCGAGGCCAGAATAGCCGGCGCGCCAGCGATGATCGCTGAAGGTGACCGGACCGCCTTTTACTTGCGTGACGCCATCAGACATGGCGCGCGCGGCATTATCAGTTTCGGGGTGTGCGGCGGGCTAGATCCGAAGCTCCGACCAGGTAACATTGTCATCGCCTCGTCGGTATTTGCCGCGAAAGATGAAGCTTATCCAGCTGACCTCCCCTGGGCCGAGGAGCTCCTTCGGATGATCCCGGGTGCCAGCTACTCTGCGATAGCTGGTGTCGCTTCCCCGATGACAAGTCTTGAAGAGAGACGGGATTTCCATGGCATCACCGGGGCGGTTGCCGCCGATATGGAGTCGCAGATCGTCGCTCGAATTGCTTCCGAACTCAGAATTCCCTTTGCCGTCTGTCGTGTTGTTCTAAACCCCGCTCATCGAAAACTTCCGAGGGCCGCGCTCATAGATATCGGGCCAGCAGGTAAGCCTGAACTGCGCAAGATTGGACGTTCGCTTGTTCAAGACCCGGGGCAACTCCCTGGTCTTAGCCGGCTCGCCGTTGACTCCGTCATGGCGGTGATGGCTTTGCGCAGCGCCAAGCGACGGCTCGGAGCTCACTTTGGTTTCCCGCACCTGTGTTCACGAGACCGAGTCCCCATTCCGACGCGTGCACTTGAAACGATAGCCACACGCGCCTGATCCTGCAGCAGCGCGCTCCCGATCTCAGACTCCAGGCTTGTCCAGGTCCGAGATGGTGTTTGAATCTGCACGCCGGCGCAGGAAGACGTTACTCACCGAAAGAGCCGGCGCGGCCAAAATATCCGCCAGCGCGTTCCAGGAAAACGTTGGCCGAGGCGCGCCCGCGTGGCACGAAGTCGGCTCGGCCGCTCGTCCGAAGCAGCCTCGTCGTCTCATAAATCGCCAGGCGAGCGGGTTCCAGTCGCGCCAGACCTGCTCGGCCCTTTGGGATAGCAAGCCCGAGACGATTTCCGGCGCAGGTCCGAAGACCTCAGGCAGTTTGCTCGACAAACTGTTGTCCGACAGAACGTCCCATCTCGAAAATCCGCCCATGATCGGAGATGAAATGGCGAACACCACGCGACCAATCCGCGCCTCCCGTGCCGGGAAAGAACACATTGGGCAAGGTTCGACGATTGAATACAAGGTGCAATCCGGCAAGCGCTTTTGCCTTAGAATCTTCTGGGCCTCTGATAGAGCCACGAGTTCCGCATGTCGGGTCACGTCGCATTCCGATGAAACGTGGTTGGTCGCTTCTGCGATGACCTGTCCTCGAAACGCGATTACGGCGCCGAATGGCAGCTCTCCTTGCTTCACCCCTTGCCGGGCGAGTTCGAGGCATCTTTCCATCATTCGCAGATCTTGGACGTCAGCTTCTGATCTACTCATAGGCGCCCCCTTGGGAACGCGAGATCGGTGTTGAGAATGCGTCTGTCGCTGCCCCTTCATATTACGGCGGCGTCGTAGCGACGAAGAATGTTTCCGGCGCCGCTAACGGAGGCGGCTCCTGCGGCCTGGCATATTGGCAATTAAGCAGCGGGCTACAAACAGTCTGACTTGATCTGGATCAAGGACCGTTACCTTTCAGGTACCGCACGGACCACACGATGATCGATTGTCTATGTCCGCTCCGGGGCCCCTCGAAAACAGACATCCCGGATTTTATGGGTACACGCGCCAATCCGCTCTACGCAGCTTCAACCTCACCCATACCTCAGCTTCATGAACAGGATACCGCCGGCGAGCACCATGGTGATGGCGTTGGCCGCGACCAGCGGGGCGTCGCCAGAGAGCAGGCCGTAGATGAGCCAGAGCGCCAGGCCCAGCACCATGACCAGGAACATGCCGACCGAAATGTCGCGCGCCGAGCGGGTCTTCCAGACCTTGATGAACTGCGGCGCGTAGGCGACGGTGGTGCAGGTTGCGGCGGCAAAGCCGATCAGCTTGATCGCGAAAGGGTCCATGCCGGCTCTATAGCATGGATTCGGTGGTGATCATGAGGTGCGGCGCGCCGTCATCAGATCGCGATAGAGCACGGCATAGTCGCCGGCGCGGTTGCGCCAGGAGACGTCGGTCGCAAGGCCGCTCAATTGCAGCCGGCGCCAGGTCGCCTTGTTGTGGAAGGCGGTGTTGGCCTTGCGCAGCGTGCCGGTGAGGGCCTCTACGGTGACGGGCGCGAACTTGAAGCCGGTCGCGTCGCGGTCCGATGGGTTGGCCTCGCCGATATCGACGATGGTGTCTTCGAGGCCGCCGACGCGCGACACGATCGGGACAGCGCCATAGCGCAGCGCGTAGAGCTGGGTCAGGCCGCACGGCTCGAACCGCGAGGGCACGATGAGCGCGTCCGATCCGGCCTGGATCAGGTGCGCCAAAATCTCGTCATAGCCGATCACGACGCCGATCCGCCCGGGGTTCGCGCGGGCGACGGCCTGATAGCGATCCTGGAGATCGCGATCGCCGCTGCCGAGCAGTGCGAGCTGCATGCCGTCGCCCAAAATGGTCGGAATGGCCTCGAGCAGGAGATCGAGCCCCTTCTGCCAGGACAGGCGGCTGATGACGCCGAGCAACGGCGCCTCGTCCGAGGAATCGAGATTGAACTGTTGCTGAAGCACCGCCTTGTTCGCGGCCCGGAACGTGAGGTCGTCCGCGCCGAAGCGGTAGGCGATGTGCGGATCGGTTTGCGGATTCCACACGTCGGTGTCGATGCCGTTGAGGATGCCGCTCAGCACATCAGCGCGTTCGCGCAGCAGGCCGCCGAGCCCCATGCCGCCTTCGTCGCTCTGGATCTCCTGCGCATAGGTCGGCGAGACCGTGGTGATGCGATCGGCGAGTTGAAGCCCCGCCTTGAGGAAGCTGATGCCGCCGAAATATTCGAGGCCGCGAACGTTGAAGGAGTCCCAGGGCAGACCGATCGAACCGATCAGCTCGGGAGCGAACTTGCCCTGATAGGCCATGTTGTGGATGGTCATCACGGTGCCCGGCCGCGGACGGTTGTCATAGTGCAGATAAGCGGGCGCAAGCCCCGCCTGCCAGTCGTGGGCGTGCACCACATCGGGCACGAACGCGGGGACGAGGCCGTGGCCGATGTCGGCGGCGATACGTGACAGCGCAGCGAAGCGCAGGCCATTGTCGGGCCAGTCGACGCCCTCGGGAGTGACGTAGGGATTGCCCGGCCGCGCATAGAGATGCGGCACGTCGAGCACGAACAGATCGAGCCCGTGATGCGAGCCGGCGAGCAGGCGTCCTGGGCCGCCGAAATAATCCGGCCAGCGCCGGATTTCGCCGGCTCCCCCCAGCATCCGCATCACGTCGGGATAGCCCGGCATCAGCGTGCGCATCTCGACGCCGTGCGCCTTCAGCGCAAGCGGCAGTGCGCCGGCGACATCCGCGAGGCCGCCGGTCTTGACGATCGGGTAGACTTCGGAGGCGACCGCGAGGACGCGAACAGGCGTCATGTATTGAGCCTGTCGAGCATTGTCTGGGTGATGAGCGAGATGCCCTGCTCGGTGGTGCGGAAGCGCTTGGCGTCGAGCTCCGGGTCCTCGCCGACGACGAGCCCCTCGGGGATTTCGACGCCGCGGTCGATCACGACGTTCTTCAAGCGAGCGCCGCGGGCGACGTTCACGTAGGGCATGATCACGGCGTTCTCGACAGTGGCGTAGGAGTTGACGCGCACGCCGGTGAACAGCAGCGAGCGGCGCAGCGAGGCGCCGGAGATGATGCAGCCGCCCGAGACCAGCGAGCTCACGGCCTGGCCGCGCCGGCTCTCCTCGTCATGGACGAACTTGGCGGGCGGCGTGATCTCCGCATAGGACCAGATCGGCCAGGCGCGGTCGAACAGGTCGAGCTCCGGCACGACGTCGGTGAGGTCGATATTGGCCGCCCAATAGGCATCGACCGTGCCGGCATCGCGCCAGTAGGCGCGGGGATCGCTGCCCGAGCGTACGCACGAGGTCGAGAATTGATGCGCGATGGCGCGGCCGTTCTTGACGATATAGGGGATGATGTCCTTGCCGAAATCGTGACTGGAGTTCGTATCCTCGGCGTCGCGCTTGAGCTGGTCGAACAGGAATTTCGTATCGAACACGTAGATGCCCATGCTGGCGAGCGAGACGTCTGGCTTGCCCGGCATCGGCGGCGGATCGGCCGGCTTCTCCAGGAACTGCTGGATCCAGCCGTTCTCGTCGACATGCATGATGCCGAAGCCGGATGATTCCGCGCGCGGCATCTCGAGGCAGCCGACGGTGACGTCGGCGCCGCTGTCGACATGCTGGCGCAGCATCACCTCGTAGTCCATCTTGTAGATGTGATCGCCGGCGAGCACGACGATGAAGCGTGCGTTGTGCGACTCGATGATGTCGATGTTCTGATAGATCGCATCCGCCGTGCCGACATACCACATGTTCTCCGAGACGCGCTGACTGGCCGGGAGGATGTCAAAGCTCTCGTTGCGTTCGGGGCGGAAGAAGTTCCAGCCCATCTGAAGGTGCCGGATCAGGCTGTGCGCCTTGTACTGGGTCGCGACCGCGATCCGGCGGATGCCGGAATTCACCGCATTGGACAGCGCGAAATCGATGATGCGGGACTTGCCGCCGAAATAGACCGCGGGCTTGGCGCGCCGGTCGGTCAGTTCCAGGAGCCGGCTGCCGCGTCCGCCGGCCAGGACGAACGCCAGCGCCTGACGGGCAAGCGGCTCGGGTCTCGCGGCACTCATGTCATCCTCCCACACCTCTGGCGCTTTGCGAGAAGCCTCCCGGCCGCGCACATTGGAACCGATAGTAACGGTACGAATAGTAAATCGGGAAGGTGCTTGTTGGTTGCGAACGCCCGGGAAGCTTAATGCTTTGCTGTGGCCTGTGGCTCCGTCGCACCGGTGTCATGCCCGTGCGGGCGCTGGCGTTGGCCGGACCACAATCGAGGCATGCGCGGGCATTCTTGTGCGGTGCACGCAATGCAGGCTGTGACTTTCGGAGGCTTTGACTTGGGGCAAGGATGCCCGATCATGGCCTTGCGATCCTTTTCCAAACGAACGTCAGACAGGGAGCAAGACGATGAGTATCTGGAAAACGGCGATTGCCTGTTCGCTGGCGGGCGCGGTGATGGCCGGCCAAATCGAGCAGGCGGCAGCGGCTCCGCTGCCGACCAACGTCGCGACCATGAAGGCCGCCGTTGGTGACGATGTCACCCCGGTGTATTGGCGCGGCCGTGGCTGGGGATGGGGCGCAGGAGGCCTCCTCGCCGGAGCAATCATCGGCGGTGCCATCGCGAGCAGCGCGCCCTACGGTTACTATGGCGGCGGCCCGTATTACGGCGGTTATGGTGGTTATGGTTATGGCTCGGGCTACGGCTATGGCTACGCTCCGTCCTATGGCTATGCGCCGGCCTATTACGGCGGCTACGGGCCGAGCTATGGGTATGGCGGCTACTACGCGCGTCCCCGCTACTACGGCTATCGAGCCTATCGTCCATATTACGGCCCTCGCTACGGCTACTACCGACCGTACCGGGCCTATGATCGCGGATATTGGTAAGGACGCTGCGCGGCTAGAGCGAGAGCCACACGATCAGGCTCATGCAGGCGAGATGCGCGAGCACGATCGCGGCGAGATGCAACGGGCCGGCCTTGAGGCTGGACTTGCGCATCCCGCCGCGCCCCGCGCTAGTTTGACCCCGCGGCCGCGGCCGTAAAGCTGCGGTCGACGGCTTTGCTCACATCGAGCGTCTTCGGCAGGATGCCGTAGCGCGTCGAGCGGTCGGAGGCTTCCTGCACCTCCTTCACCACGTTCTGGTCGATCACGATCGGGCTGGTGCGCTGCGCGGTGTAGGCCGACAGCAGCACGTCCTCCGGCAGTTTGGTCAGCTCGGCCGTGCTCTTGGCGTATTCACTGATGTGATCCAGCGACCACAGCCGCGCCTTGTTCAGCCGCTGCACGAGGTCCTGCACCGCCGCGCGCTTGGTGGCGATGGCGTTGTCGGAGGCCACGATGAAGGTGATGGTGGGTGTCAGGCCTTCACCGTCGGCGATCACGCGGGCCTTGTCCTTCAGCGTCGCGAACGAGACGTAGGGCTCCCACACCGCCCACGCATCGATCGAGCCGGCGACGAGTGCGATCTTGGCGTCGACCGGGCCGAGCGGCGCGAAGGTCGCGTCCTCCAGCTTGATCTGCGCTTTCTCCAGCGTCGCGTCGATCAGGAACTGGCCCCAGCCGCCGCGCGTGCCGGCGAGGCGTTTTCCCTTGAGGTCGGCGGCCGACTTGATCGGCGAATCCTGACGCACGAGGATCGCTTGCGTCTTCGCATCCGACCTGGTGCCGCCGATCGCCTTGATCGGCGCGCCGGCCGCATAGACCGAGAGGAAGGAGAGATCGCCGGTGTAGCCGACGTCGAGCGCGCCGGCGTTCAGCGCTTCCAGGATCGGAGCTGCGGCAGGGAATTCCGACCATTCGATTCTGTAGGGCAGGTCCTTCGCATAGCCGGAGATTTCGAGCAGCGAGCGGTTGCCGCCCTTCTGGTCGCCGACGCGCAGCACGACGGTGTCGGCCGCGAACGAGGCGGCAGCCGTCGACAAGGTGATGGCTGCGGCGAACAGCGATGCTGCGAGCCGGCGTGTGATGGAATGGTCGTCGAAGTTGATGCTCATGTGGCCTGTCTTGTTGCTTTGCCCACGACGCGTGAGCGAGCGATGCAGCGAGACGATCAAGTCTATGACGGCGCGATGCGCAGTCAATGAAATGGCTATCCGTATTGCAGATGCGTTGGGCAATGACGTTTCAGCGTAGCGCCGCATTCGAGAACGCACCGCGTGCGCGGCGGGTGATGCGCAAGAATGATGCAGGCTGCGGAGTCGCGGCGCATCCTTGCAGGATGATGCAGCAACGAAAATCGTTTCATCGCTGTCCCATGCGCTGATGGAGAGAATGACCTCGCTTCGCGCCACATTCGAAATTCCATTTCATTGACGATGCGGCGGGCGCGCCGCATGATTTGCGCATCGCATCAAAGCGGCGCGGGAAGCGCCGGCGAAATTATTCTCTCAACGCGGCTCCACATGGAACATGCGCAACGCGAGACGTTGCGTGAATGGCGGAGCTGTGCCAGCGCAGGAGCGGGGACTGATGGGCAACGACAACAAGGGCAGCGGATCGGGCCTCGACCGGCGTCATTTGCTGCAGGCGGGGCTTGCGGCGGCATTCGCCGCGCCGCTTGGTGCCTTTGGTGCAGCACAGGCCTTCGCGCCACAGGCGATCGCGCCCGGTGTCGATCTCTCTGAGTTTCCGCTGTGCCGGACGGCCGCGGATGGCCCCGTCCTCACCGGCGCGCCGCGCAAGCTGAAACTCTCCTGGAACGCCGGCGCGGTCTGTCTCGCCCCGGTGCCCGTCGCCATCGAGCACGGCTTCTTCCAGAAGCACAATCTCGACATCGAGCTCATCAACTATTCCGGCTCGACCGATCAGCTGCTCGAGGCGATCGCGACGGGAAAGAGCGATGCCGGGCTCGGCATGGCGCTGCGCTGGCTGAAGCCGCTGGAGCAGGGATTTGACGTCAAGATCGCCGCCGGCACCCATGGCGGCTGCATGCGCGTCCTGACCCGCGCAGACTCCAATGTGAGCAAGCTCGCCGACCTCAAGGGCAAGATCGTCGCAGTCGGCGACCTCGGTGGCCCCGACAAGAACTTCTTCTCCATTCAGCTCGCCAAGCTCGGTATCGACCCGGTCAAGGATGTCGACTGGCGCGCCTATCCCGGCAACCTGCTCAACGTCGCCGTCGAGAAGGGCGAGGTGCAGGCCTTCCTGTCGTCCGATCCGCTGGGCTATCTCTGGCTCAAGGACAGCCAGTACAAGGAAGTCGCCTCCAATCTCGACGGTGAATATCGCGACAAGAGCTGCTGCATCCTCGGCCTGCGCGGCTCGCTTGTGCGCGAAGAACCTCAAGTCGCGCGCGCCCTGACGCAGGCGCTGCTCGATGCCGCGATGTTCACCGCGCAGAATCCAGTCGTGACGGCAAAATCGTTCCAGCCTTACGCGCCGAAGACGGCGTCGCTCGCCGATATCGAGGGCATGGTGCGCTACCACACCCATCATCATCATCCCGTGGGTGAAGTGCTCAAGCGCGAGCTGAAGTCCTATGCCGACGATTTGAAGAGCGTCCAGGTCTTCAAGCAAAGCACCGATACCACCAAATTCGCGGAGCGCATCTATGTCGACGTATTCGCTGTCTGACGGCCTCGCCTCCGGCGCGCCGCGCCTCTCGCGCGCGCCGGTCCTTGCGAGCTGGGTCCGGGAATCCGGCGTCGGCATTCTCGCCAGCGTCGCGTGGATCGCGTTCGGCCTGTCCTGCCTGTGGTGGGAGGATGTCGGCGACTGGTCGCGGACGCACTCGCTCGGCATCGCCGCCTTCATCGTTGCCGCAATCGCTTTGTTCGGCACCGTCGGCGCCGAATATCTGGGCACTGCGGGTAAGGCGTTGCGCCAGCGCGCGCCCTGGCTCGTGGCGCTCGGCGCATTCCTGACGTTGTGGGAGGTAGCGACCGCAAAGTTTGCATGGTTGCCGCTGCCGTTCTTCCCGCCGCCGCAGTCGATCATCGAGGTCTATACCGACGATTTGCCAAAGCTGCTCGACAGCGTGTTCGCCTCGGTCAAGCTGCAGCTCGGCGGCTACCTGATCGGCGCCACGGTCGGCTTCCTGACCGGCGTCTCGATCGGCTGGTCGCGCGCGGTCGGCTATTGGGTGCATCCGGTGCTGCGCTTCATCGGCCCGCTGCCGGCAACCGCCTGGCTGCCGATCGCCTTCTTCACGTTCCCGTCGAGCTGGAGCGCCTCGACCTTCCTGATCGCGCTCGCGACCGGCTTCCCGGTCACCGTCTTGACCTGGTCCGGCGTCGCGAGCGTCAGCAACGCCTATTACGACGTCGCGCGCACGCTCGGTGCAAAGCCGTCCTTCCTGGTGCTGAAGGTCGCGATCCCCGCGGCACTCCCGCACGTCTTCGTCGGCCTGTTCATGGGGCTCGGCTCGTCCTTCGCCGTGCTCGTCGTGGCCGAGATGATCGGCGTGAAGGCCGGGCTCGGCTGGTACCTGCAATGGGCGCAAGGCTGGGCCGCCTACGCCAACATGTATGCGGCGCTGATCGTGATGTCGCTGCTCTGCTCCGGCGCCATCACGCTGCTGTTCGCCATCCGCGATCGCCTCCTGGTCTGGCAGAAGGGGACCGTGAAATGGTAGCCGCAACCGCACTGGCCGAGGTCACGACCCCGCCGGCCGCCGGCGCCGCGCTCGACATCGAGCAGGTCAGCCACGCCTTCGACATCGATGGCACTGAGCTGCCTGTTCTCAGCGACGTCAGCATCTCCGTTGAGCCGGGCGAGTTCGTCGCGCTGCTCGGCCCCTCCGGCTGCGGGAAGTCGACCTTGCTCCGGCTCGTCGCCGGCCTCGACAAGCCCAAGGCCGGAACGCTCCGCGAGGACGAGGTGCGCATCACCCGCCCGCATCCCTCCCGCGTCGTCGTGTTCCAGGATCCGACCCTTTTTCCCTGGCGGTCGGTCTGGGACAACGTCGCCCTGGGCCTCGAGGCCCAGGGCATTTTGAAGAGCCAGCGGAAGCGTGTCGATGACGCGCTCGATCTCGTTGGGCTGTCGTCGTTCCGCAATGCCTATCCGCATCAGCTCTCCGGCGGCATGGCGCAGCGCGTCGCGCTCGCCCGCGCGCTCGTGAATGATCCAAAAATCCTGATCCTCGACGAGCCGCTCGGCAAGCTCGACTCGCTGACCCGCATCACCATGCAGGCCGAGCTTGTCTCGCTCTGGCAGCGCAAGGGCTTTACCACGCTGCTGGTGACGCACGACGCAGAGGAGGCTTTGGTGCTCGCTAACCGCGTCATCGTATTCAGCGACCGCCCGGCGCGGGTGAGGGCCGACATCCGTGTCGACCGGCCCTATCCGCGCCATCGCGGCGATCCATATCTCGCGGATCTGCGCCGCCAGATCTTAGGTCTCTTGGGATTAGATGCCACATGGTGACTTCTTTAGCCAAAGGGCTCACCGCCCATAGTGAGCCAGACTACATCGCGCGCGCCGAGGCGCTGGCCGAAGGCTTTGCTGCGCGCGCAGCCGAGCATGATCGCGCCGGCAGCTTTCCCTTCGCGAATTTTCGCGAGCTGTCCGAGGCGGGCCTGCTGTCGCTGACGGTGCCGGCCGTTCATGGCGGGGCCGGAGCGGGCGCACGGTACACCGCGCGCGTCATCGGCATCATCGGCAAGGCCGATTCGTCGACCGCGCTGGTGCTGTCGATGCACTACATCAACCATCTGGTGATGGGGCGCAGCCCGACCTGGCCGGCGAAGCTCTCGCGCAAGCTTGCGCGTGAGAGCGTCGAGGGCCTCGCGCTCGTCAACGCGCTCCGCGTCGAGCCCGAACTGGGCTCGCCCGCGCGCGGCGGCCTGCCGGCGACGATCGCACGGCGCACCGAGACCGGCTGGCGCCTGACCGGTCACAAGATCTATTCGACGGGATCGCCGATCCTGAAATGGTATCTGGTCTGGGCGCGGACCGACGAAGCCGAACCGCGCGTCGGGCAGTTCCTGGTGCCGGCTGGACTGCCGGGCACCCGCATCGTCGAGACCTGGGATCATCACGGCCTGCGCGCCAGCGGCAGCCACGACGTCATCTTCGACGACGTCGTGATCCCGCTCGATGCCGAGGTCGATGTCCGCAATCCCCAGGAGTGGCGTGCGCCCGACGTTGCGCAGGCGACGGTCCACACGGTGTTCGTCGCCGCGATCTATGACGGCATTGCCCGCGCCGCGCGCGACTGGTTCGTCTCGTTCCTGAAGCAGCGCGTCCCCGCCAGCCTCGGCGCGCCGCTTGCGACCTTGCCGCGGGCGCAGGAGATCCTCGGTGCCATCGAGGCCAGGCTCGCAGTCAATGCGCGGCTGATCGAGACGTTCGCCCGCGACTTCGACGACGGTGTCGCTCTCTCCACCGGCGAATCCAACGTCATCAAGCTGACGGTGACCAACAACGCCGTTGCCGTGGTCGAGGATGCACTATCGCTGACCGGAAATCACGGCCTGTCGCGCGCCAATCCGCTGGAGCGGCACTATCGCGATGTCTTGTGCGGCCGTGTGCACACGCCGCAGGACGATGCCACCCGCACCGGCCTAGGCCGCGCCGCATTGGGCCTCTAGCTTTCAGGAAAACAAACAGGGAGACGATCATGTCGATCGAGTTCATCGGCTTCATCAGCAACAACAATTCGTCCGAAACCGTCGTCCGCGAGGGGCCGGTCCTCAACCCCACCCATATCGAGACGGTGGCGAAGGCGCACGAAAATGCCGGCTTCGACCGCGCCCTGCTGGCGTTTCATTCGACGACGCCGGACGCGCTCCAGATTGCCCAGCACGTGCTGGGCGTCACCGACCGCCTCAATGTGCTGATCGCGCAGCGGCCGGGCTTCACCGCGCCGACGCTGCTGGCGCGCCAGTTCGCCGTGCTCGACCAGTTTTCCCGCGGCAGGGTCGCCCTGCACGTCATCACCGGCGGCAATGCGACCGAGCTTCGGCAGGATGGCAACACGCTCGACGACAAGGACGAGCGTTATGCCCGCACCTCCGAGTTCCTCGATGTCCTCAAGCTCGAATGGACCAGCGACAAGCCGTTCACCTACAAGGGCAAGCACTACCAGGTCGAGAACGCATTCTCGCAGGTGAAGCCATATCGTCCCGAGGGCATCCGGATTTATTTCGGCGGCGCTTCGGATGCGGCGATCGAGGTCGCCGGCAAGCATGCCGACACCTTTGCGCTGTGGGGCGAATCCTATGCCCAGGTGCGCGACGTCAGTTCCCGCGTCCACAACGCGGCGGTTCGTCAGGGACGGCCGACGCCGCGTTTCAGCCTCTCGGTGCGGCCGATCATTGCCCCGACCGAGAAGCAGGCCTGGGAGAAGGCGGAAGAGATTCTGGCGCGCGCCACCGCGCTCCAGGACAAGACTGGCTATCGCAAGCCGGCCGACGGCCACGCCACGGCCGGCGCGCGGCGTCTGCTCTCGCTTGCCGACCAGGGCAGCCGCATCGACAAGCGGCTCTGGACCGAGATCGCAAAGCTCACGGGTGCCAACAGCAACACCACCGCGCTGGTCGGTACGCCCGAGCAAGTCGCCGAAGTGTTCGGCGACTATTACGATCTCGGTATCAGCCACTTCCTGATCCGCGGCTTCGATCCTCTGATCGACGCCATCGAATATGGCCGCGAGCTGATCCCGCTGACGCGCGAGCTGGTCGCCAAGCGCCAGGCCGTTCGCGGCGAGGCGGCGGAATGATCCGTCTCATGCTGGCCGGTGCGCTGCTGTTCGGCTCGTTGGAGCTCGTGGCGGCGCAAACCACCTTGCGCGTTGGCGACCAGAAGGGCAATTCGCAGGCCGTGATGGAAGCGGCAGGCGTGCTCAAGGACGTGCCTTACAAGATCGAGTGGAAGGAGTTTCCGGCAGCGGCACCCCTGCTGGAAGCGCTCAGCGCCGGCGCGATCGAGACCGGTATCGTGGGTGATGCGCCGTTCACCTTCGCCGCCGCCTCCGGCGCGCCGGTGAAGGCGATCGCCGCGATCCGTCAGACCCGCGAGGGGCTCGCGATCCTCGTGCCCGAAAATTCGCCGATCAAGAGCTTCGCCGATTTGCGCGGCAAGAAGATCGCGACGGGGCGCGGCTCGATCGGTCATCAATTGATCCTCGCTGCGCTCGAGAAGAACGGCTGGGCTGCGTCCGACGTGCAGATCGCATTCCTGGCGCCGTCCGATGCCAAGATCGCCTATACGCAAGGCTCGGTCGATGCCTGGTCGACCTGGGAGCCGTATGTGAGCCAGGAAGAGGTGCTGTTCAAATCGCGCCGCGTCATCACCTCGGAGGGTCTGACGCCGGGGCTGAGCTTCCAGGTCGCACGGCCCGACGCCATCCGCGACAAGCGCGCGGAGCTGACGGACTTCATCCGGCGCCTCACGGCGGCGCGGGCGTGGTCGCTGAGCAACGTCGACAGCTATGCCGCGACCTGGGGCAAGCTGATGAACATCCCGACCGTCGTGCCGCAGAACTGGCTGTCGCGCGCAAAGATCCGCATCGCGCCGATCGACGACGGCGTGGTCGCGGACGAGCAGAGCACGATCGACCTCTATTTCCGCTGGGGCCTGATCAAGCAGAAGCTCGATGCGGCCGAGATCGTAGACCGCTCGTTTGCGGACGCGATCGCCAAGGCGGGGCTGTAGTGCGCGCTTTCCCTCTCCCCTTGTGGGAGAGGGTGGCTCGCCGCGTAGCGGCGGGACGGGTGAGGGGTCTCTCTCCGCGTACCACCTCTCGCGATGGAGCTCGCGGATAGATACCCCTCATCCGGCGCTTCGCGCCACCTTCTCCCACAAGGGAGAAGGAAGAACGCTCTCACGGGCGCTTCAAGGGATCGTGAGAAAAGGAGGACGTTTCCAGCGCAATCGCCTTCCTCGAAACATTCCTTCTGCATTTCGAACTGACGACAACAGCCTCATTGCTATTTGTACCGCCTCCCTTGCACCGCGCCGCATCCCCGCAAAAATCATTCAGACGACCACATCGGGAGACCGGCCATGGGCCTGCAAGAAACAAAAATCGAATCGCTTCCCTTCGTCACTGCCGAACTCAACTACCTCGCGCCGGTTTCCGGCAAGCCGCGCACCTATGCTTTCGATCCGCCGCCGGGCGAGCCCAAGAGCACGTCGTTGCCGGAGCCGCATCAGGTCCCGATTTTCGACGCGCGCCTGATCGCGGAGAATTTCTCGCTGGATCGCGAGGGCTTTGCGCTGATGCGTCACCCGACGCAGGTGAAGGATTTTTACAACGACGAGGAAATCCGCGCGGTCTATTACCCCGCCGTCGAGGCGTTCCTGCGCGCGACGCTGAAGGCCGACCGGGTCGTCATCTTCGATCATACCGTGCGCAGGCGTGTCGAGGGGGCGGCGGATATTCGCGACGGCGGCCCGCGCCAGCCTGCGACGCGCGTCCACGTCGACCAGACCGCCGTCTCCGGCGCCAACCGCGTGCGCGAGCATCTGCCCGACGAAGCCGACGCGCTTTTGAAGGGGCGTGTGCAGGTGATCAACCTCTGGCGGCCGATCCGCGGACCCTTGCGCGATTCACCGCTGGCGATGGCCGACGGCACGACGGTTGCGCCCGACGATCTCGTCGCCTCCGATCTGATCTATCCCAATCGCCGCGGCGAGACCTATTCGGTGAAATACAATCCGAACCACCGCTGGTTCTATTTTCCGGAGATGACGCCGGACGAGGCGCTGCTGCTCAAGTGCTACGATTCCGCAACCGACGGCCGCACCCGGTTCGGGCCGCACACCGCCTTCGTCGATCCGACCACGCCGACCGATGCGGCGCCGCGCGAAAGCATCGAGGTCCGCACGCTGGTGTTCCATAAACAGTAACAATGTGTGATGGCACTGCCGGGCGCGCCCGGCAGTGTTCCTGGAACTTACCGGAACAAATCGACGTTTGCAGCGCCGGGCAGGGCAACCGGGAGCGGTGCCGTGCGAACGCAGACGACGCTTTTCTTCAGTCTGGCCACTTTTTCGCTTTCTGCATTTTCTGTCGCGCAAGCCGAAAGCGGGCTTGCCTCATACTACGGTTACGGAAAAGCCGGTAAGGGCGGCGAACTGACCTGCGCTCACCGCACGCGCGCGTTCGGCAGCGTGCTGACGGTGTCCTATGGTGGCCGGTCGATTCAGTGCCGCGTCAATGATCGCGGCCCGTTTATCCGCGGCCGGATCGTCGATCTCTCGGTGCCGGCGGCCAAAGCGCTCGGCATGATGAGCGCCGGCGTGGTGCGGGTCTCGGTGGAATAGGCTGGCCGTCGCGCTATAGTGCCGCCCAACGCAAGGCTAAGGGGGGCGCTATGGCCAGGATTCGGGTGGGGCTTGTCGGCTGCGGCTTCGTGTCGGAGCTGCACGTGTATGCGTTCCGCCGCGTCTACGGTGTGGATGTCGAGGTCGCGGCGGTCGCGGCGCGCGGCGATCATGTCGTTGAATTCGCCGGCCGCCATGGCATTCCGCGGGTCTATCGCAGCTTCGCCGAACTGATCGCGGACCGCGAGCTCGATGTCATCGACATCTGCACCCCGCCCAATCTCCATGCCGACATGATTGTCGCCAGCATGCAGGCCGGCAAGCACGTGATCTGCGAAAAGCCGTTCGCCGGCTATTTCGGCCGGGCAGGCGACGCGCAGCCGATCGGCAAGCATGTGCCGAAGGCGCTGATGTATGAGCGGGTGCTGGAGGAGATGGACGCGACCCGCGCCGCGATCGAGCGCACCGGAAAACTCTTCATGTATGCGGAGGGTTGGGTCTACGCGCCCGCGGTGACCAAGACCGCGGAGATCATCAGGGCGACGAAGGACAAGATCCTGTTCATGAAGGGTGAGGAGAGCCATTCCGGCTCGCACGCCGCGCATGCCGCGCAATGGGCGATGACCGGCGGCGGCTCGCTGATCCGCATGGGCTGCCATCCGCTCTCGGCCGTGCTTTATCTCAAGCAGGTGGAGGCCAAAGCGCGCGGCGAAACCATCCGCGTCGCCAGCGTCACCGGCGACGTCGGCAACGTCACGGCAGTCCTGAAGCCCGAGGAGCGCACTTACATCAAGGCCAATCCGGTCGATGTCGAAGATTGGGGCACGCTGACGGCGACCTTCTCCGACGGCACCAAGGCGACCGTGTTTTCCGGCGACATGATCATGGGCGGCGTGCGCAATCTGATCGAAACCTACACCTCCGGCGGTTCGCTGTTCGCCAACATCACCCCGAACACGCATCTGATGAGCTACCAGACCAGCGAGGAGAAGCTCGCCAGCGTTTACATCACCGAGAAGGTCGACCGCAAAACCGGCTGGCAATATGTCTGCCTCGAGGAGGAGTGGACGCGCGGGTACTTGCAGGAGATCCAGGACTTCATGGAATGCGCCGCGAGCGGACGGCAGCCGCTGTCGGACCTCGCACTGGCGTATGAGACGATCAAGGTGAACTACGCGGGCTACTGGGCCGCGGAGGAGGGACGGCGGGTGATCTTGTAGGCGCTGAAGAGACCGCAGGCACGCTGCTATCCCTTCTCCCCTTGTAGGAGAAGGTGGCGCGAAGCGCCGGATGAGGGGTCTCTCTCCGCGAGTTCGAACGTAAGAGATTTGCTTGCGGAGATAACCCCTCACCCGCCTCGCCGCTACGCGGCGAGCCACCCTCTCCCACAAGGGGAGAGGGGAAGAGACCGTCCGCATCACCTCACGCCCCGTAGGTCGAACCCTTCGGCAGCGGAAACACCGGGTCCTGCGTGCGGATGTTGGTCGGCCACACCACCGAGATGCGCTCGCCGGCGTTCTGCATCACGACCGGCGTCGAGCGTTCGTTCTGGCCGGACAGCGGCGTTCCCGGCGGGAAGAATTTCACGCCGTAGCCCTGGATGGTGCCGCCGGCGGGAATGTCGACGTCGAGCGCGGCCTTGCGGATGGCCTCGGGATCGAAGCTGCCGTATTTCTCCTTGGCGACCGGCAGCACGTTATTGAGCAGCAACCAGGTCTGATTGAAGCCCATCGAGCAGTGTGGCGGCACTTCGGTCGCGCCGGTCTTGGCCTTGTAGCGCGTGACCATGGCGTTGGTCAGATCGCCGATGCCCGGCGCGAGCTTTGCGGGATCGAGCAATTGCGCGGGGACCGGATCGATGTTGCAGAAATTGTCGATGTCGGCGCCGAAGGTGGCGCGCAGCTTGTCGAGCTGGCTGTAGCCGGCGCCGGCGCCGAACAGCATCTTGAAGCGCAATCCGCTCTCGCGCGCCTGGCGCAGGAACAGGGTGATGTCGGGGTTGTAACCGGCATGCGAGATCACGTCGGCCTTGGCGCGCTTGATTTTCGTAACGAGCACCGAGAGGTCGGGCGCCGAGGCGGAGTAGCCCTCGCGCAGCACCACCTGGATGCCGGCCTGCTTGGCGTAGGCCTCGTCGGCCGCCGCGACGCCGACGCCATACGGGCCGTCCTCGTGGATCAGCGCGACCTTGACGTCCTTCGGATCCATACCGAGCTTGCCTTGCGCATGCTCGGCGAGGAAGCTCGCGAAGGCCTGGCCATACTGGTCGGAATGGATCTGCGCGCGAAACACGTATTGCAGATTCTTGTCCTTGAACACGGCGGTCGAGACCGCGGTCGTGATCCAGAGGATCTTCTTCTGCTGCTCGACCTTGGCCGCGAGCGGCACCGCATGCGAGCTCGCATAGACGCCGTTGATGATGTCGATCTTCTCCTGACTGATCAGGCGTTCGGCCTCGTTGATCGCAACGTCGGGTTTGCTCTGGGAATCCGCGGCGACCGGAGCAATCTTGGTCTTGCCGCCGACACCGCCTTTTTCGTTGACGAGATCGATCGCGATCTGCGCGCCGATTGACGAGGCGACCGAGCCGCCCGCCGCGAACGGGCCGGTGAGGTCGTAGATCAGGCCGATGCGCAAATTCTCGGCTTGCGCCTGGGCCCGGGTCCAATCGAGGCTGAGTGCAGCGGCGGCAGCCGCAGTGCTCTTCAGCAGCTGCCTGCGTGAAGTCGGCATCCTATCCTCCCTCAAAACCCGTCTGTTGATTGGTCTTGTTATTTTTTTGCGAATTATGGGGAGCGGGGAGGCGGAAAGTCAACATGGCGAAAGGTCGATAGACGGGTGCTGGCGCAGAACGCAACTGCGAAGGCGAGCCGCATCGAGCGATCTGCCCGACCTCAGTTCGTGTCGGAGCGCATGGCCTCGAATACCGCAAAGCCCGCGCCGTCGAGCAACGGCACCACCCTCGCCAATCGGAATCCGGCCTGCTCCAGCAGGGATCGATATTCGGCGTCGGTGCGCTCCATGCCGGAGACATTGACCAGCATCTCCATGTCGATATGGAGCACGCGCATGGCGTCGCGATGATCTGGCTCGATCCGTCGTTCGATCAGCAGAACCCGAGCATGTCCTGGCATTGCCGCGCGAACATTTCGCAGGATCGCCAGCGATTGATCGTCGTCCCAGTCATGGATGATCTGCTTCAGGATGTAGGCATCTGCGTCTGCCGGAACGGTTTCGAAGAAGCTCCCGCCGATGATCTCACATCGCTTCGTGCCTCCAATCGCCTCCAGAGACGCGCCGGCTACGACATCGGGAAGGTCGAACAGCACGCCTTGCATGGTCGGGTGGTTGGCCAGAATCGTTGTGAGCGTGAAGCCATGTCCGCCGCCTATGTCGACGATGCGGCCGATCCCGTGAAAATCGTAGTGCTTGAGAAGCGCGGTGGCCAACCGGGCGGAGCTGGTTGTCATCGTCGCGTTGAAAATCGCGGAGAGCTCGGCGTCCTCGCGCAAATAGTCGAAGACCCCCGTCCCGTGTGCGTGATCGAAGGCATGCTGGCCGGTCTGTACGGAGTGCAGAAGATGGCTCCAGGATTGCCAGTGCGACTCGCTGAGCCATAGCCGCACCACCGGACAGATCGAAGCCGGGATATCGGCGCGGAGGGTAGACCCAAGAGGTGTCAGCGCAAACTGCTTCGGAGACGTCTCGTCGAGCAGGCCGGCACCGGCCAGGAAGCGAAGCAGCCGGTAAAGCGTCGGAGCATGGCTTCCGGTCGTTGTCGCCAGATCGTCGCAATGGCGCGGGCCTGCCGCCAGGTGATCCGGAATGCCAAGCTCGACGGCAACGCGTAGGGCCTGCGAAATGCGGTACCCACCGATCAGCCTGAATATCTGGGCGAAATCTTGAGGTGCGGGAGATTGTCCGGGAGAGATGCCTGCGTCCATCTGAGATGCTCCGCTTCATCACCGGCGGGGTACATGGCGGAGGTTGCGGCAAAACGTCAACGTGACCCAAGGTCGCTACGGGCCGCCCGCGGCGCAGCATGTTTCCTGAAGGACAAAGATTCTTGAAGAACAAAGAAAAGCCCACCGCTCGCGAACGAGCGGTGGGCCTGATGCCGGGACGAGCCGGTTACTGCGACAGCTTCACGAAGGCGGGAAACTTCAGCTTGCCTTCCGCGATCTTCTCGGGCCAGACCACGACCTGCTTGCTGTCCTGCCACTGGAAGACGAGGCCGGACACGGTCGTGGGACCGGACTTGATGCCGTGGGTGAACTCGTCGTCCTTGCCGTAGAACTGGATGCGGCCGATCGTGCCCTCGTAGTCGGTCTTCTCCAGTTCGGCGACCATCTTGTCGGGATCGGTCGAGCCGGCGCGCTTGATCGCTTCGGTGATGAAGTAGACCTCGTCATAGGCGGTGTAGCCGGTATAGGCCGGCGGCGTGCCGAACTTGGCCTTGAACGCGGCCGCGAACGGCTTCGTCTTGGATGTCACGGCGACGTCGGGCGTCGCCACTGCCAGCGACGGCACGCCGTCGGCGGCGCCATTGGTGTCCTTCCAGAAGGTCGGGCTCAGCGCCTGCGCGCTGATGCCGAACATCGGGATCGGCACCTGCTGGTTCTTCCACTGCACCGTCGGCTGCACGCCGACATGCGAGATGCCGGTGACGATCACGTCAGGCTTCTTACCCTCGATGTTGTTGAAGATCGGCGTGAAGTCGGTGGTATCGGGCGAGAAGCGCACATGCTCCACGACCTTCAGGCCCGCCTTGGGCAGGCAGGCCTCGTAGCCGACGTCGAGCGGCTTGGTCCAGGCCGCGTCCTCGCTCATGATCGCGACGGTCTTGAACTTGAGCTTGTCGACCAGAAGATCCTTGGCGGCGTCGCAGACGAGCTGGGCTTGCGCGGCCGAAGTCAGATAGCCGTGGAAGGTGTACTTGTTCTTCTCGTAGTCGTTGTGGATCGCCTTGGTGATCTCGTTAGAGGCGGCGCCGGGTGTGATCAGCGGCATCTTCAGTCGCGCCGCCCAGGGCTCGAGCGCGAGAACGACTTCGGAGATATAGCTCGCGATCACGGCGGAGACCTTGTCCTCGCTCACCGCGCGCTGGAAGGCGCGCACCGAGTCGGCCGACGAGCTCTTGTTGTCATAGGTGACGATCTCGACCTTGCGGCCGAGAATGCCGCCCTTGGCGTTGATCTCGTCGGCAGCGATCTGCGCGCCGCCGGGGGTCGCAGCGCCCGCGATCGACTGCACTTCGGCGATGACGCCGATCTTGATCGGATCGTTCGACTGCGCATAGGCGGGTGCGGCAAGGCACAGCGCCAGTGCGGAGGTGAGGAGGCTGCTGCCGACGATTGAAGGTCGCATGGTCGTTTCCCTTTCTATGTTTTTATTGATGTTGACGGACTTAAAGAAAATCGGCGCCGGCTTCGCTCGCGAAGCGGCCGGGATCGCCCTCCCAGACGATGCGGGCGTGCTCCAGCACATAGACGCGGTCGGCATGCGGCAGCGCGAAGGTGACGTTCTGCTCGCCGAGCAGCACCGTGATCGCGGTGGTCTGCCGCAGCTTCGTCAGCGCCTTGGACAATTGCTCGAGGATGACGGGAGCGAGGCCCAGCGTCGGCTCGTCCAGGATCAGGATCTGCGGCTGCATCATCAACGCGCGGCCGATCGCGAGCATCTGCTGCTCGCCGCCGGAGAGCGTTTGTGCCATCTGGCCCTGGCGCTCCTTCAGGATCGGGAACAGCTCGAACAGCCAGGCGAGCTGCGCGGCGCGCTTGTCGTCGGAGAGATGCTGGCCGCCGAGATCGAGGTTTTCGCGCACGCTCATCTCGCCGAACAGCTCGCGCGATTCCGGGCATTGCACGAGGCCGCTGCGCGCGATCTTCGCCGGGCTCGTGCCGCGCAGTCTGTCGCCGCCGCGCACGATCTCGCCGCTGTAGGGCAGGAAACCGGAGATGGTGTTGAACAGCGTAGTCTTGCCTGCGCCGTTGAGGCCGACGACGGAGACGAACTCGCCCTCGTGGACGTGGATCGAGACGTTCTCCAGCGCCTGCGCCTTGCCGTAGAACACGCTGACATTCTCGACCTGGAGCAGCGGCACCTTGTCCTTGAAGCTGGTCTCGGGCCGCGCATGGGTCTCGATGGCGCCGCCGAGATAGACCCGGCGCACCGTCTCGTTCTTCATGACGTCGTCGGCCTTGCCCGTGACGATCTCCTCGCCGAGATACATCGCGAGCACGCGGTCGACCAGCGCGGCGACGCTCTTGACGTTGTGGTCGACCAGCATCACGGCGCGGCCCTCGTCGCGAAAGCTGCGGATCAGGTCGGAGAAGACGTCGACCTCCGCGCGCGTCAGCCCGGCAAAGGGCTCGTCCACCAGCACGACCTTTGGGTCACGCGCGATCGCTTTCGCAAGCTCCAGCCGACGCAAATCGGCGAAAGGCAGCGTCGGCGGGCGGCGGTTCATCACGCTGCCCAACCCAACGCGGTCGGCGATCCATTTGGCGCGCTCGACCAGCGCCTTGTCCGGGAACAGCATGAACAGGCTGTCCGGCAGCAGCGCGACCATGATGTTCTCCAGCACCGTCTGCCGGTTCAGCGGCCGCGAGTGCTGGAACACCATGCCAAAGCCTTTGCGCGCGATCTTGTGCGCGGGCAGGCCGGCGACGTTCTCGCCCTCGAAGATGACTTCGCCCGATGTCGGGCGTTCGATGCCCATCACGCTCTTCATCGCGGTCGACTTGCCGGAGCCGTTCGGCCCGATCAGGCCGAAGATCTCGCCGGCGTTCACCTCGAAGCCGAGGTTCTTCACCGCCGTCAATCCGCCAAAGCGTTTTGTCAGGCCGCGGACGTCGAGCACGGGCCGGTTTGCGATCATATCCATCACGAGCGCGCCTCACGCGAGAGGGCCGCTCCGAGGAAGCCGCCGGGGAAGAACAGCACGACGAGCAGCGCGACCGCCGAGACGATGAAGGTCGCGAGCTCGCCGGTCGGCCTTAGGAATTCGCCGGCGACGATCAGGAAGATCGCGCCGAGTGCCGCGCCAAGCACGGTGCGCCGGCCGCCGAGCACGGCCGAGACGATCACGTTCACACCGACCGCGACGTCGACGACGGTGCCGACCGAGGCGGTGCCGAAATAGAACACCAGCAGCGCTCCGGACAAACCAGAGAAGAACGCGCTGACGATGAAGGCAGCAAGCTTGTGCTTGACGATGTTGAAGCCGAGCGCGCCGGCCTGCACCGGATCCTGGCCGCTGGCCTGGAGCACGAGGCCAATCGGCGATTGCGACAGGCCGTAGAGGATCGCTGCCGAGATCGTCATGAAGCCGAGTGCGATCCAGTAATTGGCGCCGGCGTTGATGGTGATGACGTCGGGGATGGTCAGGCCGATCTCGCCGCCGGTGAGATCGGCAAACACCACGATGAAATTCTGCAACATCAGGACCGCGACCAGCGTGGTCAGGCCGAAATACGGCCCGCGCACGCGCAAAGCCGGCAGCGCCAGCACGAGGCCCGCGATGACGGACGCGAGCGCCCCCAGCACGATGCAGAGATAGACCGACCAGCCGAACTGGGCATTCAAAATGCCGGCGGTGTAGGCGCCGACGCCGATCAGGAAGGTGGGTCCGAAATTGACCTCGCCCGCGAAACCGAACAGCAGGTCCCAGGCCATCGCGAACACGCCGAAATAGAACGCGACGGTGAGCAGGCCGAGCACGTAGCCGGAGACGTAGAGCGGCAGCGTCGCCGCGATGATGACGAGCGCGACCGAGATGAAGAACAGGCGGGAGGTGAAGAAGGTGGACATCTCAGCGCCTCCCCAGAAGGCCCTGGGGCCGGATATACATCACGAACACGAGCAGCAGCAGCGCCGGAATGGTGCGGTAGGCCGGCGAGACCAGGTAGGCCGTCAGCGTCTCGAGATAGCCGACCACGAAGGCCGCGATCAGCGAGCCGGAGACGCTGCCGAGACCGCCGAGCACCACGATCGAGAACGCACTCGCCGTCAGCGGTCCGACGCTATAGGAGCTGACCCCCAGGAACATGCCGAGCAGCACGCCGGCGATGCCGGCGAGGATGCCGTAGATCGCCCACACAACGACGTAGATGTTGGTGAGCTCGAGCCCGAGCAGGGTGACGCCGCGCGGGTTCATCGACGCCGCCAGCACCGCCTTGCCGGTGCGGGTGCGGTTCACGAGCAGCCACAGCAGCGCGATGACGAGGCAGCACACGATGGCGGTGAAGACCTCGTTCTTCGGCGTGCGGACGCCGAGGATCTCGACCACGCCCTCGACGATCGGCAGTACGGTCTTGGCGTTGTTGGTGAAGAAATAGGCGATCAGCTCCTGGATCATGATGCCCCAGAGCAGCGTTCCGGTGAGGACGAAGATCTCCTTCTCCTCATTGGGAATGCGCCGGGAGTCCTGAATGGGCTTCACTACGGCGAAATAGGTCGCGAAGGCGGTGAGGAGAGCGACGGCGACCCCGATCAGCGCACCGGCATACGTGCCGACGTTGAGGATGCTGGCAGCGGCCCAGGCCGCCACCGCTGCGGCCACCATGATGGCACCGTGGGAGAGGTTGAGCACGCCGGAGACGCCGAAGATCAGGGTGAAGCCGGTGGCACCGAGAGCGTAGAGAGCGCTGATGGCAAAGCCATCGATCAATATCTGGAAAGCTCGCATCTATGATTGGCCGGGTGGCAGCCGAGCTGCCGCTTTGAGGAAAGGTGCTGCGGAGAGCCGCATGTGGAAGCTCCCGGGAGGTGGTCCCGGGAGCATGTCCTGCTAGTTGCTGAGCTTGATGAAGCTCGGGAACTTGACGTCGACCTTGGCGACGTCCTTGGGCCAGACCGCGCTCTGCTTGCCGTCCTGCCATTGCAGCATCAGCCCGGTGATCAGGCCCTTGCCATATTTGATCGAGGGGGTGAACGGATCGTCCTTGCCGTAGAACTGGACGCGGCCGATCGTGCCTTCCCAGTCGGTCTTCTCCAGCGCGGAGACGAGCTTGTCGGCGTCGGTCGAGCCGGCGCGCTTCACCGCGTCGGCGATGTAGTAGACCTCGTCATAGGCGGTGTAGCCGGCATAGGAGGGATAATTGCCGAACTTCTTCTTGAAGTTCTCCGCGAACGGCACCGATTTCGGCGTCACCGCCACACCGGGCCCGGAGACGCCCTGATAGAGCACGCCTTCTGCCGCCTGGTTGGTGTCCTTGCCGAAGGTCTCGTTGGTTGCCTGCGAGGAGATGCCGAACATCGGGATCGGCACCTGCTGGTTCTTCCACTGCACCGTCGGCTGCACGCCCACATGGGAGATGCCGGTGATGATCACATCGGGCTTGGAGCCCTCGATCTTGTTGAAGATCGGCGTGAAGTCGGTCGTATCGGGCGAGAAGCGGATGTGGTCGAGCACCTTCAGCCCGATCTTGGGCAGGCACTCCTCGTAACCGACGTCGAGCGGCTTGGTCCAGGCGGCGTCCTCGCTCATGATGACCGCGGTCTTCATGTGCATCCTGTCGACGAGCAGGTCCTTGGCGCCGTCGCAGACCGAGAGCGCCAGCGCCGCTGAAGTCAGATAGCCGTGGAAGGTGTATTTGTTCTTCTCGTAATCCGCGTGGACGCTCTTGCTGATCTCATTGGAGGCGGCACCCGGCGTGACGAACGGCGTCTTCAGCCGAGAGGCCCAGGGCTCCAGCGCCAGCACGACCTCGCTGATATAGCTGGCGATGATCGCGTTGACCTTGTCCTCGTTCACCGCGCGCTGGAACGCACGCACTGAATCCGCCGACGAGGAGTGATTGTCGTAGGAGATGATCTCGATCTTGCGGCCGTCGACGCCGCCATTGGCGTTGATCTCGTCGGCGGCAAGCTGCGCCGCCTGTGGAATGGAGGCGCCGGCGATCGCCTGCGCTTCCGCGATCACGCCGATCTTGAGGGGATCGGCTGCAAGTGCCGCGCCTGACGCTGCCATCATCGCGCCTGTCGTGGCCGCACCGAGCGCCATTCGCAATGCAACAGAGAGTCGTTTTTTCATGTTGTTCTCTCCCTTTGAACAGGCCTCTTGTGAGCCATTATGTCGCAACTATAACGGCGAGGGAGGTCTCGGCAAGTGAAACCGCGTTCAGGATTGTGAGAAGGGGACTAAAGTCTAGCGCTGCGCAAATTGCGGGCAGGATAGGTGCGAGACACTCCTGACGCGCGCAGGCATGCAGATTCTGTCGGCGGGCATGCGTGAGCGTCGAAGCCTTGGAGTGGGCGGTAGCCTGGCTCCATCCGGTCTACAAGACGAGCAGCGATGCCGGTTCAGCGCGCTTGCAGCAGTGATGGATCGAGCGGCCTCAATCGGGCCGGATCGAATGGCGACAAGTCTACACGCGTCACATCCTTGGCGATCAGCTGCGCCAGCGCTTCGCCGGTGGCGGGCGCATTGAGGATGCCCCAGACATTGTGCCCGGTCGCAACATAGAGGCCTTCGCTCTGCGGCACCTTGCCGATCAGCGGCAGGCCGTCCTCAGTCACCGGTCGGAAGCAGGCCTGCTGCGCGCTGATCTTTTCTGGACGAAACAGTGGCGACAGCCGTTCGCACATGATTTGCAGGCGCGCGATCGCATCGACGTCCGGCGTCACGGCTGCCGGATCGAGCGGCAGCGGCGCGATGTCCGAGAGTGCGGTGATATGCGTGCTGCCGTCGGCGCGCGGAAACACTTCGATCGACACGGCGCTGCCGTCCTCGTCATACTCAAGGAACAACGCATCGGCCGGCACGTTGGGGCCGATGTCGTACACGATGCTCGGGCTGCGCTGGCCATAGACAGCGGGCAGGCGCATCCATTGCGCGGCGAGCAGCGACCATGGTCCCATCGCGATCACGACAGCGTCCGCCTCAACGAGGCCGCCTTCGACCTCGACACCCTTCGCGGTCGTGCCATTCGCATCGCGCACGATGCCCGTGATGCGGCCGAGGCGAAGCTCGGCGCCTTGCGCGACTGCCGCGTTCATCACGGCCGACGTAAATTTGCGGGGATGAACGATCGCAGTCGTCTCAGTCGTACCGATGCGCTGCGCGATGACGACGCCGTTGGCGAGCCAGCCGAGCGCGGATGGTGCATTCCGGCGCGGATCGCCGCCGGACGCAACAAAGCCGCTATACGCGGTCATCGGGCGATAGCCCCAATCGCCCGCGATCTCCTGCGCCAGCTGCGCATGAAGCGCAAAACTCCGCCGCGCGAGTGCGTCGAGCGGCGAGCCGGTGCACCAGTCACGCGCCAGAAAGCCGCCGGCCTTGCCGGAGGCGGCGGCCGCGACCTCGGTCCGTTCGACCACGATGACCTCGGTGCCGCGGCGACGCAGAAAATAAGCGGTGCAGGCCCCGATCACGCCGCCGCCGCAGATCACAACGCGCATGGCTTGTTCCTTGGATAGTGCTGCGCTGATGTGCGCAACATCGCCTGTTCGGCACGATCATTCAGGCCAAGATTGCCGCTTCGCCGCTAGAGGTGCAATTCTGTCGTATATCGAATGTCGTCACTCAACGATCATGCGAGCGTCATAAAGAATCACAAAAGCGTCATGCCGCAAGCCGCCAATGGAGCAGGCGCTGGGGCGGACACTCTACGGGGAGGGTAAACCATGGCGCTCAGATTCCGCAGCATCGACGGCTCCAACAACAATCGTGCGGATCCCACCTTGAACCAGGCCGGCACCGACTTTGCTCGGCTGGGGCCGGCAAATTTCGTCGATGGGGTCAATGAAATGACGCCAGGTCCGAATCCGCGCGAGATCAGCAACATTGTCGTGGCGCAGACGGATATTGGCGAGGAAGGCCCGCATCTGGTGGATGACGCCGGCGTCGCGCTGTCAGGCATGATGTATGCGTGGGGCCAGTTCATCGATCACGATCTGGATCTGCAGAAGGAGGGCACAGGCACGGATGATATCTCGATCAAGGTCCCCGCTGATGATGAGTTTCTGCCGCCCGGCAGCATGATCCCGTTGACGCGGGTGGCGATCGATCCTGCGACGGGGGTGACCGGGCATCCGGCAGCCGCGATCAATACGGTGACGGGTTGGCTGGACGGATCGCAGATCTATGGTTCCGACGCGGCCACCGCAGCGAGCCTGCGAACGGCCGACGGCCATATGAAGGTGTCGGCGGGAGACAATCTCCCGATCGTCGAGACCGAGCACGGCAACGTCTTTGCGGCCGGTGACGTACGGGCGCAGGAGAATCCCGACCTGACCGCCTTGCAAGTCTTGTTTGTGCGCGAGCACAATTACCAGGTCGATCGACTGCACGAGGACCATCCGAACTGGAGCGGCGACAAGCTATACGAGACGGCCAAGACCATCACCACGGCCGAGATGGTCAACATCACCTACAACGAGTTCCTGCCGCATCTGTTGGGCGAGGACGCCATCAAGCCGTACCAAGGCTATGACCGCACGGCGGACGCGCGGATCACCGAAGAGTTTGCCGGTGCGGCCTTTCGCTTCGGTCACTCCATCGTCTCCGACGAGATCAGTGCGACCAGCAATCTGGGTGCCTTTACGTCGGAGCAGACGCTGGCGCAATCGTTCTTCGAAGACACGGCGACTTTCAAGGCGACTGGTGCGGATGGCCTGTTGCGGCATCTGGCGGGGGACCTGGCCAACCCGCTGGACGCTCACATTGTCGATGGCTTGCGAAACCTCCTGTTCGATCCTCCGGACGGCATGGATCTGGCAGCGATCAATATCCAACGCGGCCATGATCTTGGGCTGGGTACACTGAACCAAACCCGGGAGGCGCTGGGGCTTGCGCCTTACACCAGCTTCGATCAGCTCAGCTCTGATCCGGCGACGGCAGCAGCGTTCGAGAAAGCCTATGGTTCGATCGATGCCGTCGATTTGTGGGCCGGTGGATTGGCTGAGGATCATGCGCCGGGAGCCGTCATCGGGCCCACCTTCGGCATAATCATCGCCGACCAGTTCACCGCTTTGCGCGACGGCGATCGCTACTACTTCGAGAACCAGGGCTTCGATAAGCAGACCCTGAATGAGATAAAGAACACAACGCTGTCGGACCTCATTCTGCGCGACACCGATACCACTGCGATGCAGAGCGATGCCTTCGTCGCCACCGAGCGGCACAGCGGTACGCTGGGCGGCGTAGACCCGACCGGAGAAGAGGCTGCAGCAGGCATGGCGCAGCTTGTGGTCGGATCTCCCGGCAGGGATACCCTGACCGGCGGAGATCTGGATGACACGCTGGTCGCCGCGGGCGGCCGCATGACCATGACCGGAGGTGCCGGTGCCGACACATTCGAATTCGACCTTGGTGTTCTCGCAGGTAAGCACAACACCGCGGTCATCACCGACTTCGATCCCAAACAGGACAAACTGCAATTTTCGAACGACGTTCACGTCACGAAATCATCTGACCATCATGGCGGAACGCTGTTGCAGGTCGGCTCCGAGACCATCGACCTGCTGGGCGTAAAGCCGCATGAGATGCATCTTCACGAATGGGGATAATGCTGGGTCGCTTCAAACGAGCAATACAGCATCATTCGGCGCCGGCGGGGCACGCCGGCGCCGTGTCGTGATCCTGCTCGTCCCGCGTCAGCCTGGGCCGGCGCCTTGCGTCGCCGTGTACACGGCGTAGAGCGACTGGCTCGCGGCCATGAACAGGCGGTTGCGCTTGGGGCCGCCGAAGCAGACATTGCCGCACACTTCCGGCAGGCGGATGCGGCCGAGCAGCTTGCCCGCCGGCGACCACACCGTCACACCGCTATAGCCGACGGCGCGCCCGGCGTTGCTGGAGGACCAGACATTGCCGTTGACGTCGCAGCGCAGGCCGTCGGGCCCGCACTTCACCCCGTCGATCACGCAGTCGCTGAACTTCTTTCCATTGGAGAGCTTGTTGTCGGCGCCGACGTCGAACACGAAGATCTCGCCCTTGCCGCCGGGCCCGGTGTCACCCGGTCCCTTGCCGGTCGAGGCGACGTAGAGCTTCTTGTAGTCCGGTGAGAAGCACAGGCCGTTGGGATCGGGCACCTGGTCCTCGGTGACGACGAGGTCGATGCGGCCACTTGGATCGATGCGATAGCAGTTGGTCGGCAGCTCGCGCTTGCCCGGCACGAAGCCGGCCGGCTGTCCGATCCGCGGATTGAGCTTGCCGCCTGCATTGCTCGGGCCGCCCGCCACGTCGGGCTCGCCTTCATAGAGCTGGCCGCCATAGGGCGGGTCGGTGAACCAGTAGCTGCCGTCGGGATGCGCGGCGACGTCGTTCGGCGAGTTCAGGCGCTTGCCCTGATAGGAGTCCGCGAGCACCGTGGCCGTGCCGTCATGTTCGTACCGCGTGACCCGCCGGGTCAGATGTTCGCAGGAAAGCTGCCGGCCCTGGAAGTCGAACGAGTTGCCGTTGGAATTGTTGGAGGGCGTGCGGAACACGCTGACGCGGCCGTCGTCCTCGGTCCAGCGCATCTGCCGGTTGTTGGGGATGTCGCTCCACAACAGATACCGGCCCTGCGCGCTCCAGGCCGGGCCTTCGGCCCACAACAGTCCGGTGTAGAGGCGCTTGATCGCGGTGTTGGGCTGCGCCAGATCGTCGAAGGACGGATCGACGGTGATGATGTCGGGGTCCGAGAAATAAGTCGTCGGCGCGCCGTTGGGGCCGAAATCGCGCGGCGGGGTGGTGATCGTCGTTGGCGGTGCGGCAGGTCCGGTCTGGGCCAGCGCGGGGCCGGCTACGGTCGCCGCAGCGCCGAGCGCAAGTCCCCGCACGAGTGTTCGTCGTGAAAGCGCAGCATCCTGGTCACGCTGCTCTGGGCGTTTCATCGCGTCCTCCCGGTTATGTTCGGCTGGCCGGTTGATCCGGCCGAGCGGGCGAAGGTTAGTCCGGTCCGCGGCCGGTTGCGAGGGGCAGGTACGCATCCTCGGCGCGATGCCGCGAGAACGCCGCAACATCGCCGCATTGCGGCGTGCAAGGCGACAATTCGTCCCGCGCGGTTAACCGGACGCGGTTTTAGGGCCTGTCAAGCCTTGACCTCGCCCGCGATGCTGGCAGAACGTCGTCCGGGAAGAAGGCCGGATCTCATGGTGCTAGGTGTCGTCGTCCTGATCATACTGCTCGCGATCGCGTTTGCGGCCGGCTATTTCACGCGCGACCACGTCTCCCGCAAACGACGCGCGGAGGCCCGCCGCTGGCGCGAATATTCCGAGCCGGATTGGCTTCGCGCCGCTGCACCTGCCAATACCAACGAGATCGCAAACACCAACGCGGCTGCCACCGGCGAGCTCGGCCAGATGCTGGACCGTTGGGAAAGCCGGGCGCGCGCCCGCCGCGCGGGATAGCCTGACCGCAACGCGGGCGACCTTCCCGCATATCGCTCCGGTCTCGCTTCCAGCCTACGTAATTCGGATTTGCCGTATGAGCCGTGCGATGACGGACCGGTCGTCGCGCCGCACATTGCAGATCTGGCGGCAGGTCAGTCCTCCTGACCATCTTTTGGCGTTGCGGTTGCTGCCATTTCTCGTCTAGAAACGGCGCATCGAGCCTCCCGGCAACCAACCGTCAACGGTTTTGACCGAGGATTTGAGGGCTCAAAAGGGTCTGGCAATGCTGATTCGCGGCCAAATCGATGGGATTTCGGGGGAGGTGGCTCTGGCCGCCGCCACGATCCCGGCCGCGCTGCTGCCCACCCTCCTGATTGGCGGCCTTCTTCTTACTTGCCCCTGAGGGCCGGCTGGGCGCCATGCGCCTGGGCGCTCAGGGGTTGGTCGAGATCACCGGACACCTCAAGCGCCCAGCAGACTGACGGCGCAAAAAAGCTCAAAAGGAATTTTGCAATGGCCCCCGTGAACAAGTCCGATAAGGACCGCGTCATCATTTTCGACACCACGCTGCGCGACGGCGAGCAGTGCCCCGGCGCCACCATGACGTTCGAGGAGAAGATCGAGATCGCCGAGATGCTCGACGACATGGGCGTCGACGTCATCGAGGCCGGTTTCCCGATCACCTCCGAAGGCGACTTCCAGGCCGTCAGCGAGATCGCCCGCCGCTCCAAGAACTCGGTGATCGCCGGCCTGTCGCGTGCCAACCCGAAGGACATCGACCGCTGCGCCGAAGCGGTGAAATTCGCCAGGCGCGGCCGCGTCCACACCGTGATCGCGACCTCGCCGCTGCACATGCGCGTCAAGCTGAACATGACGCCGGAGCAGGTGATGGAGCTCTCGATCGCCAACGTGACCCGCGCCCGCAACCAGATCGACGACGTCGAATGGTCGGCCGAGGACGCCACCCGCAGCGAGATGGACTATCTCTGCCGCATCGTCGAGGCCGTGATCAAGGCCGGCGCGACCACCGTCAATATCCCCGATACCGTCGGCTACACCACGCCCGAGGAATATGCCCGTTTCATGCGCACGCTGATCGAGCGCGTGCCGAACTCCGACAAGGCGGTATTCTCGGTTCATTGCCATAACGACCTCGGGATGGCCGTGGCGAATTCGCTGGCCGGCATTGCCGGCGGCGCGCGGCAGATCGAGTGCACCGTCAACGGCATCGGCGAGCGGGCTGGCAACGCTTCCCTCGAGGAAGTCGTGATGGCCATCAACGTCCGCAACGACGTGTTTCCGTGGTGGAACAAGATCGACACCACGCAGCTGACGCGCGCCTCGAAGGTCGTGTCGGCCGCAACCTCGTTCCCGGTCCAGTACAACAAGGCGATCGTCGGCCGCAACGCCTTCGCCCATGAGAGCGGCATCCATCAGGATGGCGTGCTGAAGGACGCCTCGACCTACGAGATCATGCGGCCCGAGATGGTCGGGTTGAAGCAGTCGTCGCTGGTGCTCGGCAAGCATTCCGGCCGCCACGCCTTCGTGCACAAGCTGGAGGAGATGGGCTACAAGCTCGGCGCCAACCAGCTGGAGGATGCGTTCACGCGGATGAAGGCACTGGCCGACCGCAAGAAGGACATCTACGACGAGGACATCGAGGCGCTGGTCGACGAGGAGATGGCGGCGTCGCACGACCGCATCAAGCTGACCTCGCTGACCGTGATCGCCGGCACCCATGGCCCGCAGCGCGCGACCATGAAGCTCGACGTCGACGGCCAGATCAGGATCGAGGAAGCCGAAGGAAACGGGCCGGTCGACGCGGTGTTCAACTGCATCAAGGCGCTGGTGCCGCATGAGGCAAAGCTCGAGCTGTATCAGGTCCATGCGGTGACCGAAGGCACCGACGCGCAGGCCGAAGTCTCGGTGCGGCTGTCCCATGACGGCCGTTCCATGACGGCACGCGCAGCGGATCCGGATACGCTGGTGGCCTCGGCAAAGGCCTATCTCGGCGCGCTCAACAAGATCGTCATGAAGCGCCAGCGCGATACGGTGACGACGGCAGCGGCGAGCTGACGCTTCATCCTCTCCAGTTCATCGGCAAACGCGGCGCCCTCGGCGCCGCGTTTTTCGTTTGGCACACGATCCCGTCATGTGGGGGTGCATCGCAATAAATATGTTAACATTCCATTAACCGGCAGCGTCGCGCGCCCTTGCTGCTGGAGAATTTGGAATGCCCCTTTCCGCTGGTTCGATCGCCTTCACCGGTTTCAACGGTGACGGCAACGATAATTTGTCCTTTGTCGCCCTGACCGACATCCCGCAGGGCACTGTCATCAATTTCACCGACAGCAACTGGAACGGCTCCGCCTTCGCAACCGGCAGCAACGCCGAAAGCACGATCGCCTGGACCGCGACCGGCGCGATTCCCGCCGGCACCGTCATCGACATCAACAACATCGGCAAGGGCACGTTCGGCACCAGCGCCGGCTCGGCCACCTTCACCAACGCCAACAATACCGGCCTGTCCAACGACAGCGAGGTCGTCTACGCCTATGTCGGCACCTCGACGGCGCCGACCTTCCTCGCCGCGATCTCCAATGTCGGCTATGCGACCTCAGACGGCACGCTGACCGGCACCGGCCTCGTTGCCGGCCAGACCGCGGTCAGCTTCACCGGCGGCCTCGACATCGTCGGCTATAACGGACCGCGCTCGGGCTTCGCCAGCTTCGCCGACTACCTCGCCGCGATCGGCAACACCGCCAACTGGGCCACCCAGAACGGCAGCGGCGACCAGAGCACCGACGGCACCACGCCCGACGCGCCGTTCCCGACCACCGCCTTCACCGTGGCCGCGCCCGCCACGCAGACGATCTCGTTCTCGTCGCCGAGCGTGTCGGTTGCCGAGGGGCAGAGCGGCACCAAGACCATGACTTTCACCATTGCGCGCACCGGCGGCACCACCGGCGTGCTCAGCTTCTCCGGCAGCTTCGCCGCTGGCACCACCGATGCGGCCGATTTCGGCGGCACGCTGCCGGCCTCGACCTTCAGCGGCAGCTTCGCCGACGGTGCGTCCTCGGCGACAATCACCATCACGATCTCTGGCGACACCACCGCAGAGCCCGACGAGAGTTTTGCGCTCACGCTCACCAGCGCCAGCAATCCGGGCGCGGCGGTTACGATCGGCACCGCGACGGCGACCGGCACCATCGCCAATGACGACGGCACCCTGGTCTCCGGCAACTCGTCGAACCCGATCACGCTGGCGAACAACGATCATCTGACCGTCCTCGCCGGCGCGACCCTGTCGGGCTCGACCCCGGTCACCTGGATCGGCGGCAGCACCTCGCCCGGCGCGCTGGTCGACAATTCCGGCACCATCACCGGCACCAGCCGCGCGATCGCCACCAGCGGTTCGACCAGCGGCAGCCTCACCATCAACAACAAGGCCGGCGCCACCATCACCGCGACCAAGGATGCGGTGAAGATCTCGAACCTGGTCTCGGGCAAGAGCGGCACCTTCACCGTCAACAACGAGGGCACGATCTCGTCGACGGGGACCGGCAGCAATGCCGGCCAGGCGCTCGATCTCGACGACATCAATTCGAGCGGCGCCAATACCGTCATCAACAACGCGGCAACCGGCATGATCTCGGCGGCCGATGCCGACGCGATCCGGCCCGGCGCCAACGCCACCATCAACAATTACGGCCAGATCGTCAGCCATAACGCTTCGGCGGCCTCGGACGGCAACGCCGCGATCGACTTCCAGTCGGTCAACACCGGCGGCGTGGTCAACAAC
The DNA here is from genome assembly GCF_004634465.1 of Bradyrhizobium sp. MOS001. NCBI lineage: Bacteria > Pseudomonadati > Pseudomonadota > Alphaproteobacteria > Hyphomicrobiales > Nitrobacteraceae > Bradyrhizobium > Bradyrhizobium sp. MOS001. Next base: position 261,210 of record NZ_SPVJ01000003.1, read on the forward strand.
TACGCCGGCGGAATCATCGACGGCGCCCGCCACGCGATCACCGGCGACCAGCCGATCACCGTCAACAATGACGGCACGATCACCGGCCGCAGCGGCTCCGGCATCAACATGGACAGCGCGGCTAACACGACTACAACAGTGACCAACCGCGGCACCATCACCGGCACGGCGGTCGGCGGTGCTGACGCCGACGGCGTCGATGTCGACGGTCTGGTCTCGATCGACAATTTCGGGACGATCGCAGCGGTCGGCCTGACCAGCGGCGCCAACGGCCTCAACGAGGCGCTCGCGATCGGCGGCGGCTTCGTCCACAACGAGGTGGGCGGCCTCATCATCAGCGATCAGCGCGCGATCACCGTGGACGACAGCAATGACGGTAGCGCCTTCGGCGTCATGACCATCATCAATGACGGCACGATCCGCGGCAACAACGGCGAGGCGATCTCGATCGTCGGCACCTTCGGCGACACCGTTACCAACACGGGCGGCATTTTCGGCAGCATCGCCACCGACGGTGGCAACGATACGCTCACCAACAGCGGCTCCATCATCGGCGACGTCTCGATGGGCGCAGGCGACGACAGCATCAATCTCGCCACTGCTTCGATCGTCACCGGCACGATCGACGGCGGCGACGGCGTCGACACGCTGGTGCTGTCGGGAAGTGGCTCCGGTTCGCTCCTTGGCACCGTCGTCAATGTCGAGAAGCTCGACGTCCAGAGCGGCGTCTGGCGGATCAAGGATGCGTCCGGCTATTCCGACATCCAGGTCGAGAGCGGCGCGGCGGTCGTGCTGGAGGGCTCGGCCAATGGAATGGTGGTTGCCGCGGGCGCCGCGCAGCTGGTGTTCGGTCTGGCCTCGAACTCCGTGATCTCGGGCAATCAGTACATCCAGATTGGCGGCTCGGCCGACGGCACGACGATCGAAGCCGGCGGCGACCAGGATATCCTTGGCGGTGGTATCGCGACCAACACCACCGTGGACGGCGGCACCCAGAACGTCTTCGGCGTTGCGATCCAGACCACGGTCGCGAATGGCGGCTTCCAGCACGTTCACAACAATGCTTTCAACACCATCGTCAATGCCGGGGGTGAGCAGAACGTCTACATCGACGGCAGTGCGACCGGATCCACCATCAATGCCGGCGGCATCCAGATCGATTGGGGCTTCACGATCATCACGACGATCAGCGGCGGCGGTCAGTACGTGTTCGGGTCGGCGAGCCTCACGACGATCAATTCGGGCCTACAGGCCGTCGAGAGCGGCGGCACGGCCTCGGACACGACGATCCATGGTGGCGGGCAGGACGTCTATCTGGGTGGAACCGCGATCAACACCACCATGGATGGCGGCGTCCAGTCGGTCTATGGCGGCACGGTGGTCCAGACCACGATCAGCAATGGCGCCCTCCAGTATCTCCACGGCAACGCGTCGATGACGACGGTCAACGCCGGCGGCCAGCAGAGCGTCTACGCCGACGGCACGGCGGCACCACGATCAATGCCGGCGGCGTCCAGATCGATTGGGGCGCCGCCAGCGCCACCATCGTCAACGGCGGCGTGCAATATGTGTATGGCAGCGCGACCGGCACGACGGTCCTGTCCGGGACGCAGCACGTGCAGGCCGGCGGCAGCGCTGATGACACCACGATCGGCTCGGGTGCGCTCGCCTTTGTCCATGCGGGCGGGACGATCGACGATGTGATCTTCGCCGGTCCCAATGCCTCGCTGGTGCTGGCCCAGGCGTCGGCCTTCACGGGAACGATCTCCGGCTGGCAGGACCATGACAGTCTCGATCTCGGCGACATCCTGTTCAGCGACGGTCTGACCTCGATGGCCTATGCGCAGAATGGCGACAACACCGGCGGCACGCTGACAGTCTCCGACGGCGCCCACGTCGCGACGCTGCACTTGCTCGGTCAGTACAGCGCGGCCGATTTCGCGCTGTCCTCGGACGGGCACGGCGGCACCCTGATCACCGATCCGGCGGTCGCGCAGCAGGCCCAGCTCGCGCCGGCGCTGCACGGCTGAGGTTGCGAGAGGCGGCAGGACGATGGCAGGGTTTCCCTGCCATCGTCCTGCGTGAGCCAGTCCGGCAGATTTCGCCTCCGGATACCGCATTTTTGCAAGCCGCCCCCTGCTAAGGGGCAATGGCGCCTGTGCCCGCTTCCCTATAATCCTGCCTTCAAGTCTTGAATCTAAGGCTTGGGGGCGACGGTTCGTGCCCCACCAAAAAACGTGCGGGAGGAAGCATGCGGAAACTCATTTGGGCTGCGGCATCGGTTGCGGTCTTGACCGGGGCGTTGGCCCTGACCGGGCCGGCATCGGCCCAATCGCCGATCATCATCAAGTTCAGTCACGTCGTCGCCACCGACACGCCGAAGGGCAAGGCGTCGGAGAAGTTCAAGGAGCTTGCCGAGAAGTACACCGGCGGCAAGGTCAAGATCGAAGTCTACCCGAACTCGACGCTCTACAAGGACAAGGAAGAGCTCGAGGCGCTCCAGCTCGGCAGTGTGCAGATGCTGGCGCCGTCCAACTCGAAGTTCGGCCCGCTCGGCATCCGCGAATTCGAGGTGTTCGATCTGCCTTACATCCTTCCGGACCTGAAGACGCTGCGGAAGGTGACGGAAGGCCCGCTCGGCCTCCGGCTGCTCAAGCTGCTGGACTCCAAGGGCATCACCGGCCTTGCCTATTGGGACAACAGCTTCAAGCAGATGAGCGCCAACAAGAAGCTGGTCGCGCCCGCCGACTACCAGGGCGTCAAGTTCCGCATCCAGTCCTCGCGCGTGCTGCAGGCCCAGTTCAAGTCGCTCGGCTCGCTGCCGCAGGTGATGGCGTTCTCGGAAGTCTACCAGGCACTGCAGACCGGCGTGGTCGACGGTCAGGAGAACACCTGGTCGAACATCTATACGCAGAAGATGCACGAGGTGCAGAAGTACATCACCGAGACCAATCACGGCTACATCGGCTACGTCGTGATCGTGAACAAGAAGTTCTGGGACGATCTGCCGGCCGACATCCGCGACCAGCTGTCGAAGGCGATGAAGGAGGCGACCGACTTCAACAACGCGCAGTCGCAGAAGGAGAACGACGACGCGCTGGCCGAGATCAAGAAGAGCGGCAAGAGCGAGATCATCAAGCTCACGCCGCAGCAGGACGAGGCGATGCGCAAGGCGATGGAGCCGGTCTACAAGGACGCCGCAGGCCGCGTCGGCCAGCCGCTGATCGACGAGTTCCTCAAGGAATCGAAGAGCACGACGAACTGATCCGGATCGACCATCAATGAAGGGGCTTCCGTGCAGCCTGCGCGGAGGCCCTTTTTGTTGCAAAACATTTCAGTTTGCATCTGAATGGACATTCAGGGGAGTTACATCTTCGTAAGAACGCTCTCTCTGTCCAAGTTGTAAGTTGCGCGTCAGCCGTCCGGCGCTCATCCTCACCGGCATCCTTCCAGAGGAGGTCCGTATGAGGAAGTTCACCATCGCCGCCATCGCCGTGCTCAGCATCGCCGGCTCGGGCGCGGTCTATGCCCAATTTCATCGCCCGTGGATGGAGCACTTCCGCCACGTCCGCATGAACCCGGAGGACCGTGCCGCCTTCGTCGACGCGCGGATCGCCGCCGTCCATGCCGGGCTGAAGCTCAACGCCGACCAGGAGAAGCTGTGGCCGCCGGTCGAGGCTGCCGTGCGCGACTTCGCCAAGCTGCGCATCGACCGCGCCAACGCGCGGATGAATGCCGGCCCGGGTGATGCCGGCAAGAACGCCGACAAGCCCGAGGATCCGGTCGCCCGCCTGCGCCAGCGCGCCGAGGACATGGGCGCGACCTCCGCTGCCCTGAAGAAGATCGCCGATGCCGCCGATCCGCTCTACAAGATGCTCGACGAGGGCCAGAAGCGGCGCCTTGCCGTGCTGACCCGCCACCGTGGCCCGTTCGGCGGCGGTGGGGACGGCCCGTCCCGACACTTCATGGAACGGGGCATGGACCGCATGATGGAGCGCGGCATGGACCGCTTCCACGGCGACCGTTTCGACCGTGACGGCGGCCCGGACCGGGATCGCGAGGGCCGGCTCTGAGCCACCCCGTATTTCCCGAGGAATTAGCCCCGGGATTGGCCTTGGCGAAGCCGCTGGAATCCAGCGGCTTTTCGCATTTTCGGGCCTGTGGAAGAACCTTGGAAAACATGCGCCACATCGCTTGCCATACCCGGATCGCTTTGCTAAACGACCGGCCTCGCAAGGCATTGACCGCCTTTCGGGCGCATAGCTCAGTTGGTAGAGCAGCTGACTCTTAATCAGCGGGTCCCAGGTTCGAGCCCTGGTGCGCCCACCACCCAGTCACAGGTATCGAACCTTTGACTTGGCCCTCCTAATTTTTGCGCTGAATTGCGCGCTATTGGTGACTTGGTCGCGTCTCTGCATGCGGTCTCAGCTGGTGAATCCCAGACTTTCGGCGGTTCGTCTCTGCCTTTAAAAATCTCGTTCCCGGAATCGAACCCTGACTCGGCCCTTTCCGGGTTTTGCGCTGAATTGCGGGTCCTATTAGCGAACTGGTCGCGCCTCAGCTGGCGAATGTCCCGACTTTCGTCCGTCCGTTCGTTTCCTGTCTCGCCGTCTCCGAACCATTCGGGAGGAGTGCCAGCTGTCTGATGGACTTTTGGTGCGGATCGACTAAGCAGCGCCCGAATGCAACGCAAGCCCTCTCAATTCGGATCGAGACCGAGGGTTTGGAATTGAACGTCCCAATCTGGGTCGGGATCTCGCAAGCGCTCTATGTTGACACCTCGAGGAAGACGACCTTCGATAGCCGCCCTGACGAGCGAGGGCGCCAGAAATGCCAGCGACAGTGTTAAATTGATCTGACGCGTCGTGCACCGTTCGCGCTTCGCGAGCTCTTCGCTGCTTTTAACTGCACTTGCGGTGATCTCCTCGAGCCATCTTCGCCCGCGAGCGATGGCGGCGACTAGACGAACGCGCCGCTCGGCGCGCTCCGGGCGGATTTGTTTTCTCTCCGCCCTAGCAGGCAATAGGATCTTTCGGCTTCGTTTGGAAGCCGGCTTTTGCCAGGGGACAGATAGCGTTATCATATTAGATGATCGATCGGTTGGCTTGAGAGATAGTACCAGCTGAGTTCGGTGAACCTGAATGCGGGCGACGAGATTTTCGAGCCTGTCCCGATCAAACCCAGACAGGTGAATTCGATTGCTGCTTACTAGGTCCTCATCCGCAGTGTGCTCGCGTAAAGCTTGTACGACAGTGCTTTCGATTTCTTGCGCTGGGACACGCGAGACCGAACCAACGTCGGCGGTTCGAGCTTCGCCGTGGCTAGGGCGAGATACATAATATCGGTAGCGCACGCCAGCCTTGGTGGCGTGAGTAGCTGTCATAACGTGTCCCGCATCGTCATAAAGGAGGTCTCTCAACAGGTGGTTTGACTTGCGCCGCGATAACGTCGTGTGGCCTTGCTGGGCGGACAGCTTTCGTTGAACGGCTTCAAAGAGCTCCCTGTCCAAAATCGCCGGCTGCTCTCCCGGTAGGATCTCGCCTCGATAATTGACCTCGCCAATAAAAAAACGATTGCGGAGCAGGTGGGACAGTGTACCGCGTCCGAATGGAATGCCTCCGCGGCTTCGTCCCGTGCGAAGGGCCCGAGCCTTCGTGCAGATTTGTCTGTCTTTAAGGTCCCGAACTAGTTCGTTAATGCTGGCAACCTCAAGATATCTCCGGAAGATCAATCTGACGCGTTCAGCCTCTTCTTCGACAGGCTTGAGTTTGCCATCACTAAGCGCATAGCCGAGAGGCAAGGGACCTCCTACCCAGAGACCCTTGCGTTTTGAAGCGGCAATCTTGTCTCGGATGCGCTCCACGACGAGCTCGCGTATGAGGCGTCGTCCTCGACGACGAGCATCGCACTGGCGACTCCTTCAACTGACGGGTGGAGCGCTTCTGCCGACAGCAGGCGCTTTGACCGGCGCGGCAGGCCCGCTCTCGCAAGCGGGCTTGCCGGTAACCGTCAGAACCCAGAATAGTAGTCGTTCACCGCTCTTGCGCGTCCCGGGTCGTTCCAGTCCCAGGCATTGTCATTGCCGTACTTCGGCGCGCCCTGAAGCCTGTCGGCGGTAAGATTGGTCCGGTAGCCGCCAAGACCTGTGTCGTACTTCAGCGATTGCCAGGGCAGGGGGTAGTGATCGTCCCCGATGCCGAGGAAGCCACCGAAGCCGAGAACCGCGTACGACACTTGGCCGCTGACCTTGTCGATCATGACGCGCTCAATCGAACCGATCTTCTGGGCGTCGGACCCATAGACCGCTGTGCCTTCGACCTTGTCGCTACCGATCAGCGTACCTGTTTCACGCCTTTCCGTTTCCATCGTCGTCTCCTCCTAGAAACATTGACGCACGACAACTGTGATCGAGAGGCGATCGTTCCTACGTTTTAAAGGTTCGGCGGGAGAGCTATGGAAAAGCGAGCGACGCGGCAAAAACTGATCTCGTACTTCGCGCGTCGCGATGAATTCACCACCCCCGACAACCGGCGCAGCGGAAGGTCACAGGATTTCCAGCCTGTCACCCTGTGCGGAAAAATGAGGTTAAGGTAGTGGCCGGGGATCCGCGACGCGGCTTTTGTGCCATCGATTGGAATGAGCCATCCACTCGGAAATCGGCTCGCCATCGCGATGCCGGCCTCCAGCTTCTGCACCAGCCCAAGCCGCTGCGGCCCCGAACAGCAACGCTGCAGCCGCCGAGAAGGCGATGATGATACTTGCCGCACGAGCCCTCGAGATCGCGCTCTTTGCATTTGCCAGCGTCGTATCAACTCGCCTCTCGGCGTCCGTCGCTGCGAGCCCGGTCAATGCAGTGACCTGCTGAACAAGATAGGTGCGATCCTCGGGGAGGACGCCGCCGTGACTCGAAGCAGTTGCTAGAATTCGCGCGGCTTCAGCACGCTCACCCGTCAGATCAACGTTCGGCGGCCGCCGGGGCGCACGGAAGAGATGATCAAGCTCGTAACTTAGGATCGACGGTTCGGTAGCAGACGGCGGTTGAGTCGTTGCGGACGGGCGGTTTGCAGCACCCGCTATCAGCGCGGTCAGAACAGCTCCGATTAAGACCGCGAGCGCCCAGGCAGCAACGCCATGCAGTCCGTCGCGCGTCTCGATGTCATCGGTCGCGGAAGCGTAAGGCGGCCGCACGCGCCCGGCAAAATAGCCGCCGCAGCCAAAACTGATGAGGGACTGAAAGATCAGGTAGACGCCCGACAACAGCCATAGCGCAACGGAAGCATCTCTCCAGGTCGGCGCAGCGGAGGCCATGCCCAGTCCAAGCGCTGTTCCAAAGGAGATCAGTATCAGGGACAAACTCGTAGCGACGAAGGCTCCAACAACGATGGGTGTCCACTGCAATCCCCAGAGCCTGGTTAAGTTGGATGCGGTGGCTGTTTCGGATGCGATCCCGGAGATTGGTTCAATGGCCATGGCGTCTACCTGAGACCGAGTAGAGACAAAATGAACATGACGATGACGATCAGGCCAACGAGATAGATGATTCCATTCATGCGAAGTCCTCCTCTTCGCCACTTCAATGCCAGGCGTGCGTAAGGGTTCCTCGATCCAGACGTTTCCCGCCAGGTGGCGCACTCGCGCGACTCCGGTCGTAAAAGAACAGCCGCGTTGCCGGGGTAAGACAACGCGGCTGGGAAGCAAATCCCCGGAGGAGCCAGGCTTACTTCCTGTTGCTTTGGGGCCGGCCTGATCGCTGCCGGGACCAGAGCCGCCCCGGCCGGACGCGTCAGGCTTCATCATTCCGCCCTTGGTCATGCCGTACTTGTAAAATCCTCACCTGCCGTTTCTCAAGGTCGGGGAGACGGCCCCGGTTGGGGGGCTTGGGGGCAAGTAGACCGGGGCTGCTCCGCCAGCATCGGCGGCGATGCCTGGCAGGTCCTCAATTGGCCTTCGGCGCTAGTTGTTCCGCGCCGGTCGATGCAGACGCAGATTCGGCGTCGGTCGCCGGCAGGAATGCGAAGCTGGCAGCATATTTTCGCGTCTGGGATGCGCCAGGCATTGCCGTATCTCGGAATTGGCTTATGCGCGTCGCTGACTGCTTGGATGTCGGTAATGCTGTTCTATTGAAGTGGTTCTGCCGCAAATTCATCGATGCGGGCGACCCTTACTAGCCAGGAGGGTCGTTTCCTTTCGGCTCTTGTAAGAGTTTCGGCATGTGTCCCCGCGGTTCGCGATCACGTGGGGCAGGGCGCTCGGATGGGACGCGGCCAAGCTTCGGCTGCAGCTCGACGAGATCCGTAAAGACGTCGGCCTGGCGGCGCAGCTCGTCGGCGATCATCGGCGGCTGGCTGGCGATAGTGGAAATCACCGTGACTCGCACGCCGCGGCGCTGCACGGCTTCGACCAGAGAGCGGAAGTCGCCATCGCCCGAGAACAGCACCATCTGGTCGATGTGTTGGGCGAGCTCCATGGCGTTCACCGCGAGCTCGATATCCATGTTGCCCTTGATCTTGCGGCGGCCGGATGCATCGACAAACTCTTTAGTCGCCTTGGTGACGACCGTGAACCCGTTGTAGTCCAACCAATCGAGCAGGGGACGGATCGAGGAAAACTCCTGATCCTCGATGACTGCGGTGTAGTAGAATGCCCGAAACAGTTTCCCGCGGCTCTGAAATTCCTCCAGCAGGCGTTTGTAATCGACGTCGAAGCCCAGGGCTTTCGCCGTCGCGTAAAGATTCGCGCCATCGATGAAAAGCGCAATCTTGTTAGTCGACGCGGATGACATGACTTGCGGGCCTTCCAGAGAGCCGATTTAGGTCTTCGCCGAGAGACCAGCAATTGAACGAAGGACTACGAGACGCACGAAAAATACTTTAAGCTTCAAGCAATCGCATGGCGAGGAGGAACTCCGTAGCCACAAAGAAGTTAGCCCATTTAAAATTCTTGAGTAATGTGGCTATTTTAGGTGGTCGTTTTTGGAGTATGCGTCTCATGAGCGATGTGGATTTTCCTGTCTTTGATAGTTCGATCACACGGCGCGGTCGCGGCTGGCGCTGGTGTGTTTCTGGCGAAGCGGGTAAAATCGTCCTGCAGGGTACTGAGCGCAGCCGACCAGCGGCACAGTATATGGCTGCACGAGCGACTTTTTTGCTGCTCCTCACCGCGTCGTATTGGAGACCCGGCAATGTGCCGCTTCCGGTTGACGTATACCCGGTTGAGATAATTCCCAACGTGCGCCCGAACTCAACTGGCCTGAGATAGCCAAAGGCCGATTGCGCTTGGTTGCTCTCGGACTCTCGGAAAAGGCTCTCCATCGCGGCGTTCATGAGAGGGCTCGCGCAGTGTGGCGTGGCGCGTACGGATCTAACAAGAACCAATTCGTTGATTGGAAAAACGCTTCCGGTGCGTAAGCGCTGGGAGTGTTTGCGTCTGCGAGAACGAACGACGCCGGCAGCCCTATCACGTCGTACTCAAATGCCACCCCCTAGGGGGCATTCTCCTCGAACCGTTTCTGCGGCATCGACACTGGCGAAGACCTTGATTTGGTCGACGTCGCCGACCTGTTTGGCGGTGTTCACGTAGACGAAGACGGTCATTGATCCCACTTCAGCTTGCGCCGGCTTAGGTCTTTGGAACGGATCGGACTTCCTGCGGGTTAAGCGCGACAACCCTGGGAGTTTGCCGTGAAACTAATCCTACTATTAGCAACCGGTTTCGCTGTCTCGATTGCTGCTGCGTCGGCGCAGCCCGCCGGCTCACCAAGCGGACGTGGGGCGGTCAATGGTGACCCGGCAGCCAGCTCGACGGCGCCGAGCAGAGACCCGCGTGGCACCACTGGCATGTCGCCTGGTTCGAGTAGCGGAAGTGGTACGTCCACTTCTGGCGGCAAAGACGACAATGGAGATCAGGGTCGAGACAAAATGCCAGACAGCAACAAGACGGTCCGGCCCGAGAACCAGCAGCCGGCAAAGCCGCACTAACGCCTAAATTCCCGCGTGGATCGACTCTCGAAGTTCTGGTGTCGCAATTCGGACGGAGCAAGCGACCTCAGCTTTTGAAGGGGGATAGCTGAGGCCGCTTGAGCTTCGGAACGGAGGCGAATCCAACCGACGCTCAGCGAGGGTAGGCTGCATCCATTCCCACGCATGGTCCATTTGTGAACAATGCCGCCGCGATGTTAGCGCGCGTGCTTTACGTCTCGTGAACGTCCTCCGTCTTGCGCGAAGGGCCTCACGTTGAACTTGCCGAATTTCGATAGGCTTCGGTATTTCAACGGAGGTGTGCTCGGCGTTCATCCAGAACTATGTTGCCGCGCTCTGAAGTGAGCGAGGAAATGACGGGCCGCCGCAACAAGGACAATCCGCCTATCCTCATCTGCCAAGAATGTAGGCGACCGATGGTGTATCTCGCTACACTTCCGAAGATTGCTAGCCTGCCCGCAGTACACGCTTACTTGTGTCGACCATGCCAGCGGGTCGATAGCATTACGTTGAAGTAGCCGACGCAGGCATCTTTTAAGCTAGCCGTCCTGGCACCGAATGCCGAAATTGTCGCAGATCAACGCAAAGGCTTCCTTCGCCTTTGCATCCTCAAAGCAGAAGCGAGTGCCGATGTCTGCGCGATCGGTCCACCACCCCAGTTTGCTGCCCTTCGCAATGCGAGCAGCCTCTCCGCGCAGCAAATCCAACCGTTTTCCAGCCGCGTGAACGACTAAGCAATTTTCCCTTGTCATGAATGCGGTCCTCAAAAATGAAACAACGACACCATTTTGATTCCGACAAAAAATGAAATGGTGTGGCGGCTGGGGTGCTAGAACGAAGGCCGCACCAGGGGGACTGCTGCGACCTCATTCTCGAAAAAATTCGGGTGAAATGATCTAAGTGAAATATGCAGCCATCCCCGGTGATCAACAAGCTACCGCAGCTCGGTCGCAGCGCAATGTCAGCTAGGTCACACCTGGAAACCTATTTAATGCGCAGGCACGACTTGCTCAGAAGCCCTTCGCTTAGGCAGTCTGGACTGCTTCGTCGCGCGCTCCTCGTCATGACAATCCCTAATAATTCTTGACGGCCGGGCTAAACACCAGCCACAGCGCGATTGACACCAGCCCAAAGCAGCCGAGCAGCAGGAAGGTCGGGCCGTAGCCGATCCATTGCGCGATCCAGCCGCCGAGTGCGGGACTGAGGCTTGCGCCGATCCCCTGCACGGTGATCACGGCTCCCTGGCCGAGATTGATGCGGCCGCTGCCGTTGAGCGAGCGCGCGACCATGCCCGGGACAGCGACAGTCTGCAGTCCGGTCCCGATGCCGTCGAGCACCTGCATTGGTACAACACCCCACCATCCCATGACGAAGAAAGCGAGCACGCCGCGAACAGGCAGCATCGTGAAAGAGACCAGCAGCACTGGCCAGTAGTTGCGCTTGCCCGCGACTTGCATGCCGACTAGCGATGTCGCGATCATCACGCCCTGCGCGATCACCACCGTGATTGCTACGAAGCTCGGACCGTCGGCCTGTGCTTCTGCGACGGCCGCAAGGCCATAGAGCGAGACGACGGCGGCGTTGCCGAGATGGAAGATCGCGAGCGCCAGCGCCAGCACGAGCAGCGGCTTGTGCTTGAACAGGATGGACAGACCACTCGGCGGGCTATCCGGATCGTCCTCCTTGCCGCCGCGCGCGGCGCGATCGTCGATCGCCTTGGCCGGGATCATCAATACGCAAGCCACCGCGATGGCGCCAAAAATCGCGGCGAGTACGAACACGGTCACGTAGCCGAATTTGTAACCGAGATAGCCCGACAGCGCCGCGCCGACCATGTTGCCGGCATGGTTGAATGCCTGGTTGCGTCCGTTCAGCGCATTAAAGCCTTTTTGATTAGCGATGCCGAGCGTGATGCCGGTTACTGCCGGCACAATCGCGGCACTCGCCAGCGATTGCGCAACCTGCGAGAACGTCACCGCCCAGAAATTCTGTGAGATCAGGATGATTGCGGATGCCAGAACGACACAGATGCCGGGGATGACGACCCACAGCCGCTTGTTGCGGCTAGAATCGATGAAGCCGCCGATCGGTGTCGTTACCAGCATGCCCGCGACATTGCCGATCGTCATCGCGGAGCCGATCAATCCGGTGGCCCAACCACGCTCCTGCAGGAATACGCCCACGAACGGCCCGATGCCCGACTGCATGTCGGCCATGAAAAAGTTGACGGCGTAGAGGGGCCAGATGCGGGAAGGGGAGCGCGATATCATAGAGAGGCCGAGCGTGAAGCTGCCGATCGAATAGAGTCTCGCGCAAGCGGACATGGCCGCCGATTGGCCGGAGCGGACTAGAAAATAACCTGTGCCCATCATGTTAGTTCCGCCGACCTTGGCGATTAGAGTGCAACGACGTCACCTCGCTAATGCCTCGCGCTCATTTCTGGATCTCTGCCATGCCTCTCTGGACCTGCGCGGACCCTCCCATGCGCGGTCCGTTTCCCGGCGAGAGGTTAGCTTATGGCGGCGAGCTCGAGGAGCTTCCGCGCGGCGGCCTTGGGTTCGGCGTTGGGACGTTCCCCGACGAGTTTTATATTGCGGCCAAATCTTCTTTCACGCCACGTGCCACGATTCGCAACGCGCCGTCTGCAAGCGGACGCTGAAGTTCTTTGGCTTCATCCCAAGGCGCCTTCATCCAAGTCTCAACGGGCATCGCTTTCGGGTGGATGGCGTTTACCTCAAAGTTTGGTTTAGTGGTTAACCGCTTACGTCACGAAGGGCGAAGTTCGCTCTACGGTCGGCGGTGGTGCGTCAGGCGTCGGCGATCAGTGAGGCGATGTCCTCGAGCGGACGCCGGCTGAAGTCCTTCGCGAGCTCCCCTAAGATCTTGTCTCTGAGGTCGCGATTGAAGTGCTTGCGCATCTCGCCCAGGATTCTAGGGTCGGAGACAAGGACCAAGTGTTCTATGGTCCCGTCCAGGCTGAGCTTGTTCAGGAAAGCCGCCGTCGCTGCCGCGAAGTCGTCCTCGACGAGCCGCCTCCCGTCGGGGTTGGCTGAGCCGGTACGATGCCGCGCACCCGAGCCCGAGTGGGCGGACTGAGGCGGAGCCGCCGTGATCTCGACCAAGTGCACCCCAGGTTTCACGCCTGTATTGTGGAACAGGCGGATCGTCTCGCCGTCAGCGACAGCTACTGTCGCACCGGTAGGCAGAATCATCGAAAGACCTCCCGTTCACGATCCCGCACTGACACGGCGGGCTATGTACTTGTCAGCCGGCGTGTTGCTGCGTCTCTTAAGCTCCCGGCACGGAACTCCTCAGAGCAGGGCAGTACAACGACCGCCGTAAGGAAGCGGCGCGGCGCGCACGGCGATCTTAGCGGCCGAGAAGTCGGTGCGCTGGAGTACGCCTCCCGGCCGGTCGACGATCGGTCGAAGATTGAGTCCATGGCGGTCGAAAGGAAAATCACCTCTCGCTATGGAGTCGATAGCCGACCGTTATCGGAATGACTGAAAGACGCTTGGCGCCGCGGCGGGAGCACGGCGCTTCCCTCTGCGAGCACTCGCGCAAGCCGTCGCCGGAAACCCCGCCTTTGCCGAAGCTTGTTCGAAGGCAGATGGAAGCTTCGGCCAGGATGCCTCGGCACTCCTCGCGACATTGGAAGCGAGTGCACCTATGCGATGTCGGGACGGCCGGCGCAATTTTCCGCGGCGTTTGCCCGGCGTCGTCTCGACGCGGGTCGGCTACGTCGAGAACGCCACCCACCGCAACCGCGCCACGCACGCGGCAGCGATGGAGATCGCGTCCGTTTCGACCAGGACGAGCTTCAGCGATCGGCAAGAGTTCTTCTTCCAGATGTCCCGCGCGCCGCCGTCCCCGCCCCTAGGGGAACGTCAGGCCGAAAGCAGCCGGATCGGGCTGCTCGCCTTTCCGGGGGACCAAGAAGCGCTCCAACCCACCCGGCACGAAGCTGAGCAGCAGGGTCGCCTGGTCGCCGACCACCTCGATCGTATGCGGCACACCGCGGGGAAGAGCCACGTAAGCGCCTGGCCCCACCTCGATACGGGCATCGCCGACCCGTGCGATTAGCTTCCCTTGCACCACGTATAGCAGCTCGTCCTCGCGCGTGTGGGTGTGCAGCGGCGGTTCTTCCCCGGCCCGCACCGTCCACAGGACAGTGCCATATTCGCCTCCGGACTGGCTGCTCTCCACCTTCATTTCGACGCTCGAGCCTCCGCTCGAGGTCACTGTCTCGCCGCCGTGCGGCGCCGTGAGAACCGGCTTGTGAACTGACATTGTAACCTCCTGATTGCGCGTCGGATGAGCCCGGCACCGTGCAAGCATGGAATTCCGTGCGGCGAATTGGAAATGACGTCACGCCATGAAATCAATAGCTGCGCGTCATGATGGCGGTTCGCTTTCCGCACCGGATTCGCGTGCATCCGACGTTGACTGCTCGAGCAGATCGGTCAGCATCCTGATGGCCTCCGTTGGCTTCAGGACTTCGCTCTCACGTAGCTGTTCGATCTTCTCATGCAGCAATCTGAGCTTCGCCCTACATTGATCCGGTAGTCTCTCCCTACGGCTTTGCGATCGATATCTTGCTGCTTTTTGTGGCTTAGCATGATGATCAGCGCTGCGTTGCCGCCTGGGCGCCGCGGCGTGCCGATAACGGTCGGCTATCGACTCCATGGCAAGAGGTGATTTTCCATTTTTCGGTGCTGGACCCAATCTTCGTGCCGTCGTCGCCCGCCCGCGTGTACGGGCCGAAGTTGGCGTACCGTTGGACGATCGCAGGCCAGGAGTTTCCCAGATGCTGATCAAATATTCATCCGACATTTCCTTTCCCGGCGAGGTCGAGAGCCCTCTGCCGGAGGATGTCGTCGTGCTTGCGGGCCGCGCCGGCGTCGCGCTTGGGGTGCAGCGCCCACTCGGCGTGAGAGTGCGGAGCGTCAGCGGTCACGGCAGCGGTGTGATCGCGTCCAGGCGCGTGGAGATTCCGGTCGTCGGGGGCGACGGCGAGATCTCCGGGGTCCTGTTCCGAGCCGCCCCACGGACCGGCACGCGCGGCGCGGCCTTCGCCCGCGGTTCGGAGGGCGAGAGGTCGATCGGGGACGTGGCGCCGTTCGTCGTCCACGACATCAACAACCTTCTCGCCGTGATCGGCGGCGGCCTGCGGCTGCTCGAGTGCCAGAGCGATGCCGCGTATCGAGCGGCGATCGTTGGCAAAATGCAGGAAGCGATTACGCGAGGCGTGTTGCTCCGCCGTCAGTTCCTCGATACTGCGCGACCATGCCGCAAGTCGATCGACGGCTTTGTCGCAGGCAGTCGTCTCGCAGCGATCGCGGGTACGCTTGACTGGGCGTTGCGCCCGGACATCACTGTCCGCACCGAGATCGCGCCCGACTTATGGACCTTCAATGCCGACCCGGAAGAGCTGTACTTTGCGCTCCTGAATCTCTGCCGAAACGCAGACGATGCTATGCCGGCCGGCGGCACGATCACCGTCGCGGCGCGGAATGTCGAGCCGTTTAGCGCGGACCGCGGGTTCGTTGAGATTGTCGTCGCCGACGAGGGGGAGGGCATGTCTGAGGAGGTCCTGTCGCAGGCGTTCCTTCCATACTTCACGACAAAGGCGGCTGGCGGCGGCAGCGGACTCGCGCAGGTTCGGCACTTCGCCGAAGGACGGAGCGGTGCGATCAGTATCGAGCGCGAGCGAGGTGGCGGCACGCTGGTCCGCCTCTTTCTCCCGTGTGTCGACGATGCGGGGGGGCCGGAGCAGCTTTGTCGGTACGCGGATCACGCGCACGCCGTCATCCAAAACTCACCGCGGTCAGTGACTACCGCGGTGCGGCAGGAAGGCCGGATATGCGGAAAAGCGGGAACGCGCCCGCGGGCGCTTCCCATCCGGCGAGTCACCGTGAATGCGACGCATGGTCGGGGCATTTCGACATCGAATCGACTACATCGCAGCACTCCAGGAATGAGATACGACTATGTTTTCCGTGATTTTCGAAGCCCTCCCCCATAAAGGGAAGTGGGATAATTACCTCGACAACGCCAACATGCTGCGCCCGGAGCTGGAGCAGGTCGAAGGCTTCGTCGACAACATCCGCTACAAGAGCCTGACACGCGAGGACTGGATCCTTTCGCTTTCGAACTGGCGAGACGAGAAGTCACTCGTCCGCTGGCGCATCCGCACGCGCCATCACGAGGTCCAGCAGAAGGGCCGCGACGAAATACTCGCAGATTACCACCTCCGCGTCGGTCAGATCACTGCCGACAACAAAGTGCCCGTGGGTTACGCCCTGAGGGAACAGCGGCTCGATGAGACCGAAGTCGGGGAGGGGATGACAGTCACGCTGATCAACGCGACGCGCCCCGCGGAGTGGAAACAGACCGACAACCCGTACGACTGCGCGGAGTGGCTCGGACTGAACCCTTGGGCCGCCGACTTCACGTCCTGGGACATCTTCGAAGCAGTGCTTACGCCTGGCGACCTGATTCTGCTCATGTCCTGGAAGGACGCCGCCGCAGCGCAGGCTTACGAGAACGCGTCCGCGCCGAATGACAAGGCAAGGGTTCGTACAGTGCGGATCGTGCGCGACTATGGGAAATACGACCGTCGCGAGGCACCTCAATACTACGAAGATGCCAAGGGCGGCGAGACCCTCCATGCCTGACGTCGCTCCGTCGGGAAGGGCCATGCTGCCGCGAGTTCGACTCTGGTCTCGCTATGCCGCCCGGTCCCGCGTTTAGCCAGGCTTGGCGAGAAACAGACGGTTGGCCGTGGCGAAATATCGTTGAGGCTTGCTCCGCTAGTTGTCGCACGATTGATTTCTGCACTGACGAAGGCGACGAACATGGGTACACGGCGGCGCCGCCGCCCGTCCGGTTCTCGCCCATCTCGCATGCACTAACCTGGCTCTCAGAAACTCCTGAAAGCGTGTCCGTGCGTCCTAATCAATAGGCCGAGCCGTTCCAACCTGCGCACGCAAGTCGCATCTACTCCCCATGATCGCGACGTGCCTGTCACGCCGTCGATTGCAAAGGCTCGTCTCTATCGACAGCCGCACCTTGACGGAGAACATAACAACCCATGGAGCTTCATCAGGTTCGCTACTTCCTCGCCGTCGCGTCCACCCTCAACTTCACCCGCGCGGCCGAGCAGTGCAATGTCACGCAGCCCGCGTTGACCAAGGGGGTGCAGAAGCTCGAGCAGGAACTCGGCGGCCAGTTGATCTATCGCGAACGCCAGCTCACCCAACTCACCGATCTTGGAAAGGAAGTCCTTCCGATGCTGGAGCGCACACTGGCCTCGGCAGAGGCGGTGCGTCGCCGAGCCCAGGAGTTCCAACGCAAGGACGTTGCGCCACTGAAGATTGGCCTTGCCCCATCCATCTCGGCGTCGCTCGTCCTCGATCCGATCGCAGAGATCGCAAAGTTCGTCCCTGGACTTCACGTCGAGCTGCGCGAGGGCGCGGCGAAGAAGCTCGTCGACCTCTTGCTTGAGGGCGAGATCAACGTCGCAATGGTCGGCGACGTGCAAGATGTGCCCGCCCGCATCGACGACTGGTCGCTGTTCGAGGAGCGCTACGTTGTGGTTCTTGCGCCGACACACCGGCTCGCAAATCGTCCCTCGATCGGCATCGACGACCTCCGTGAGACCATCTTGCTGGAACGCGCCGACTGCGACGTGGCCCCGAAGATCCAGAAATCGTATTTCCCCGAGAGCCCGCCCCAGCTTGGCCACTGCAGCGGTCACGACCTGCACCTGCAGCACATGGCCGCGGCCGGCCTTGGCGTGATGCTCGCGCCCGAGCACATGCCGCGCCTTCCGACGCTCAAGACCATCCCGCTCGAAGGCAACCTGGTTTCACGGGAGGTACGCCTACTGGCTGTGCAAGGGCGCCGCTACTCCCCGGCGCTGGACGCATTCGTCAAGGTCGCGCGGCTTCGCGACTGGTCGGTCGAAGCCCCCGACCGGGGCGTGCCGCACGCAGCGGTCCCGGTGGTGTCGAGGGCGCCCGCATGACCACGACACGCACGCCGACGGCCAGCCGCTTCCAGCCAATCGATCCTCAGCCCGATGACTCCCAACCGATGTTAAATCAAACCAACAAGACACTCGCCCGGATCCGCACCGAGTTGTTGACGACGTTCAGCGCTGCGGATTGGGAGTCATACAACCACCTCGTGCGCTGGCTCCGAGATACAGACGTGGCATCGCACGCTCTGAAGGTTGGAGATGACGCGCCGAGCTTCCTCCTGCCGGACGCTGATGGCCGTCTCCACTCCTCCGAACGCCTGCGCCGCAAAGGACCGCTCGTCCTGAGTTTCTTCCGAGGCGGTTGGTGTCCTTTCTGCACCGCTGAGCTTTGCGCCCTGCAGGCTGCAAAGGATGAGTTCGAGAGCATCGGTGCGACCCTCGCAGTGGTGACACCCGAGACGAGGGACTTCCCGCGGCAGCTCAAGCGGAGCCTAGGCTTGGACCTGAAGGTGCTGTCCGACGTCGACTATGGCGTTGCCATATCGTATGGCGTGCTATTCCGGGTGCCCGACGAGACCAAAGCGCACTATTCCAGGCTAGGATTCGACTTCGGCGCCCGGCACGGGTCACCGGAGTGGATGTTACCTATTCCCGCGACCTATGTGATTGACGCGGAAGGCCGGATCCGCAGCGCATTCGTCGAGCCGGACTTCACGATACGAGAGGAGCCGGCGCAAATCCTGGCCTCGCTGCGCCAGGCCGCTTCCACGTCCGAGTGAGGGCAGTAGAAGGTGGAGAGCAACATCCTGTCAATCCGGCGATGAGGCGGTCTGAAATGCCCCTCGACGACGGCGCACTCGCAGCTGCCTACTACGACGTAAGACGGTCGGGTCGGCGCTCACAGCGCTCACGTACGACGATATCTTCTGCCTATCGAATACATGTCCAAAGAGAATTTCTAATTTTGTCGGCCGAGTCCGATCTTTAGGGCTGGCTAGGCCGAGCGCGCGGTTGGCCACACAGCGATTGAAGTAATGATTGAAGCCGTTTCACTGGATCAGAGTGCACAGCGCGCGAGCGGTAAAGGAGATCCCCATGAAATTATCGAGGACTATCGGCCTCGCTGTTGCCGTCTCGCTAGTCACCGGCGCCGTGGCAGCGCTCGCGCAGATCAACGGAGCTGCTCCGGCCGGCCCGACCGCGAACGTGGTAGACGGTGCTGGGCACCTGCGCGTGCCGGCGGACTACCGAACCCTCTACCAAGCGCTCGGCACCTGGGCGATTGCGGCTGAGAGCGGCCAGGGCTCGAATGAAATCCACGCCGTCTACGCATCCCCCGGGGCGATCGACGCCTACCGGAAGACGGGGCATTTTCCGGACGGCGCCGTTCTGGTGAAAGAAGTCTTCGCGACTTCGACCAACGAGATGACCACCGGCACGGTAAGCCACGCCGACAAGCTCAAGGGCTGGTTCGTCATGGTGAGAGACAGTAAGGGAACGCACCCCGGCAACCCGTTGTGGGGCGACGGGTGGGGATGGTCGTGGTTCGACGCGGACAAGCCGCTCAAAACCACCTCGACGGACTACCGTTCCGATTGCCAGGGGTGCCACCTGCCTGCCACGGCCACGGACTGGATTTATGTGAATGGATATCCCGTCCTGCGTCACTGACCGACGTTCAGAGTAAAAAGCGAGCGAATGGAGTTCGACGTGTCCCTCTCGGTCTATGACATCACGGTCCCTGTCATGGTGCACGGACTGAACGTGATGGACGACTATCTCGACCACGCTCAAGCACTCGAGCGGACCAGGGGATATGAGCCTGGAAGGATCCTTGGCGAGCGGCTCGCGTCCGACATGCTGAGCTTCGGAGAACAGTTTTCTGTAAGCTGCAATAAGGTTGACGCCCACATGGCGAAGCTGATGCAGCGCGATGCGCCGGCTCCCCACAGCACCCTCATGATGTACCCGGCACTGAAGGGGCGGCTCCTCGAGACGCGCGGCTTCCTGCAAAACGTGCAGCCGGGCGAGATTGCCGGCGCGCAGTCCCGCACATACGAACTGACACCGCCTATCGTGCGCGGGTGGTTCGGCGGCGACAACTACATCCGGCACCTGGTGCTACCCGACTTCTTCTTCCACATCGCGATTGCGCACGCGATCCTTCGGCACCTCGGAGCGAAGATCGGGAAGCGCGACTACCTCGGCAACCTCAGTCAGCAGAGCGGAGGTGACTACTCGTGAGCGGCGGGCGCGGTGCGCGACACGAGCCGAAGCTTTCAAGGTTCACGCCGGAAATTGCATACTGATGGGTGGCGTCGACGGTCTGACGGCGGCTCAGCGCCGCTGGGTAATGCTCTGCATCTTGCTTGGACTTGGTCTAAGTTCCCTCGGAAGCGCGATCGTGAATATCGCCTTGCCAAACATCTCGCGTTCATTCGCAAGTAGTGACGCCGCGACCGTTTGGGTCGTGAATGCCTATCAGCTTTCGGCAACGGTCTGCTTGTTGCCCGTTGCAAGTCTGGTCGAATCACTCGGTCTGAAGCGCGTTTATACCGCCGGCCTGGCAATTTTTGTTTTCGCGTCGTTGGGTTGCGCGTTCGCTCCAACATTGCCGATGCTGGTGAGTGCGCGCCTAATTCAGGGTGCCGGGGCAGCTGGAGTTTCTGTGGCCGGCATGGCATTTGTACGCGTGATTTATCCGCATCACATGGTCAGCAAGGGCTTCGCGTTAGTCGCATTAGCAGTGGCGATACCTGGAGCATTGGGCCCCACCATCGCGGCGGCAGTACTTGCCGTGGCAAAATGGCCCTGGTTGTTTTTGGTGAATGTGCCATTCGGCCTCACTGTTCCGCTATTTATTGCTGCTGCACCACCAGACGTTCGGGTTGCGCGCTCTCTCGATCTGATCGGGACCGCTCTCAATGCGCTGGCGTTCGGGCTTTTCGTCGTCGGTGTCGGCACGCTGGGTACTGGCGATGGGCGCATTGCGACGGGAGAGATCGTAGCAGGACTTTTCTGTCTTGGTCTCTTCGTTCGACAACAGCGCCGGCACCCTGTGCCAATGTTGCCATTCGATCTTTTCCATATACCCCTGTTTACCCTATCGGTGTGGACATCCGTCTGCTCCTATGCCGCACAAATTCTGGCTTACGTCTCCTTGCCGTTTTTATTTGAGACGAGGATGCATCTTTCGGCCGTGGAAACAGGTTTTCTTCTGACAACCTGGCCGTTCATGACTGCCGTCACGGCCCCAATTGCCGGCCGCTTGACGATCCGCCATCCCGCTTCGGTGATCTGCAGCATTGGTTTGGCGCTGTTGGCGGTCGGTTTGCTCCTGATGGTCTTCTTGCCAACATCTCCGGCGAGATTGGATGTCGTATGGCGACTGGCTCTTTGCGGTATCGGCTTTGGTCTTTTTCAGACCCCGAACAACACGGCGATGATGACGGCTGGACCCGTAGGGCGCAGCGGGGCCGCAAGTGGGATGAATGCCTCGGCTCGCTACGTCGGATGGTCACTTGGTTCCGCGTCGGTCTCGCTGATCTTCGGCTTGGGCGGAGACCAAGGCGCCGTCTTTTGTCTGGTCGCCGGAATGGCCTTCGCTCTGACGGGAGTCGCTACCAGCAGCGCTCGTCGGTTCAGATAGCGTCCAAATGCGGGACGCAGCACCTCGTCGGAGGTCGTTCGGCGATATCTGCGCCATGTGCTCGCCGCTGCAGACAAACGTGGCTTGTGACAAGCCGCTGCTGAGCTCGTGGTTCGAGAATCAACAATCAGCCATGGCGTTCCGCTGAACACGGCTTCCGTTAAGTTCAGGGTGTCTGTCAGTTCTAATGAAATATCGGATTCGGTTGAATTCCGTACTTTCTAAGTTGCGTCCGCTTTCGCCATCACCGGTGTCGGGGTCTTCGAGGCCGCAAAGGCGCCGCCGATCGAGGTCGCGGCGGCTATGGCGAGGCCGACTTCGTAGCCGGACGAGAAAGACGCGACGCCGGCGGCAAGTGCCACCCCGGCGAGCTGCGCAATCCGGCTCGCCGCATTGTTGATGCCGGAGGCGAGTCCTTCGTCGGCCTGATCCACACTCGACATGACCGACGCGGTGAGCGGCGCCACGAGCACAGCGAAGGACAGGCCCAGCAGGGTCATAGGTCCGATCACGCCGAGCATCAGGGATTCCTTCTCGCCAAGCGCCATCAGGATATAGGCGAGTGCCGCACCGAGCGGTCCCGCGATGAGCATGGCCCGCGCGCCAATCTTGTCTGCCAGCCGGCCGAAGAGATTCGACAAGAGCCCCACGCCAAGCGTGAAAGGTAGGAATGCGAGCCCGGCATCGATCGACGACAGGGCGCGGCGATCGATGAGCTCGAAGGGTAGCAGAAAGAACATGATCGAAACCCCCGCATAGACCATCAGGGTGACAACGTTCAGCCCGAGGAAGGCGCGGTTCTCCGCCAAGCGAGGTGGCGTCATCGGGTGTTCGCTTCTGCGCTCCCAGAACGCGTAGACGGCGAGCCCGACAATGCCAAGCCCGGTGACAATCACGAGCACTGTGCCCGACGGGGCTGAAGCGCCCGCGGCGGCCTGAACTTCACCGGGGCCGATTTGGCTAAGCGCCCAGGCAAGCGCCCCGATCGCCAAAGCGAGGATCGCGGCGCCAATCACGTCGAATCTGCGCTGGATGCGACCATCCTTCGGCGCAAAGACCAGCAGAACTCCCACTGCCACGAGCGCGAGCGGCGGGTTGATCCAGAACACGGATGGCCAGCCAAAGGTCTCGGTGAGCCAGCCGCCCAGGACAGGACCTCCGGCGGTGGTGAGAGCCGACGCTGCGGCCCATACGCCGATCGCGCGGTTTCGCTCTTCGCGCGGATAGGTGGCCCCGATCAGGGCGAGGCTCGCGGGAGTAACGATCGCTGCGGCCGCTCCCTGCGCGACGCGGGCAGCGATCAGCCAGGCGGGCGAAGGCGCCAGCGCGCAAGCGGCGGACGTCAGACCGAACAGCACGCAACCGAACCCGAGCATGCGCGCTTTGCCGTAAACGTCCGCGAGCGCGCCGCCGATCAATGTCAGCGAGGCGAGCGCCAGCATGTAGCCGTTGAGGACCCATTGAACCGAGGCGAGGTCCGCCGCCAAATCTGAGCGCAATCTCGGTAACGCAACGGGCAACGCTGTCGCATCGATGAACGCCATCGAGGACGCGAGCACGCAGGCCGCGAGTACCATCCGCCGGCAGCGAGGTGGCGCCTCCCGACCGAGCTCTCGCGGGCAAGGTTCTGCGTCGATAACGCCGCGGCTGCATCCCTCTACAAACGGCTGCGCCGCGTTGCGACTCGCTCGCCGTCTCTGGTTTGCAGGATTGGTCATTCGCAGTCTTATTTCGGGTTGAAAGTGGTTCCGACAGCCGTCTCATACGGTGGCGGTCGGACCCCGGTGAAGGAAATTATCTCTCGCCATAGAATCGATAGATAATCGTTATTGCCTTGCCGCGCAGCGGCATGCCGTCGCGGCGTGCGCAACTTGCCTTGATTTACCAATGGCAGAGAAGACCGTCGCACCACTATTCCCCGCTGCAATGGAAACCATACATGCCGGCTATTGGAGAATGTTACTCCGCGCTGCCATCAATGGGTACCGCTCGTGGATTTTGTCGAGGGCTGGACAACTGAGATCGTGGAGGCGCCGTCCCATCTTCGCTTTCGGAACTACCCCATGGTCGCTGGCAAGCGATGCCGAACCGGCTTTTGTCGCTGGAACGTATCCAGCAAAGGAGCAAATAACTGAGGAGACAACTCACATGAAGGCAATCGCCGTAACGGACCAGGCCGCGGGAACGGCCGGGATGAAGCTGGTGGAGCGGCCCGAACCGCGGCCAGCGATAAACGACGTCGTCGTTCAAGTTCATGCATCGGGCTTCACTTGGGATGAGCTGACGTGGCCCCCGATGTGGACCGATCGCCTCGATCGTGACCGAACACCGTCGATCCCTGGGCACGAGCTGGCCGGAGTCGTCACCGCTCTCGGTTATGGCACGACGGGATTGTCAGTGGGACAGCGGGTGTTCGGCCTGACGGACTGGTATCGCGACGGCACCTTGGCGGAGTATGTGGCCGTCGAGGCACGCAACCTTGCGCCGCTGCCGGGCGACGTCGACTTCACGGTGGGCGCGAGCCTGCCGATGCCGGGTCTGACTGCGTGGCAAGGACTGTTCGTGCACGGCCACCTTCAGTCGGGGCAGACCGTCCTTGCGCACGGTGCGGCTGGCGTCGTCGGTTCGATGGTGACGCAACTCGCACGTGAGGCCGGCGCCTACGTCATCGGCACCGGACGCGTTGCCGACCGTCAGGCGGTGCTCGACTTCGGCGCGAATGAGTTCGTCGACCTCGAGAACGACGCTCTGAAAGACGTCGGTGGCGTCGATCTGGTTTTCGATATCTTCGGCGGCGACATCGCGAAGCGGTCCGCAGGCCTGATTCGAGCGGGAGGAGCGCTGGTGACCATCGCCGGGCCGACCGAGGCGCGGCCCGCCGACGGCTTGGCGATCGACTTCGTTGTCGAGTCCGATCGCGCCCAACTGGGTGAGATCGTCCAGCGTCTGCGGGACGGACGACTGCGGACGAACATCGGCACCGTCTCGACCCTCGATGACGCCATCGCCGCCTTCAATCGGACCGAGCGCCGCAAGGGGAAGACAATCGTTCGCGTTCGCCCGTGAGAACTTGGGGCGGAGAGCGGTTCCGCGCTCCTCGTCAGCTCGGCACGGATCCACGTTTAGGCGTCGCTCGGCCGTGGCCTCCGGCGGCGCGGCGCGGGCAGGAGGCGACGGCGGTTCATGGCAAGCCTGCTTGAGGTTGAATTGATGTTGCGAAAAGTGATCCGCGAACGGACACGGCAGTTCGGCTTCGGGCTGCCGGCCGATGAGCCCGCGCGCCGCGAAGCGCGCCACCTGACATGACGGCCAGGTCGTGAGCAGCGCGTCCCTGACCCTGACCGATCGCGGCCTGGCGCTCTCCGAGCCTAAGGCCGTCGGAGCGCAGGGCAGCACCAAGGTGCTCGCCGCGTCGAGCCTGGGCAGCTGCCTCGTGTTCGTCAGCGGCGCCGTCGTCACGGTCGCGCTCGCGGCGATTGGCCGAGACATGCGCCTGTCGCCGCTTGACCTGCAGTGGGTTATGAACGCCGAGCTCCTTCCGCTCGCGGCCCTGACCTTGGTAGGCGGCGCTCTGGGTGATCGGTTCGGACAGAAGCGGATATTCCTCGCGGGGATCGCTCTCTATGGCCTGGGCGCGGCCGCAATTGCTTTCGCGCCGAGCTTCGCGCTGCTCATCGGCGGCCGCTTCCTGCAAGGTTTGGGCGAAGCTGTGATCCTGCCCAACGGCCTTTCCGTGCTCGGGCGGGCCTTTCCCGCCGACAAGAAAGCCCGTGCGATCGGCATCTGGTCCGCCGCCGCAGCAGTCGCCAGTGGCGTCGCGCCCGCGATCGCGGGCGCGATCATTGATCACGGCTCCTGGCGGACGGCCTTTCTGATGCTCCTGCCCATCGTCGCCAGCGCGTTGGCCTTCGGCACGGCGTGGATACCCAAGGACTCCTCGACCAGCTACGTCCGGATCGACGTCTATGGCGCGGTCCTTTCGACAGTCGGGCTCGGCTCGTTGGGCGCGGGGCTGACGAGCCTGACCAACGGTGCCGGTCCAACCCTTTGGCTGTTCATCACTCTGATCGTCGGTCTGGGCGGCTTAGCCGGCCTTATCGTCACACAGCGGCGGCTAGGCGAGAATGCCATGCTGCCCCCGTCGCTCTTCGCCTCGCGGTCGATCGTCGGCGCGAACCTGTTCACCGCACTCCTCTACGGTCCGTTCACGGTCATGCTAACCTTGATCCCGTTCGTGATGATCCGAGGCGCGCACCTGCCGACGCTGGTGGCGGGCCTAGCCTTCCTTCCTCTGCAAGTGCTGATTACGGTCGTTTCGCCGCTCGCCGGTATGCTCTGCCGCGTGTCCGGCAGGCGCCTGCCATTGTTCGCCGGCAGCGCCGTCGTCGCCTTGGGTTGCATCATGGCGCTCCGTATCGGTCCGAACGCAACCTATTGGGCGGACATCTTCCCCAGCATCCTGTTGCTGGCGCTTGGCATGAGCCTCGCGATCGCGCCGTTGACGACCCTCGTCCTCACGTCCGTCGAGTCCGATCGAGTCGGGACAGTGTCTGGCGTCAACAGCGCAGTCTCACGCGCCGGGTCGCTCTTCGCCATCGCATTGCTCGGCGGCGTGCTGCAGCAAGGCGGTCCTCAGCTGTTCTGGGGATTCCACATGGCGATGGTTGTCGCCGCCGTCGCCTGCGTTCTCGCCACGCTCACGGTGTTCATCATCGAGCCAGGGCCTCATGTCGACTTCATCCCGCGAGACTGACCGTTCGGTGTCGGCAATCAGCGGGCCGGCAAGGTCGAGAGGGAACAATGAAGAACGAATACCAACCTCTAGGCAGAAGGAGAAACTCATGAAGATCCGGACCATTGTCGCTGTCACCTGCGCCGCCTTCTCGATAGCCGGCCCGATCCGCGCCCATGATCGCGAAGCGGAAACCGTCGCGAAGAAACTCGAGGCGGCCATTCCCAATGTCCCTGGCAAGTCGCTGCTCGCCCTGGAGGTCGATTACGCGCCGGGCGCGGCATCCCCGCCCCATACCCACGCGAAGTCGGCTTTCATCTACGCCTATGTGATCTCGGGCGCGATCGAGTCGAAGGTGAACGACGGCGAGAAGCGCATCTATCGGGCAGGCGAAGGCTGGTCGGAGCCGCCGGGTGCAACCCATTCGATCAGCCGCAACGCGAGCAAGACAAGGCCGGCGAAGCTGCTCGCTGTCTTCGTCCTCGACACCAATGACAACCCGCTGACGACACCCCTCAAGTAACGTACTCACTGAGCCTGGCACGAATTCACGGTGAAAATATCGGCCACGAGTTTACCTCGGCCGTTATCCGCCGTGTCACCGAAAGCGGAAAATATGCTTCACGTGAATGACAGCATCGACGCTGTTGAAAATGCATTTGCCCGAGACGTCGTCGGCGGCTTATCCGCTGATGTGAAGACGCTGCCGAGCCGTTGGTTATACAACGAGCGTGGATCTGAACTTTTCGAAGAGATAACGAGGCAGGATGAGTATTATCTGACCAGAGCCGAAACGTCGATCTTGCGAGAGCGGCAGCGTGACATCGCCGATTTTGTAGCGCCTGGCGCGGTTCTCATCGAGTATGGTGCGGGAGCCGGCGTTAAGACGGAGCTTCTGCTGGCAGGCCTGCGTGACCCGCGAGGCTACGTGCCGATCGATGTCGCCGATGCTTTCCTTGCAGAAACGTCTAGGAGGATCGCTTCGCGCTTCCCGTCGCTCTGGGTCCGTCCCATCGAGCGCAATTTCCTGGATGAATTTGAGGTTCCGTTCGATAGCTCCAGCGGCGGCAGGACAGGATTTTTTCCTGGCTCGACGATGGGGAATTTGAACGCGAGCGAGGCGAAGACCTTGCTGATGCAGATGGGGCGACACTTAGGCAAAAACGGACGTGCCATCATCGGTGTCGATCTCCAGAAAAACGTAGATACGCTTCTGCGTGCTTACGACGACAGCGCCGGTGTGACAGCCGCTTTCAACCTCAACCTCCTTGAGCGGATCAACGCCGAACTGGGCGGCGATTTCTGTTTAGAGCGGTTCAAGCACGTCGCGCGCTGGAACGAGATCGAGAAAGCAGTAGAGATGCATCTGGTCAGCGTGTGCGATCAGCGCGTTACCCTCTGCGAGCGCGCGTTTAGTTTCAGAACGTCGGAAAGCATTCATACTGAGAGCTCCCGAAAACATACTGCGGAGAGCTTCGAGCGGCTTGCCCGGTCCGGCGGATGGAAGGTTGTCGAGCTTTGGCAGGACGCGGGCGGATTATTCGGCCTGTTCGGGCTCATTCGCTATTGATCGGCCGATGATGCGGCACACCAGGTCTTCCGAAACCAACGTGAGAGTTGCGGTGTAAAGGAAAGCGGCATGGAACAGTCCCCCCAGATCGGCGACAGGATCACCGATAAATCAGCATCGCCCGACGACAGCACTGTCCGAGACTGGATCGGGCCGAAGGCGTTCGGGCATTGGGCCGAGCTGCGAAAATGGATCGAGGCATACTACCCCGATGTTTTCGTGCCGGATTGGCTCTATCGTGGCAAGAAGCGTGGTTGGTCCCTGCGTTACAAGAAATCCAAGGCATTCTGCACCTTCCTGCCGGAATACAGGCAGTTTTCGGTCGAGGTGGTTTTGGGGGCAGCAGAGCGAGAGAAGTTTGAGGCGCGGCGTTACGGGTGGCGCTCGCAGCTGGTGAAGCTTTACGATGAAGTCCGAACATACCCAGACGGAAAATGGCTGAAAATTGCTATCTCATCCGCAGCCGATCGGCATGACGTGACGGAGCTTCTAAGTCTGAAGCGCCCGCCTCCGCGGTCGCGCGATTGAGACACTCGCGCCGCTCCGGCGCGATGGTGGTCCTCCAGATGAAATAGACACGCGCCTTGAACACCTTCTTGTGCGGCGGGGCGACGACATCGTTCTCGCTGGTGATCTGGCGCCCTGGAGCGATCCCTTGAGTGCTTTGTCGAGGAGCTTTGGCGCCGTGGCGACAAACGGCGACAGTCTTCGCGCCAACAAAAAGCCCGGACGCGTTCCCAAGAATCCTTCCCGGGTGCGTCCGAGCCTTGCGTGATGCTCGCATCATCGACGCTCCTCAGAGATCGTAGATGCGAATGGATTGAGTTCAGATCGATCCAGCCGGCGCAACGGCAGGAAAGTCCTTCTCGGGATCGAACACGTTGTTGAAAAAGTTCGTCAGAGAGTACATGGCCACCAGCGCGACTATCTCGATGACGTTCGCATCCGTGTAGCCTGCGTCGCGGACGACTTTCAGATCGGCGTCACTAACCTTGCCGCGGGTCTCGATGACTTTACGCGCAAACTGGATGGCAGCGTCCCGCTTCGGGTCGCTGGCATGGCCCTTCCGAGCGAGAGTGATTTCATTGGCGGGCAGCTTGGCCATATGATTGGCCGTAAAGCTGTGAAGCGTCAGGCAATAGTCGCAGCCATTCACTTCGGAGACAGCGAGGCCGATGCTATCGCGCGTCTTCACGTCTAGCGCCTTGCTCAAGGAGCCAAGCAGGGCGGCCCATGAGTTGAACGCGATCGGGCTTGCCGCGAAGGTCGCCATCATATTTGGGGTGAACCCGATGTTCTTGGTGAACATATCGAGGGTCGGTTTCGAATCCGCCGGCACTTGTTCCGGCTTCAGAGCTGTCATTCTTGGCATCATAATCTTCGCAGGTTCTCGGTTTCACTAATCACTAAATGAGGTCCAACACATCGGCCACCGGGCGACGCGGCTTCTGCGGCCAGTTTCCCGGACGCTCCGCTCCTACGGACAGCAGCATGACCGGGACTTCGTCCTCGGCCAATCCAAAATCTCGGTGCACCGCTTCGGCATCGAAACCGATCATCGGCGTCGAACCCAGGCCCAGCGATCGGGCCGCATAGATCATCGCCGCCGCACCGAAGGCGCCGGTGCGCACTGCTTCGTCGCGCTGGCGCTGCGGGTAGTCCTTATAGAGATCGCGTGCGGGGATTTCCCAATCCGGTATCAACTTTGCCGGCATGATACCCGCCTCCACCACCGGCGCCAGGCGGTCCGGAATTACACTGGAATCAGCCAACTGGCCGCAGATGATAAAGGTAACGGCGGCTTCAGTGATCGCCGGCTGCTTCCAGGCGATCGGGCTCAACCGAGCCTTGGCTTCAGGCGTGCGTACCGCGATGAAGCGCCAGTTCTGCAAATGGAAGGATGTCGGCGCAGTAGTGCCGATCCGCACCAGCTCGCTGATTTGGTCATCGCTCAAAGTGGCGGCAGGGTCGTAGTATTTGGCGGAGCTGCGGCTCAGGATACATTCGATGACGGCATTGGTCATGGCGATTCTGTTGGTCATGGTGATTCCTGTGCGTTAGGGGATGACTTGAGATAACGAGTGCTTTCGCTCTCTTTGCTCGAAATGCCGCAGGGATGGAGCCCGTCTGGCATCTCATGCCCGGGGGCCGTGGTAGTTTCCTGGGTTGCGGCGCGTCTGATAGGACGTGACGGCCGCGTGCATCGAATGTGGGTCGTTCACGGACGAACGCGGATGATCGTCTTCCCGCCGATCCGCTTTGTTGGATTGAAGGCGGCGACGGCATCTTCGAGTGTCGTTACGTGGCCGACGTTCGTGCGCAGTCGCCCGTCCCGAACCCGCCGGACGATCTCACTCAGTTGGGCACGATCGGACTCGACGACGAAGTCGACCGCCAGGCCATCGGCGGGCCGCGCCTCGGCCGGCCCGACGATGGACACCAGCGTTCCTCCGGATCGAACCAGGCGCGCGGAGCGTTTCCTGATGTCGCCGCCAATGAGATCGAACACCAGGTCGACCGGGCCGATGTCGTCTAGAGCGTCGTTCTCCAGGTTGACGAACTCATTCGCGCCGAAGTCGAGCGCCTTCTGACGGTCGGCGGCGCGTCCGGTGCCGATGACATAGGCGCCGGCCTCACGCGCGAGTTGCGTCACCATCGACCCGACTGCGCCGGCTGCGCCGGTGCGCGAGGACGCGCTGCCCCGCCTGAAGGCGGCCGTGCACGAACAATCCCTGCCACGCGGTCAGACCCGAGACCGGCAGGCTCGCGCCCACCGTGAAGTCAACGTCGCCCGGCAGCGGCGCCAGGTTGCGTGCCTCGATCGCCACATACTCGGCCAGTGTGCCATCGCGATACCAGTCCGCGAGGCCGAACACCCGCTGTCCTACCGACAGGCCCGTCGTGCCATATCCGAGAGCGGTGACCACTCCGGCCAACTCGTGCCCGGGAATCGACGGTGTCCGGTCGCGATCGAGGCGATCGGTCCACGTCGAAGGCCACGACAGCTCGGTTCCAACGAATCCTGACGCATAGACTTGAACGACGACGTCGTTTATTGCTGGCCGCGGTTCGGGTCGCTCCACCAGCTTCATCCCGGCCGTTCCCGCAGCTTGGTCTGCCACGACGATTGCCCTCATCGCCAATCTCCTCGTGTGTGGTATGTCTTCATCTTCCGAATTCCCTTGCGGGCGACCAAAAATACGATCGCCAAATTCGACGGTCCAATGACCTGTGGCTATGGAATCGATGCCATCGACGCGAAAGATCAAAGCGCGTCAGCGGTGAACGTCGGGACGAATGCCCCGCGAGGGAAGATTTCCGGGCACTGAGGACGCAAGAAAGAGCTGCAATGCGGGTTTGATCGGCTGCGATGCGCCGGTACGGTGATCGACCGCACGAGAGACGCTCAATCCGGAGTGATATTCGGGATCGGGAGTTGAGCCAGATCATCCTCGTAGCTGGCCTGAGTGCTTGGGCTGTGGCCGGAAGCAGTAGCGTCGAGGCGCGTGTTGATAGCGGCGCCGATGCCGAGAATCTTGCCAACGGGGCAGAGGTTTGCGGCTTCCAGCAGGAGCGCGCGCTGATGAGCATCGAGTTCTCCCTCCAGCACGAGGGTGCGTGCGAACGAATCTCGTTCGCCCTGAGCGCCATGGCGGAAGCTGACGCTCACTTCCAGCCGCTCCAGCGGAAGTCTCTGGCGTCGAGCCTGAAAACGAATGCTCATAGCGGTGCATGCGGCGAGAGATGCGCTAAGGAGGTCGTAAGGATTGGGACCAGAAGAAATGCGGCCGACGCCATCCGGGCCGCCGACAGTAAAATGAGAGCCGCCGACACGGCATTCCAGTGCACTATGATTGGTGGGGTCGCTTGCGACAACAACTTCGCGGATCTTGGTCATGACTAGGTCCCGATTGTTCGAATGATCGACCACCGGCTCTCGACGAGCGTGAACGCAAGCAGGCAGCGCAGAACAAGTCTTGTAGATAGCGCGAGGTCTCAGCGCGGCGTCCGCTCCGGCCGGCGCGTTCAGCAACTAAATCCGGCGACCATTCGAGTAAAGCTATCATGTCCATAACCGCCAGGAATGCTTCGGGAGTCGGTGCCGAAGCTCCGCGGCGAGGAAATCCGTGAACCCGCGCGCCGGGCTTGACGGTCTTCCGCTCGCGACAACGCATTGAATTCCATCGAGGCGAAGTCTCGGTCGGAGAAACAACGCGCGGGAATGGAAATCATAACGGTCGGACATTTCTCAATTGAAGGTCGGCGACGTAGTTTCACCCTGCAGGGCGGGGCGGAGTGATGGCTCGTGCGCGATCAGCGAGTGCCGGAATTCCCGACGTACTTAGGAAAACACTGCGGAGAAGAGAATGCTGCTGCCTCGTCGACCGGTTCCCGAACTGCGCGTTCCGACCCTTGCTCATGGCGAATTTGATCTTGCTGCCGACGCGCCGAAGCTGTTTACGCTGATATGCTTTTATCGCGGACTCCATTGCCCGGTCTGCCTCAAGTATCTGCGCGAGCTGGAATCGCTGATACCCGAATATGAGCGTCGCGGTACAAAGGTCATCGCTATCAGCTCTGACGTTCGCGAGCGCGCTCAGGAAATGGCAAACAAGGTCGGCGCCAGCTTGCGATTCGGATATTCACTGCCGCTGGCGGTTGCTCGCAAGTGGGGTCTCTATATTTCGTCGTCGCGTGGAAAGACATCGATCAACATCGAAGAGCCGTCACTGTTTTCGGAGCCCGGCGTATTCCTCGTCCGACCGGATGGTACTTTGTACTACGGCGCGGTTCAAACAATGCCGTTCGCACGTCCGTTGTTCTCGGAATTGCTTCAAGCGATCGATTTCGCTATCGCCAGGGATTATCCGGCGCGTGGCGAGTATGACGGCCCTCTCTGAGCGGCCGTCGGCTTAGCTACCGGCACACCCGTGAACATGAAAGCCGCTGCGCGGTAGCTACTGCTTGATTCTCTGTTCGGTCCGGCTGTTTCGGGTATGTTTGATCTTGTCGGCTCTGACCGAGCGCGACTCGAAATTCTCCGCAGAATAAGACGTCGCGGTTTCGAGTGCCACGCAGCCTGCGGCAATCCTCGCGACGGCATCGCGCTCGCGCGGCGAGCGGCAATAACGACCGTTTATCGAGTCCATGGCGAGAGGTGATTTCCGTCGCCGGCATTGCAAGGCCATTCTCCAAAGCATCGTCGAGCCTAAACCTGCGGTTCTGCGATCAAAGCGCGGATCACGATGAAAGCTCGAGAGCGCAGTGGGTCGATATGCGAAGCAACGACGTAATCTAGATCATCGCGCTGGGTTCTTGGAGAGACGGAAGTGAGTATGACTGATAGAATGGTGCAACCGGCTCCGGCACCTCAGCTCGATCGCGGTTCGTTTTATCGCTTTCCACGATGCTTCGTCGCACCGATCGGTCTGCTGTTCGCGCTGGCGCTCGCGGGCTGCGACAAGAAGGCACAATCGCAGGAGGCTGCGCCTGCACCGCCGCTGGTTACAGTCGCGCAACCAGTCAAGCGCACGGTCACTGACTGGGACGAGTTCACCGGCCGCTTTGAGGCGATACAGGAGGTTCAGGTCCGTGCCCGCGTCGGTGGCTTCGTCAACAGCGTCGAGTTCACAGACGGTGCGATCGTTCATGCCAGCGATCTGCTCTACATCATCGATCCGCGCCCGTTCGAGGCGGTCGCCTCACAAGCGCAGGGCCAACTCGACGACGCGCGGGCCAAGGCAGAGCTTGCCAAGCGTGAACTCGACCGTGGGTTGAACCTGGTCCAGACCAGCGCAGTTTCGGTGCAGGTCGTCGATCAGCGCCGTCAGGCCTTGCAGGCGGCTTATGCGGCCGAGACGCAGGCCGAGGGTGCGCTGAAGGCCGCGCAGCTCAATGTCGAATTCACCCACGTGCTGGCGCCGATCACCGGCCGCGTCAGTCGCCATCTGGTGACCCCCGGCAACCTCGTGCAGGGCGCCGATAGCGGCGCGACGTTGCTCACCTCGATCGTGTCGCTCGATCCGATTTACATCTATTTCGACGTCGACGAGGCGACCTATCAGCGCAACAGCAGGCTGTGGTTCGAAGGCAAGCGGCCAAGTTCGCGCGATACGTCAAATCCCGTGCAGGTGACGCTGACCGGCGAGACAAAGCCCTCGCATGTGGGGAAGATGGACTTCCTCGACAATCGACTGGACATCTCGACTGCGACGCTGCGCAGCCGCGCGATTGTCCCGAACAAGGATCTCTCGATCCTCCCGGGGCAGTTTGGCCGCGTCAGGATCATCGGCTCGTCGCCCTACGAGGCGCTGCTGATTCCGGACGCCGCTATAGCCACCGACCAGTCGCGCAAGATCGTGTTCGTGGTCAAGGCAGACAACACGGTAGATGTAAGGCCGGTGATACTCGGGCCGCTCGATGGGGGGCTGCGCGTGATTCGCGAGGGCCTCATGCCGGGGGATCAGGTCATCGTCGACGGGCTGCAGCGTGCCCGCGTCGGCGCCAAGGTGACACCGAAAATGGCGCAGGCGCCGGCAGACGACAAGACTCCGGCAGGTGCGAAGCCATGAATCTTGGAAGGCTTTCCATCAACCAGCCAATCTTGGCGATGGTACTGTCGATCGTGCTTGTGATCGTCGGCACGATCGCCTACCAGACGCTGCCGGTCTCGGAATATCCGCAGGCGGTGCCGCCGACCGTCACCGTCACCACGCAATATCCCGGCGCCTCAGCGCAGACCGTATCCGACACGGTGGCAGCCCCGATCGAGCAGGAGATCAACGGCGTCGAGGACATGCTGTATCTCTACAGCCAGGCGACCTCGAACGGCCAGCTCACCATCACCGTCACCTTCAAGCTCGGTACCGACCTCGACAAGGCGCAGGTACTTGTGCAGAACCGCGTCGCGATTGCGCAGCCGCGGCTGCCGGACGAGGTGCAGCGCAACGGCGTCGTAACCCGCAAGAACTCGCCCGACATCCTGATGGCCGTATTCGTGCTGTCGCCCGACGACTCGTTCGATCAACTCTACATCTCCAACTACACGCTGCTGCAGGTGCGCGATCAGCTTTTGCGGCTCGACGGCGTCGGTGACATCCAGATGTTCGGCGCGCGCGACTACTCGATGCGAGTGTGGCTCGATCCCGACCGGATCGCTGATGTCGGCCTGACATCGGGCGAGGTGCTGGCGGCGATCCGCGCCCAGAATCTGCAGATCACCGGCGGACAGATCGCTGAGCCGCCGATTGCCGATCGCGCGCTCCAGCCGAACCTCGTCTTCACTGGCCGCTTCAAAGATATCGGGCAGTTTGAGGACATCGTGGTGAAGGCCGGTTCCGACGGCCGCACCGCACGTCTGCGCGACGTCGCGCGCGTCGAGCTCGGTGCGCTCTCCTACGCCACCAGCAGCCGCATACTGCGCAAATCGGCCGTCGCAATGGGGGTGACGCAACGGCCCGGATCGAACGCGCTCGCCACGGCGAAGGCAATCTCCACCACCATGGCGAAGCTGAAGGAGAGTTTTCCGAAGGGGCTCGACTACAATATCGGCTACAACCCCACCGAATTCATCGCCCAATCGGTCCATGAGCTGATTAAGACGGTCTACGAGGCGATGGCGCTCGTCGTCATTGTGGTGCTGGTGTTCTTGCAGGGATGGCGGCCTGCGATCATCCCGATCATCGCGATCCCGGTGTCGCTGGTCGGCACCTTCGCGGTGATGGCCGCGCTTGGATTCTCGATCAATAATTTGACGCTCTTCGGTCTGGTTCTCGCGGTCGGCATCGTGGTCGACGACGCCATCGTGGTTGTCGAGAATGTCGAGAGACATCTCCAGCACGGTATGAGCCGACGCGAGGCGGCGCTCAAGACCATGGAGGAAGTCGGCGGCGCGCTGGTCTCGATCGCACTCGTGCTCTGCGCGGTGTTCGTGCCAACAGCTTTCCTGGGCGGCATCTCCGGGCAGTTCTTCCAGCAATTCGCCGTCACCATCGCAGTCGCGACCGCGATCTCCTGCTTCTGCTCGCTGACACTGTCGCCGGCACTGGCCTCCCAGATTCTTACGCCACACGAGGAGAAACGTCCGCCGGCGCGCTGGAACGTCATTGCGCGCGGCTGGCACGGCTTCACCGCGCTGTTCAACCGCATCTTCGATCGCCTGGCGCGCGGCTACGCGGCCACCGCCGACTTCGTGATCCGGCATACGGTGGTGATGCTTGTGATCTATCTCGGGCTGATCGGCAGCGCCGGCTGGCTACTCGCCACCACCTCGCAGGGCTTCATTCCCGCGCAGGATCGGGGTTACCTCATCATCTCGGCGCAATTGCCAGGCGCCGCGTCGCTGGCGCGGACCGCTGCGGTGGTGCGCGAAATCGAGCGGATCGCGCTGGATACGCCAGGTATCGTCCGTGTCGGGGCGTTCAGCGGGTTCTCCGGCGCGACGCGCACGCAGGCCGGCAATGCCGCAGCGCTGTTCCCGGTGTTCGACGAGCCGGAGGCGCGGCAGAAGAAGGGATTGACGGCCAACGCGATCACGGCCGATCTACGCAAGCGGCTGTCGGCGATCCAGGGCGCTTTCATCATCGTCATTCCACCGCCCGCGGTGCCAGGCATCGGCACCGGTGGCGGCTTCGCCATCCGCATCCAGGATCGACAAGGGCGCGGTCCCGAGCTGCTCGCAGCGGCGACGGACGAGCTCGTCGCCGCCGCGCGTAAGTCGCCAAATCTGACCTCGGTGTTCTCGCCTTTCACGGCGAATACGCCGCAGCTGTTTGTCGATATCGATCGTGTCAAGGCGCAGAAGCTCGCGGTCCCCATCGCCAACATCACCGACACGATCGAGACCTACTTCGGTTCGGCCTATGTCAACGACTTTAATTTGTTCGGGCGCACCTATCACGTCACCGCGCAGGCCGATCTCCCCTTCCGCAAGGAGACTTCCGATCTCGCGCGGCTGCGTACCCGGAACGCGGCCGGCGACATGGTTATGCTCGGCAGCGTTGTTGACTTCAAGGACATCTCGGGACCCGATCGTGTGGCGCGATACAATCTCTACTCGGCATCCGAGATGCAAGGTGAGCCGGCCACGGGCATAAGCTCGGCCACGGCGCTCAGCACAATCAAGCGATTGGCCGACGAAACGTTGCCGAGCGGCTTTTCTCTCGAATGGACCGACCTGTCCTATCAACAGGTGATGGGTGGCAATGCCGGCCTCTATGTGTTCCCGATCTGTGTGCTGTTCGTCTATTTGGTGCTGGCAGCGCAATATGGCAGCTGGACGTTGCCATTCGCGGTGATCCTGATCGTGCCGATGTGCCTGTTCGCGGCCACCATCGGGGTGCGCATCATGGGTCAGGACGTCAACATCCTAACCCAGATCGGCTTCGTGGTGCTGGTCGGACTTGCGGCCAAGAACGCGATCCTGATCGTCGAGTTCGCGCGCGATATCGAGCTTGAGGGCAGGTCGCGGCTGGAGGCTGTCATTGAGGCCTGCCGGCTCCGCCTGCGGCCGATTCTGATGACCTCGTTTGCTTTCATCCTCGGCGTGCTACCCCTGGTGGTTTCTACCGGTTCGGGCTCGGAGATGCGCCAGGCGGTCGGCGTCGCCGTGTTCTTCGGCATGCTCGGCGTCACGCTGTTCGGCCTGATCTTCACGCCGATTTTCTATGTCGTGGTGCGCAACCTCGCGGAAGGCACGAACGAGGGCAGGCCAATTCAGCCGAACGCGGCCGCGGCGGAATGAGCTGCGTTGGCCGCGGTGCGCTATGACGTTGGCAGCCCCAGCTTAGCAGCCGCTGGGCCGCTGCCGCGACGCCTATTCGACGGCTCACGCATTTCACGTGTAGTCTAGCGGCGGATCGAGCAATCCCTTGCACCGTCGAGCGAAGCCTTCTTGGCTCGCCGCTCGTGGTCGTCGGCAAGAGCCTTCAGCTGAGCCGCAATCACGTGGTCCGTCATGGCTTTGGCAGAGCGAAGCAAGGTCTTCGCTGTCCTCAAATATTCTTTGCCTCGCTGTGAGATATGAAGCGTCATGACGCCCTCGCGTGGTTTTCGGGCGACTGGTCGAAGCGTGTTGGAACCAGCCCATCCAATTGTGCTCACCTTGGTGGCGTGCCCTGAAGCGATCGACGCATCTCGGACCTCTTGGCCTGCGATCGTTCAACAGAACGCCGACTTCGGCCGGTATCGAGGATGGGGGCGATCGGTTGCAGATTGTGTTCAAGCCAGTTGAAAGGAAAGTCACCTCTCGCCATGGAGTTGATAGCCGATCGTTATCGGAACGGCTGGGGCGCGCCTGGGATTCTGCGGCGAGAGAGCGGCGCTCGTTCCACGGGGATTTCGATCGAGCGGAACTCTCGATCCATTGCTTTACCGGCGAATTTCGCGGCAATAAGGCCGGCTTCTGCGAGGGGGATCCCTATAGCCGTATCCGGTCGGACCGGGGATCGGCTGGCATTTCTCGGGCGACGGAGTACGATTTCTCCCGGCGGGGGAGAAACCGCGCGTGTGGCGCGCGAAGCGCTTGATTGGCCGACTTCAGGCCGAAGCCCGACGCCGGAGTCTGACAGATGGTGCGGCAGTCGCTGAACGTCGCATACTCGGATGGTAGTTCCCAGGTGTTGTGGGAGGATGGCGAGCGCGTGTTTAGCCGCGGCTGGCGAGTGGACGACAATGGCAACCGGCTCGCCGTCCTGCTCGTTGCTCCCGCCGCCGATCACCCGTCCCGGTCAAGACTCGATCGTCTCACGCACGAATACGAGCTGAAGGATGAACTCGACGGGCCATGGGCGGTGCGGCCGCTGGCCCTCATGCGCGACGCCGGTCGGACCGTGCTAGTGCTCGATGATCCAGGCGGCCAGCCGCTCGAACATTTGCTCGGTGAGCCCATGGAGGTAGCGCGCTTCCTGTGCCTGGCTATCGCCGTTACCTCAGCCTTGGGCAAGCTTCATCAGCGCGGGCTCATCCACAAAGACATCAAGCCAGCTAATATCGTGGTGGACTGCGCGGATGGACACGTGCGTCTCACCGGGTTTGGCATCGCATCGCGCCTGTCCCGCGAGCGGCAGGCGCCCGAGCCGCCCGAGACCATCGCCGGTACGCTCGCTTACATGGCACCCGAACAAACCGGGCGGATGAACCGCTCGATCGACGCCCGCAGCGACCTCTACGCCCTCGGCGTCACGCTGTACCAGATGCTCACGGGCGTGCTGCCCTTCACGGCGGCCGATCCGATGGAATGGGTGCACTGCCATATCGCAAGACGACCGGCGCCGCCCAGCGAGCGGTTAAAGAGCCTCCCAGGCTCCGTCTCTGCGATCATTATGAAGCTGCTCGCCAAGACTGCCGAGGAGCGTTACCAGACGGCTGCAGGCGCCGAGAGCGATTTACGGCGCTGCCTCGCCGAATGGGAAACCCGAGGCGATATCGACGAATTTCCGCCCGGGGAACATGACACTCCGGATCGGCTGCTGATCCCCGAGAAATTGTATGGTCGGACAGCCGAGATCGATACCCTGCTTGCCTCCTTCGACCGTATCGTTGCCGGCGGCAGGCCGGAGTTGGTCCTCGTTTCCGGATACTCCGGCATCGGCAAATCCGCGGTCGTTAACGAGCTTCATAAGCGGCTTGTTCCGCCCCGCGGTCTTTTTGCGTCGGGCAAGCTTGATCAGTACAAACGCGACATCCCCTACGTCACCCTTGCGCAGGCCTTTCAGAGCCTGATCCGCCCTCTCTTGAGCAAGACCGAAGCGGAGTTGCGGAAATGGCGGGAGGCGCTGCTCGAGGCGCTCGAGCCGAACGCTCGGCTCATTGTCGATCTCGTTCCGGAATTGAAGCACATCATCGGCGAACAGCCACCGGTCCCCGAACTGCCGCCACAGGACGTGCAGGGTCGCTTTCAGCTGGCGTTCCGGCGATTCATCAGTGTATTCGGGCGACCGGAACATCCGCTCGCCCTGTTCCTTGATGATCTCCAATGGCTCGATGCAGCAACGCTCGATTTGCTTCAGGATCTGTTGACCCGGCCGGATGTACAGAACCTGTTGTTGATTGGCGCTTACCGCAACAACGAAGTCGATCCCGTCCATCCGCTGATACGCAAGCTTGAAGCGATCCGCCAAGCCGGAGCGATACTACACGACATCGTATTGGCGCCCTTATCCTGTGAAGATCTGGGACAATTAATCGCGGATTCCGTTCACAGCGAACCGGAGAAAATCGCGCCGCTGGCACAGCTGATTCACGAAAAGACAACCGGCAATCCGCTTTTCGCTATTCAGTTCATTTCTGCGCTCGCCGACGAAGCATTGCTCACTTTCGATTATGACGAGGCGCGATGGTGCTGGGACCTGAATCGCATTCACGCCAAAGGTTACACCGACAATGTGGTGGACCTTATGGTGGGGAAGCTGAACCGTCTGTCCGCGGAAACCCGGAACGCACTGCAAAAGCTCGCCTGCCTGGGCAACGACGCAGGGGCCGCCATGTTGCGGATCGCTTACCAGGACTCCGGGGAGGAGATGCACGGGCAGCTTTGGGAAGCGGTGCGAGCAGGGCTGATCTTTCGTTCAGAGGATTCCTACAAGTTTCTCCACGACCGTGTCCAGGAAGCGGCCTACTCCTTGATTCCGGAGGAATCGCGTGCCGAAGCCCATCTCCGAATAGGGATGCTGCTCGCAGCGCAGACCCCCCCAGAGAGGTTGGAGGAGACGATCTTCGAAATCGTCAATCAGCTCAACCGCGGCTCGCATCTCATCACGTCAACTGAGGAGCTTGAGCGGGTCGCTGAGTTGAATTTCATTGCAGGTAAACGCGCAAAGACCTCGACGGCATATGCCTCGGCGCTGAACTACCTAGTCTCCGGCGTAGCACTGCTGCCAGGGGACTCCTGGGAGCGCCAGCACGACCTGATCTTTGAGCTGGAGTTGCACCGGGCCGAATGTGAATTCCTCACTGGTGCACTGGCGGAAGCCGAGCAGCGCCTGGCGATGCTGTCGGCCCGTGCCGCAACGACGATCGAACGAGCCCGCGTGACGTGCCTGCAGGTGGATCTTTACACGACCCTGGATCAGGGCAGTCGCGCGATCGCAGTCGGTCTCGACTATCTCCGCCACCTGGGTGTTGACTGGTCGGCGCACCCGTCGGAAGACGAGGCAAGGTGCGAGTATGACCGGATCTGGTCCCAACTCGGCTCCCGCGCGATAGAAACCCTGATTGATCTGCCTTTGATGAGCGATCCCGTATCGCTCGCGACCCTTGATGTGCTGACGAAGCTCGGGCCGCCGGCCCACTATACAGATGCGAAACTACGTTCGATGGTCATCTGTCGAGCAGTCAATCTCAGCCTCGAGGGCGGCAATTGTGACGGGTCGTGCTACGCCTATGCAGTGCTTGCCAGGCTTGCTGGACCGGAATTCGGCGACTACCAGGCGGGGCTTCGATTCGGCCGTCTCGGCTATGAACTGGTCGAACAGCGCGGGCTAAAGCGCTTCCAGGCCAGGACCTATTTGAACTTTGGATACTTACTCATGTTCTGGACGAGACATGTCCGGGAAGGTCGTGATCTGCTGCGACGTGCGTTTGAGACAGCAAACCAGATAGGTGACCTCACTTTTGCGGCGTACTACTACACCCACCTGAACACGTATCTTCTCGCGGCGGGCGATCCGCTCGATATCGTGCAGGTCGAGGTCGAGCATGGTCTTGCGTTCGCGCGGAACATGCGGTTCGGCTTTGCGATTGACTCCATTGCCGGCCAGCTAGGGCTGATCCGGACACTCCGCGGCTTGACGCCGATTTTCGGTTGCTTTGACGATGGGCAGTTCAACGAACTCCTACTGGAGTCTCGTTTCCGCAAGAACCCGGATCTGGCGTTGGCCGAGGGCTCGTATTGGACCCGCAAGCTGCAGGCACGTTTCTTTGCCGGCGACTATGTGGGTGCCCTCGAGGCCTCATTGAGGGCGCAACAGCTGCAGCCGACATCGGCGTCTTTTTTCGAATGCGCGGAATATCACTTTTACAGTGCGCTCTCCAGAGCGACATCCTGCGAGTCCGCGGCGGCCGGCCAACGGCAGGAGCATGTCGAGGCACTGGCTGCGCACCACCGACAGCTCGAGGTCTGGGCGATGGCTTGCCCGGACAACTTCGAGAACCGCGCCGCACTCGTCGGGGCGGAGATCGCCCGGATCGAAGGCCGCGCGCTCGATGCCGAACATCTTTACGAGCACGCTATCCGCTCGGCACACACGCATGGCTTGGTCCACAACGAGGCGCTCGCCAACGAAGTCGCCGCACGCT
Source organism: Bradyrhizobium sp. MOS001 (assembly GCF_004634465.1). Classification (NCBI taxonomy): domain Bacteria; kingdom Pseudomonadati; phylum Pseudomonadota; class Alphaproteobacteria; order Hyphomicrobiales; family Nitrobacteraceae; genus Bradyrhizobium; species Bradyrhizobium sp. MOS001. Next base: position 303,417 of record NZ_SPVJ01000003.1, read on the forward strand.
TTTATGCCGCACGCGGGTTCGAGAAGATCGCACATGCCTATCTGCAGGACGCGCGGTACGGATACATCCGCTGGGGAGCCGACGGCAAGGTGCGCCAACTCGACGAGTTGTATCCGCACCTCAGGAAGGAAAAGCCAGTTGCAGGCCCCACAAGCACGATCGGGGCACCCGTCGAACAACTGGATCTATCTACGGTTATCAAAGTCTCGCAAACCGTGTCGGGCGAGATCGTCCTGGAAAAGCTGATCGACACGCTGATGCGCACGGCGATTGAGTACGCGGGTGCCGGGCGAGGTCTGTTGATCCTTGCGGTCGGCGATGGGTACCGGATTGAGGCGGAAGTCACGATCAGCAATGATATGGTGACCGTCGGTCAGCGACAAGCAGGTGTAACCGCTGCAAATCTACCGGAGTCCATTCTACACTACGTGATCCGGACAAAAGAGAGCGTTCTTATCCACGATGCCGCCGCCGCGAACCCGTTTTCCGCCGATGAGTACATCCATAAGCATCACGCCCATTCAATTCTCTGCCTGCCGTTGCTCAAACAAGGCAGACTGGCCGGCGTACTCTACCTAGAAAACAACTTGGCGGCCCACGTTTTCACACCCGACCGCGTCACAGTCTTGAAGGTGCTTGCGTCGCAGGCGGCCATCTCGCTCGAAAATTCGCGGCTTTATGACGACCTCGCGGATCGGGAAGGGAAGATCAGGCGTTTGGTCGACGCCAACATCATTGGGATCCTCATTGCCGATCGCGAAGGACGGATCCTCGAAGCGAATGACGCGTTTCTACGCATCGTAGGATATGACCGTGCGGACTTGGTTTCGGGCCGCGTGCGCTGGACCGAGCTGTCCCCGCCCGAATGGCGCGAGCGGGACATACTGACTCAGGCAGAACTGAACTCAGCCGGAATAGTTCGACCCTTCGAGAAGGAGTATGTTCGGAAGGACGGCAGCCGCGTTCCCGTGCTTATTGGCGCTGCTCTGTTCAAGGAAGGAGGCGACGAGGGCCTTGCATTCGTGCTCGATTTGACGGAGCGAAAGCGCGTCGAGGAAGCGCTTAGCCAGGCACAAAGACTCAGCCGCACCGGCTATTGGATCTACAACGCCACAACGATGCGTTACCTCTATTGGTCGGACGAGAGTTACAGGATCTGGGGGGTTGATCCGTCGCAGGGCCTTCCTAGTCGGCAAGGTATTTGGGAACGTATTCACCCAGAGGACCGCGACAGAGTGTGGGGCGCGGTTCAGGAGGCCGTGCAACAAAAGAGAGACTTCGTGGCCGAGTTCAGACTTCTCCTACCCGATGGAACAATCAAATGGGTCGAAGGAACCAGCTATCATGTGTTTTCGCCCAGGGGCGCGCTGGCTGAGGTTATCACCACAACCGTCGATGTGACGGAGCGAAGGCGGGCGCAGGACGAACGTGAAAAGCTGCGTCAGTTCGAACTGGATTTCGCCCACATGAACCGCGTGAACATGATGGGAGAATTGGCGGCCTCGCTGTCTCACGAAATTCTGCATCCGATCGCTACCGCTCGTAACAACGCCCGCGCAGGGATGCGCTTTCTGGAGATGAAACCGCCAAATCTGGATGAGACCAGGGAAGCGCTTGCTTGCGTCGTGAGGGACACTGACCGCGCCAAGGATATCGTCGGACGGATGCGTGATCACATCAAGAAAGCGCCTCTGCGAAAGGAGCGTTTTGATCTCAATTCGGCTATCAACGAAGTGATTGTACTGGCGCAAAGCGCAATTCACAGGAACAGCGTTTCGGTCCAAACCCGGCTCGCGGATGGACTGCTTCCGGTTATGGGGGATTGCGTTCAGCTGCAACAGGTATTGCTGAACTTGATCCTGAACGCGGCCGAAGCGATGGGCTTGGTTGAGGAAGGGGCGAGAGAGCTATTGATCAGCACCAGGGAGGATCAGACCGGCGCCCTCGTAGCCGTACGGGATTCGGGGCGGGGCATTGATCCGGGGCATTTCGATCGAGTCTTCGACGCCTTTTACACCACGAAGTCCGGTGGAACAGGGATGGGGTTGTCGATATGCCGTTCCATCATCCAAGCACATGGAGGCAAGTTGTGGGCGGAAGCGAACGAACCTCGCGGCGCTGTATTTCAGTTTACCCTGCCGGCGGACAACGACTCATGAATTATCTTCAATCGGCGTACCCGACCGCAGAGCCGAGCGCACGCATCGCTCGAGAATGTCATCGTCCACTGGCTTGCTGAGATAGCAAATAACCCCGTCCTTCAGAGCCTGATCCCTGACAACCTCATCGGGGTAGGCGGTAACGAGGATCGTTGGGATTGCATACCCTGTATCGACCAAACGCCTGTGCAGCTCGACTCCGGTCATTCCGGGCATGTTAACGTCAGTGACCAAGCAGGCGGTTTCAGGCAGAGCCCGCGATGCCAGGAAATCGGCCGCCGACGAAAACGCTTCGACAGTATAGCCCAGCAGCATTATTAGCTTTCGCATTGACTCACGATGGGGCTGATCGTCGTCGACGACGGATATCAGTGTACGATGCAACATAGCGGCTTCCAGGCACTTCCGCCGGCCGGCGAGGCAGCGCCTCGCGCTGCATGCAACGTAGTGTCTCGGACATCCCTCAATAACGCAATGTCGACGTTCCTAAGCGATGGTTTAGGCGTCCGGCTATCCGCTCAGGCAAAATATTCTGTTCATCTCGATAGATTGTGCGTAGGGTGTGCCGGACTAGGCAAGAATGCGCTTCCCCAACGCAGGATACCGGGAATGGGTGAGGCAAATCCCAGTGTCTTGGTTATCGATGATGATCCCGAATTTCGCGATTCGGTCGCGCGACTGTTGCGGACAGTCGGCTTGGATGCCCGACAATTTTCGTCTGTTCCCGATTTTCTCGAGGCCGATCCGCCGGATGGTCCTACTTGCCTGGTGCTCGACGTAAGAATGCCGGGGCGAAGCGGTCTCGATCTTCAGAGCGAACTTGTCGCCGCAAACAGGCAAGTGCCTATCATCTTTATCACAGCCTACGCCGACGTGCCGATGACTGTGCAAGCAATGAAGAGCGGTGCGATAGAGTTCCTTACAAAGCCATTCCGAGATCAGGATCTGCTTGACGCCATCGATGCCGGACTCACTCGCGATCGTGCCCGACGTGAGAGTGACAGGGTGGTGGCTGCAATAAGGCGGCGCCTCGACACGCTCAGCCCCCGCGAGACTGAGGTCATGCTCCATGTCGTGGCTGGTCGCCTGAACAAGCAGATTGCCAACGATATCGGCATCGCCGAGTCCACGGTGAAAGTGCATCGCACTAACCTGATGCGGAAGATGAAAGCGCGTTCGGTCCCGGAACTCACCCGGATGGCGGACTGCCTCAATATAAAACTACAGCAGCTGCAGAACTTCTGAGCCTGAAAGGCGTGCCATCAGCACTTCCGTGCGAGGGTGCCGTCTACTCGCAAATCGCGTCCACCTCATTTCGCCGCGCCGCTGATCCTCTCCTTTAGGGGCCGATCCGGCCAACGGATTCGGGGCGCGAGGTTTACGCTCTCACTTCTAAGCGATCGCTTAGCACAAGCAGCGACAAGCGAACCTCATCATACCTCCGCGTAGTCGACCGAGGCGCCCCTATCCGTCAAAATGCGGCCGTTGACGGTCACCGAGTTCGCCTTCCCCCTCTTGGTGAACGACCACGAGCGCCCGAATCCGGGCAGGGCGACGCAAGGCCTGTCGGTAGAGACAGCCGCACCTTGACGGAGAACATAGCAGCCCATGGAGCTTCATCAGGTTCGCTACTTCCTCGCCGTCGCGTCCACGCTCAACTTCACCCGCGCGGCCGAGCAGTGCAACGTTACGCAGCCCGCTCTGACCAAGGCGGTGCAGAAACTCGAGCAGGAGCTCGGCGGCCAATTGATCTACCGCGAACGCCAGTTGACGCAGCTCACCGACCTTGGAAAAGAGGTCCTTCCGATGCTGGAGCGCACACTGGCCTCGGCAGAGGCGGTGCGTCGCCGAGCCCAGGAGTTCCAACGCAAGGAAGTCGCGCCACTGAGGATCGGCCTCGCCCCATCCATCTCGGCCTCGCTCGTCCTCGATCCGATCGCCGAGATCGCAAAGTTCGTTCCCGGACTTCACGTAGAGTTGCGTGAGGATGTGACGGAGAAGCTCGTCGACCTCTTGCTCGAGGGGGAGATCAATGCCGCAATGGTCGGCGACGTGCAGGACGTGCCCGCCCGCATCGACGACTGGTCGCTGTTCGAGGAGCGCTACGTCGCGGTTCTCGCGCCGACACACCGGCTCGCAAACCGTCCCTCGATCGGCATCGACGACCTCCGTGAGACCATCTTGCTGGAACGCGCCGGATGCGACATCACTCCGAAGATCCAACGGTCGTATTTCCCCGAGGAACCGCTCCACCTCGGCCACTGCAGCGGTCATGACTTGCACTTGCAGCACATGGCCGCCGCTGGCTTCGGCGTGATACTCGCGCCCGAGCACATGCCGCACCTTCCGACGCTCAAGACCATCCCGCTCGAAGGCGACCTGGTTTCGCGGGAGGTGCGGCTACTGGCAGTGCAGGGGCGCTGCTACTCGCCGGCGCTGGATGCGTTCGTCAAGTTCGCTCGCCTTCGCGATTGGTCGGTCGTCGCTCGGACGGCGTGAAATCGTCGAATGCGTCCAGCGCCCGGAAGAACATGCGGCGCATGCGTTCACTGCGGTTGGTTCAAAAGCCACCCAAATGCGCTACGCGAACAATGCTGACTTCCCAAGCTGTCCCTGACCTCGACAGCCGGACACTGAGCCACCACCGTCGGACTCGCGGTCGACGCGCCACGCTTCCCCGCTTCCGTGGCGCCCGACGACTGGAATGGAAACGATAACGACCGGGCATTTCCAATGGTTGACGTGCCGGCCTACGCCTATTGCTTGTCTAACCGGATTGGCCCGTGCCGGAGTGCTTGCTGGCACAGGATTGCGTAATCTCTCTCTTGGGTGGATGCACTTTCCGCGTCGCAAGGACCCGCTCAAGTAATCGACCAGAGGAGTCTCCGATGTCGTTTCGCTTCATCACCAAGTCTATCCACGCCTACCTGATTGACTATCCTGTCGCGGTCGTCTTGATCGCCGCGCCGTTCGTGCTGGGGCTCGGTCAAAGCGGACCGGTTGCAGTCGAGCTCTCGGTCGTCGCCGGTGTGGCCGCGCTGCTCTTGGCCTCCCTGACCGACCATCCCACCGGGATCGTCCACATCATTCCCTACTGGCTGCACCTTTGGGTCGATCGCGCCGTCGGGGTGGTCTTTGTCATCGCACCGTTTGCCTTCAAATTCACAGGGCTCGACGCCTGGTACTACTGGGTCCTCGCTGCGGCTGTCCTGTTCACGACGTCAGTCCTGAACCCGCCTGAGAAGCCAGTTGCGATCCGTCCGGAATTGGGCAGGCGCGCAGCCGGCTGAAAGCTGCGATGGCGTCGTCGAGACGTCGCCAATGTTCGTCTGCAGCCGTCCATAGGACCTCGGGGGAGCGACAATAACGATCGCCTATCGACTCTATGGCGATAGGTGATTTCCCCCGCCGGCGTTGCAGGATCACTCTCCAAAGGCATGGTCCGATCAATCTCAGGATCAGGAGCTGCGATAGCGCCACATCAGCGATGGACGCTGATTGAACGATGCAAATTCTGTGAAAGAAAAACGACACTGATGTCCCACGAAGCCTACGATATTGTCATTGTTGGTGCAGGCGCAGCCGGTTGCGTCGTTGCGAGTTATCTTGCCGAACACACCGATGCGTCGATCGCGTTAATCGAGGCGGGCGACATGGATCGCGATCCGTTCATCCACATCCCAGCGGGCTTCGCCAAACTTCTGGCCCACGACCGGCATGTCTGGAAATACGAGACGGTTCCCCAGCACGGGACGAAGCGAGCATATCGCTCAGGCAAGGTACTCGGCGGCGGCTCCTCGATCAATGCGATGTGCTACGTGCGTGGTCAGATGCGCGATTTCGCCGCGTGGCAGGACGCGGTCGGCGACACCGGAAAATGGTCGTATGAAGACCTGCTTCCCGTCTTCATGGCGCAGGAGGACAACGACACCTTCCACGACGAGTATCACGGCATAGATGGTGGCCTGGCTGTCCAGTTGCCCAAGGGCATCAATAAGCTGAACCAATATTGCCTCAAGGCATTCCAGGAATATGGGATTCCCTATAATCCCGACTATAACGGCAAGAGCCAGATCGGCGTCTCGCCGGTGCAGTCGACGGTCGGAGACCAGCGCCGATGCAGCGCGGTCGACGCTTATCTTCGCCCGCACCTCACTTCGGGCCGCGTGGTCCTGCTCACCGGCAAGACCGTCGCTCGCGTCCTCGTCGAAAACAAGCGGGCTGTGGGCGTTGAGTTCATGGACACGAGCCTGAAGAGGATCATGGCCAGCGAAGTTGTGCTGTCGGCTGGCGCCGTCCATAGCCCGACGATCCTCATGCACTCAGGCATCGGGCCAGCCGAGCAGCTGCGTCAACACGGTATCGCGGTGATCGTCGATTCTCCGGCGGTAGGCGAAAATCTCCAGGATCACCCGATGGTACCGGTCCGTGTCTATGTGAAGGGTGATCTCGGCTATCAGGCTGCCGCGCAGGGTCTCGGCAGCGTGAAGGCCGGCCTGCGCTATCTCGTCACGAAGGACGGCCCGGCGTCGGGTAATGGCATCGAGACGGTGACACACTGGAATCCATCTGATTTCACCGCCGAGCCTACGATCCAATGCTATCACGCTCCTATCGTCTTGAACGAGCAGCTCGGCCCGGCGGGCGACCGCTCGGGCATCACTTTCGAACTCGTGGTGCTTCAGCCTAAGAGCCGCGGCTGGGTGCGGTTGGCCGACAGTGACCCGACGTCGATGCCCCTCATCAACCCGAATTTCGTTGGCGAAGAGGAAGACCTGAGGGCCGCGGTGGAATCAGTGCGCGCGATCCGCAAGGTCATGGCCCAGGAGTCGTTGGCGCCGGTGATCGAGGAAGAGATGGACCCCGGCCTGCACGTCCAGTCGGATGCGGAGATCCGCGAATGGGTGAAGCGCGTCGTGACGACAATGTGGCATCCGGTCGGCACCTGCCGGATGGGCCAGGATGCACGAGCGGTGGTTGACGCGAGGCTCAGGGTCCGCGGCGTCGACGGCCTGCGGGTAATCGATGCCTCGATCATGCCGAACATAACCAGCGGCAATACCAACGCTCCGACCCAGGCGCTTGCGCGCCACGCTGCGACGATGCTGGTCGAGGATCTGAAACGCACCTGAGGAGTTCTGGCGCGAGCAGGCGAGGCCGGCCTCCGGCCCACGCCGGCCGGGAAGCCGCGCGGGAGCTGACACCGGCCATGAGCGTCCAATGCGTATAGAAAGGTTCAGGTACCTGGCTCCTGCAGCCGTACTCGCGATCGGCATCTTTCTGGTCGATACCTTGTCATCACTGCAGTTCGCAGTCGCCTCGCTGTATGTTGTCGTCGTGTTGGTAGCTGCCCAGGATCTCGATCGCGGAGGCGCTGTCGTCGTCGGCTTAGTCTGCGCACTGCTTACCATCCTCAGCTATATTCTTACGCACGGCTTCGTCCCCAATGGGATCGCAGCGTTGCGATCCAGTGTTAGCCTGATCGCGCTCTTGGTCACGACAATGCTTGTGCTCCATAGACTTTCCGCCAACCAGCTCGTCAAGAAAGCAGAGCGCGAACGTATGAACCTGGCGCGCTTCTTCCCGCCAAGCATCGCTGAACAGCTCATCAAGGCGCGGACCCCTCTTTCGTTTACGCGTTGTCAGCGTGCAGCAGTCCTGTTTGTCGACATCGTCGGGTTCACTGACTTCTCATCCAACAGGCCTCCGGATGTCGTCGTCCAGGCGCTGCGACACCACTTGCGTATGTTCAGTGACGTGGTGTTCTCCCATCAGGGTTCGATCGACAAGTTCCTGGGTGATGGGTTGATGGCCTTTTTCGGCCCGCAGTTGACCAGCCTGCGCGACGCCACCAACGCTGCGGAGTGTGCGATCGAGCTCATCAAATCCGTCGATTCTTGGAACCGACGCATTGAGGCAAGAGACCAGTCGCTCCGTATTGCCGTCGGTATCCATTACGGCGAAGTCATCCATGGAGACGTTGGCAATGAGAAGAAATTGGAACTCACCCTGATCGGTGACACCGTGAATGTCGCTAGTCGGGTTGAAGCCCATTGCCGGGTATTGGAGGCTTCGGTGCTCGTCACCGGCGAGTTCATGGATGCATTGTCTGCGGAAGGGAGCGCGGAACTCGCCACTGCGTTTCGCGACGAAGGCGCACACATGTTGCGTGGCCGAAGAGATCCGGTCCGTCTTTTCAGTATTCGCAGGCTGTCGTGCGAGCAAGCCAACTGCGCTTGGCGGTCGCCTCGCCAGCGAAACTCATTGAATCACAGTGGGAATCGGCAAAACCAGGCCGACCTGTCCGGCTGCAGAGCCTTTAGATGTCGTGGGGGGACCGGTGGACCTTGCTTATCGTACAGGAAGCGCGATGCTTAGGGTGTCCATCGTAGAGCGCATAAGCCTACGAGCGGATCGCACCCCGTTCTCAAATATCCTTCCGTGCTTCGCCCTCCTTGGCGATCCGCCGATGGTCGCTCGGATCTCGATTGTACGCCTTTCGAAAAGCCCGTACAAAACTCGAACGGCTCTCGTACCCCGCATTAAGAGCCACTGCGTCGATCGACATCGTCGTTGTCGTCAAATCGATCGCGGCCTGGCGCATTCTTAAGTGTCGCAAGACAGCCATCGGGGATTGTCCAAAAATGTCCGAGAAGCGCGCCATGAACGCCGAACGACTCAATCCTGCACTGTGTGCCAAGCTTTGAACCGAATGAGCGGCTCCCGGCCGCGCCACCATATCTGCAAAAGCACGGGTGACCTGCCTGTCGGCAAGTATCGAGAACCGATCAGTCCACCGTCGGGATGACTTGAGCGACCGTCGTACCAACGAGACAACGATCTGCCTGAGCAGAGAAGCTGTCATGGCTCCAACGCCGACCTCTTGCTGTAACAACTCGTTCATTGCTTCGCGAAGCTTGAGATCAATCCTGTCCGCCGGCTCGAATTGCTCGATGACCGGTTCGCGGAGTTCTCCGAACAGCCTCACAGACTGACCAAAGGATGCGTTAAAAAAGCCGCATATCTGGACGATCTCTGGTTGCTCTTTCGGCACTGCGACGCGAAGGATGCCTTCTTGACGAGTCCAGCAGTCTCTCGAAATGAGCTTCGGAGGGCGATTTCCACCGTCAACCTCGATCATGAGCGGAGTGTTTGGCGGCACGATGATGAGTAAATGAGGGCTCAACGGTATCGTCGGCCCGCCATCAATTGATAGACGTCCCATGCCGCTTAAGTTGTAGTGGATCCCGGGTACGTCAATCGTCCCAAATTCGACTCGATGGCCTCGCGGCACCAAAATCTCGGTCATGGCGATGACATCTATGTCGAGCGCCTGCATTAAATTGTTGAGGTCTGTTGTAGACAATTTGACAGTGGCGCCCGCGGGCGGTGAAACGTTCTGCCCGACGAGAGCCTGTTTTGGAATCGATTTCGAATTATGCATGACTGTGGTGGCTCCTGCTAACGGCTACCAGCACCGATAGTGCTCCGAAATCTGTTCTCCGAGGATCAGCGGGGGCGTCGCCATGCCGTTCGTACCACGGAACCTCGCCTCTCGCCATTCGGCGAAATTTGGACTTGCGGAGAACGCGAATGTTCCAATAGCCATTATGCTCCGGGACTTTAGTTCCCGACCGTCATCCCGTGCGTGCTACAACGCGCGCGGGAGGACGGGAAGGATTAAGACGACGACTTCAACGAATTCGGATCGATCGGCAGGCTGCGCACACGCTTGCCTGTTGCGGCGAAGATCGCATTGGTCACGGCAGCACTGACAATGGCCGTCGGGGCTTCACCAACGCCACCCGGAGCCTCCGCGTTCTTGATCAAGTGTGTCTCCACCACCGGTACCTCGTCGATGCGCATCGGCAGATAGCTGTCAAAATTGCTCTGCTCGACCCGACCATCCTTGAAGGTGATTGACCCATGGCGCGCGGCGGTGAGGCCGAAAAGCGTGCCACCCTGAACCTGCGCTTCGATTGTATCTGGATTAACGTACATTCCGCAGTCGAGCGCACAGACGATCCGCTTGACTTTGACGGAGCCATCGGCCGCTACTTCGACCTCGGCGACCTGCGACGTGTAACTTCCGTATGCGAATTGCACTGAAATTCCGCGGCCATGCCGCGCGGGAAGGGGGGATGCCCACCCCGCTTTTTCCGCCGCAAGCGATAAAACAGCGAGTGCTCGCGGATTGTGGCCAAGCAATCCCTTGCGGTAAGTGACGGGATCCTGCTTCGCGGCATGAGCGAGCTCATCTATGAAGCTTTCGACCACAAAAACATTGTGGGTCGGTCCGACACCGCGCCACCAAGACGTCCGGACACCAGGGGGCTCGACCCGCACAAAGTCGACGTGGATATTGGGCAGCGCATAGGGCGGCTCGGCCGCCGCTTCGACGGCATCGGGGTCCAATCCGTCCTTGACGTAAGGGGGATAGTAGCGAGCCATGACTGAGGAGCCGGCGATCCGATGCGTCCAGGCAACCGGCTTGCCGGTCGCGTCAAGTCCGGCCGACAGCCGATCGAGATAGTACGGCCGATACAAATCGTGCTGGATATCTTCCTCGCGACTCCAGATCACCTTCACCGGGCCATCGACGTGCTTGGCGATCTTGACGGCCAGCACCGTGCCATCGGCCTCCAGCCTTCGGCCGAAGCCACCGCCAATCAGATGATTGTGAATCTTGATTGCGTCCGTTGGCAGGCCGGTGAGTTCGGCCACCAGTGACTGCGTGATCGTAGGCGCCTGCGTCCCGACCCAGATATCGCAGCGATCCTTCCGCAGGTGGACTGTGCAGTTCATCGGCTCCATCGCCGCATGGGCTAGGAAAGGCACCTGATAGATCGCGTCAACTCGTTGCGCCGCGACAGCAAGGGCCTCCTCTGCATCACCATCGTTACGGGCAACCGCCCCTGGTTTCTTGGACTCCTCCTCCAACTGCTTGACGATATCGGCGTTGCTGACCTTGCCGTTCGGCCCGTCGTCCCACGTGATGGCGGCGGCCTCGAGCCCCTTCTTCGCCGCACCCATGTGATCCGCCACCACGGCAACGGCTTCATCGATGTTGACCACCTGCCGGACGCCCTTCACCGCCAGCGCGGCTTTCTCGTCCACCTTTTTCACTTTGCCACCGAGCACGGGCGAAATAGCAACCGCTGCAACCCTCATACCCGGCAGTCGCGTGTCGATGCCGTAGAGCGCGCGCCCGTCGACCTTTATCGATGAATCCACGCGCCTGGCACGCGTGCCGATCAAGGTGAAATCCTTCGGATCCTTCAATTTGACGTTTGCCGCCGGCGGCACGGGCAATTTCGCCGCGGCCGTCGCAAGTTCGCCGTAGCTTAGATGCTTTGCGCCTGACGCATCGAAGACGATGCCGTCCTTGGCGCGGCAAGTCGCCGGATCGACATTCCAGCGCTTTGCGGCTGCCCCGATCAGCAGACTGCGACCTACTGCGCCTGCCTGACGCAGCGGTGTCCAGAACGCTCGGACAGAGGCGGAACCACCTGTATTTTGAATGCCTATGATCGAGTTGACGTAAAGCGCGTGATTTGGCGGCGCATGCTGAACCTGAATTTGGTCAAGCGTCACCTCCAGTTCTTCAGCGAGAAGCATCGAGAGCGACGTGTAGACCCCCTGTCCCATCTCGACCATCGGCATGACCAGCGTCACGGCGCCCGTTGGATTGATCCGTATAAATCCATTCGGCGCGAAAGTACCCGTGACCTCGTTTTCGACCACCTGCACCTGCGAAGTGGACGCCGCGAAGACGGAGCTCGTGCTGGCGCCGGTCAGCGAAAAGCCGAGCAGCAAACCTGTGCCCTGAAGAAAGGCGCGCCGTGACACGCCTGTTTCTTCGGCGACCTGCTCCCTCAAAATTGGTCCATTCATGATCTCAAACTCCAGCAGCCAGCCTGATCGCGGCGCGGATGCGCTGATAGGTGCCGCATCGGCAGACATTCCCCGACATGGCGGCGTTGATGTCGCCATCCGTCGGCTTCGGCATGTCTTTCAGGAGCGCCGCCGCCGACATGATCTGGCCGGATTGGCAGTAACCGCACTGCACCACCTGGAGCTCCAACCACGCCTTCTGTACGGCTGCGCCCTGCGGCGTCTGGCCGATCGCCTCGATCGTGGTGACCGCGCTGTCCCCAATGCTGTCGATCGTTGTCTGACAGGAGCGGACCGGCTGGCCGTCGACATGCACAGTGCAGGCGCCGCAGAGCGCCTGGCCGCAGCCGAACTTGGTTCCGGTCATGCCGAGCACATCGCGCAGCACCCACAGCAATGGAACGTCACCGTCGACATCGACTTCATGGGGTGTACCGTTGATTTTCAACGTGAATGCCATGCGTGCCTCCTAAGCGCGTTGGGTGAGGAGTGAGTGGACGAGCACCCACACATTGGTCGTCCTCGACAGGATCAAGTCGCCCGATGCGGCCTATTCCGGCAGATGTGACGGATTGAGGTTGCGCTGGGCGTTACTCGATGAAATCTTCGATAGCGACGCCCATTGATCGCAGCGCGGGGCGAAATCTTCCAATAGCCGGCATGTATGGTTTCCATAGCAGCGGGGAATGCTGCTGCGATGGTGCTGTCCGCCAAAGGCATCGCACTGCGCGGCGAGCGGGCGCGGGCTCATTCAGCTTCGACAATCGCTTCCAAGAACGAAAGTGACGCGCGCATTTGGCGCATTGATCGGCGGCGCGAGCGTTATAACGAGCTCGCGCATGCGCACCAACGCGAAGGGCTAATAAAGAGGAAGTGAGTAAGCGTCGATAATGATTGATTTGTACCGACCGCCGAAACAACGCAGATGGTCGAATGACAGGTAAGTCCACGAACAGGTCGATGATGTCAGACATCTTGAAGAAAATCGAAGCCTATAAGCGCGAGGAGATTGCCGCCTCCAAGCGTGCTCATTCCTTCGCGAGCATCGATGCACGCGCCAAGGCGGCGGCGCCACCGCGCGGCTTCGTCCGCGCGATCAAGGAAAAGCATGGCGGCGGTGACTATGCGCTGATTGCTGAGATCAAGAAGGCTTCGCCATCGAAGGGCCTCATCCGCGCCGATTTCGATCCGCCGGCCCTGGCAAAGGCTTACGAGGCCGGGGGCGCGGCCTGCCTCTCGGTGCTGACCGATACTCCGTCGTTCCAGGGGCATCTCGACTTCATGGTTGCGGCACGCGCGGCGACCAATCTGCCGGTGCTGCGCAAGGATTTCATGTTCGACACCTATCAGGTCGTCGAAGCCCGCGCTCACGGCGCCGACTGCATCCTGATCATCATGGCCGCTCTCGATGACGCTGCCGCCAAAGATATTGAGGACGCCGCCATCGCACTTCAGATGGATGTGCTGGTCGAGATCCACGACCGAGCCGAACTCGAGCGGGCGCTGAAACTCCGCTCGCCGATGGTCGGCGTCAACAATCGCAATCTCCGTACCTTCGAGACCACGCTCGCGACCAGCGAGGCGCTAGCGCCGCTTATCCCGGAGGAGCGGCTGATGGTCGGGGAAAGCGGCATCTTCACGCCGGACGATCTGACCAGGCTCGAGCGTGTGGGAATGTCGACCTTTCTGGTCGGCGAGAGCCTGATGCGCCAGCCCGATGTGACGGCGGCAACCCGCGCGCTGCTGGTGCGGGACACGCCGGCGACGGCGGCGGGAATACGTTCCAGCCGAGTCGCACCATCCTCTCAATAGGCGACTGCATCTGGGGGGCTGCTGTGGGTCCCCGACTTGAGCCTACCGTTCGACGAGCTGCCGGGTTCAGGCGGACGATCGGAGCGAATATCGCAGATTTGCGTCGTGTGTGGAAAGGCGGTAGCGGTCTCCTGACTCGAACCCCCGACGCTAGTCGTCGACGCACCTGCGTTAAGGCGGGTTACGCAGGGGCCGTTGTCGTTAGTAGTGCGACGAGTATGAGGGGCAGGTGGAGGCGCGAAGGCGGCTAATGACTCCATGCCTTCATAGTGCCGCGTAGCCACAGCGCCGAGACTTACCCGGTCAGCTGACCACCGATTGACCACCGAACCGCCCTGAACAAACAGCGATAAAGGTGGTCAACCAGGAGCGAAGTTCACTGTTTTTGTTGAACTTTTCGGTTGCTACTTACGTTCGGGACGCAAGGGGCGCGCGTGCTGACCGCGCGATCAAGCGATTTACATTTCGGCCATAACGTATTGATTTTGCTAGTGCTGTTTTGGTTGCCTTTTACAGCTAAGTGCCTGAAATCTCTTTTAGAGAATGAGACTCTTAATCAGCGGGTCCCAGGTTCGAGCCCTGGTGCGCCCACCATATCGAAAGCCCTATTGGCGCAGGGTTTTTCCATTTCAGGCGACAGAGCAAAGCGCGTATCGTGCGACGCTTTTGGTGGTCTGGCATCGTACCGTGCGTCGACTTGGCGATGTTCGCGAGATGTTCTTGCTGGTTCGCATCACCGTCGCGCTCGTCATCTCGCATGGTCTCCAGTATCGTCCATGACTTGTCGCACGCCCACAAGAGCGTCGCGTTTCGTCGCAGTTGTGACGTTTCGCTGGCCGACGTCGAGGATGTCCCTGGCGAGATAGGCGCACAAAAACGCTGCCAGCGCCGTGACTGACATGTAGACCGAGACTGGCCAGCTCGCGTCGCCACTCCACTGCACCAGCAGCGTCGAAATCAGTGGCGTAAAGCCGCCGACGACAGCACCGCTGACTTCTTTTGCGAAGACGAGACCAGTGTAGCGGATCCGCGTGTCGAACAGCTCCGAATAGAACGCCGCGATGGATCCGGAGATCGATGCGACGCCGAAAGACAAGCCGACGATGCCTCTGTTGATTTCCGAATTACGGAATTTCAAAGAGGTGGCCCGGGCGGAATATGGAAAGACGTCTTACCTAAACAGCGGCGGACTGTTCTGCGGCGCAACACCCTCGCCGGGGCCGCTCGATTGCTGTCGCCGCCGTCAAGCGGGCGATGACACAGCGCGCAGATTGACGGACGCGTCTTCATAATCGCGTTTTCGCCGACCCGCATGCTGCTCCTTACCTGCAGCTCCTTGATCTGAATCAGGGAGCATCGCGCCAAATTTGGGATGCTCGGCACACGACGGGGATTGGCTGCCTAGAGGATTTCTACGTAATGGCTTATACTGATTGCGTGGTCAGTGTGTCGCGGCGGTAGGCTAAATTTATCGGAGAGTTGTCTGCATATGCCAGGAAACTAGCGGTGCGAAAGTTAGCACTGCAGGAAGGCGAGTGTATCATGTCCCTTCAGGAGACACCGGTCGGCCGACATGTTCGAAATGCCTCCGGAGGATCGAGGCATGCGCGCAAGGCGAATTCCGAACGGCTCGCCCTGCAGGAAGAAGTTCATCATCAAATTGCTTCGGAGCTTCACGATTCAACGTGCCAGCATCTGGTGGCGGCAAGCCTCATTCTGATGCAAGTAAGGAGTGCGCTAGGCGATCCTCTGAAGGCGACGAAACATTGCGATCAGCTCGACATCTCGATCGATCGCGCTATGAAGGAATTGCGGTCTCTCACATATCTGCTTCACCCTCAGGACCTGTTTGAAGGAGGGCTCAGGACGACAATCGAGCAATTCGCAGAAGGGCTCGCAGCCCGAACGCCGCTGAATATTGAGGTCTCGATATCGTCCGCGGTCGACGGCCTGCCATACGGGGCGCAGCGAGCGTTGCTGAGAATTGTTCAGGAGGCCCTGACGAACGTTTACCGCCACGCCAAGGCGACACAGGTCGTCATAACTATCGGGATGAGGGACAGGAAGTTCAAGCTCGAGGTCCGAGACGACGGACAAGGCATGGTCGCTGCAGATGGCGCATGCCGCTTTCGTCCGTGGGCACTCGGAGCGGGAATCCGTATCATGCGAGCTCGATTGCAAGAGATGGGAGGGCAGCTTGAGATATTATCGGCACCCACAACGCTGCGGCGCGGTACCATCCTGCGCGCGACCTTTCCATGCGCTCTTGCGCGCGAGTGAGATGGCCCGGTTGGAGATGCTGCTCAAACGCAGCGCCCATAGCTCGTCCAGGTTCTCTTGCGACAAGATCATCGAGGCAGCCCTCTCATGAAACGAATTCTCATTGCTGATGATCATGATGCTGTTCGATCCGGGCTACGGGCGGTCCTCGAGCAGCGGCCGGGTTGGATGATTGTCGCCGAGGCGTCCGACGGAAGATCGGCATTTGAGGCCGCTCTCAAAGAGCGGCCTGATGTTGCGATCGTCGACTTCTTCATGCCGCGCATGACGGGACTGGAAATAACTCGAGGAATAAAAAAACATCTCCGCGAAACTGAGGTGCTGATCTTTACCGCGCACGAATCCGGAGTGCTGGCTCAAGAGGCGCTTCAGGCGGGTGCGCGCGCGTTCCTGGTCAAGTCGGACGCAAACAAGCTGCTGTTGGCTGCCGTTGAAGCGCTAATGGCACGTAAGCCATTCGTTGGCGGACGATTTTGGGGTCAGTCGGGTCGAGAAGACGAAGCTGGCGAGGGGCATGTGAAGCTGTCTCCGCGAGAGCGGCTCGTTGTCAAGCTCGTGGCCGAGGGGTACAGCAACAAGGGTATCAGCGCGATGCTGAGCTCAAGCGTGAAGACCACGGAGACGCATCGGGCGTCGGCCATGGGAAAACTGGGGGTCAATTCGATAGCTGGACTGGTCCGCTACGCGATCCGAGCTAAATTGATTGAAGAGTGAACGAAATCAGCGGCTGCCGGCCCGCCGCGCTTCGCAACCGATCGCGGCGGTGAAGCAGAGCTGATCGCTGCGGAAGCGCAGCTCTGCCCTTTCCCGTCCGCAAAGGGATCGCGGACGATCACCTCCACCGCCACCCGCAATGGCGGCGACCGCGATGCCACCAGCAAACCCAACGGCGCCTGCGCGGTCGCGGGCGCCCCCAACCGGGGCCATGCGGAGGACCCCACTGCGCCTGCGTCGCGATATCCGTGGTTATCGCGGCCCGTCCCAGATTTGCGGCGACCGGCATTGCCTCCGCTGACGCAATGAAACGAACGCCGATTGCGCCGACAGCTGCGGCGGCGACGGCGCCCTGCGCAAGACCAAGGAAGGCACGACGTGTGGGAGCGTTCATTGTTCTTCTCCTCTCTTCTTGTTACGCAGTTTCAAGCACGGACAACGGTAGCGGGGAACGGCAACGTCGGCATCCGTCGAAACCCTGAGCAACAGGCTCGGCGTATTCGCGCCGTCCTGGATACTCGGGTCATGTGGTTCGCGCCGGGACCGGTCGTGCCTTCGCGCGCTCGCGCAGGCGCTGAAACGTGACGTAGAGCATCGGCACCATAAAAATCCCGATTGAGCTTGCGGCGAGCATGCCGGCAAAGACAGCGGTCCCGACCGCCCTGCGGCTCAGCTCGGCGGCGCCGGTTGCGAGCACGAGCGGGAGGAGTCCGAGAATGAAGGCAACCGAGGTCATCATCACCGCGCGGAACCGCATATGCGCCCCCTGGATCGCGGCCTCCGCAAGCTCTGTGCCGGCTTCCCGTCGCTCCTTCGCGAATTCCACGATCAGGATGCCGTTCTTGGCGGCAAGCGCGATCAGCACCACGAGGCCAATCTGGCCGTACAGATCGAGATTGAGGCCGGCGATTTTAATACCGATATATGAGCCTAGAACGCCGACAACGACGGAGAGCAGCACCGGGATCGGGATCACCGTGCTCTCATACAGCGCCACCAGGAACAGATAGGCGAACAGCACGGCGAGCGCGAGCACCACACCGGTTTGTCCTGCTGCCTGTTGCTCCTGATAGGCGGTGCCGGTCCACTCGAAACTGTAACCTGCAGGCAGCACGTTGTTGGAGATCTCTGCCATCGCTGCCATCGCGGTGCCGGACGAGACGCCTGGCGCCGGGCTGCCGTTCACCGTCACTGAACGATAATTGTTGTAGCGGGTAATGACCTGAGGCCCGGTTACGATCTTGATGCCGGCGAGCGACCGCATCGGAACCATCTGACCCGTGCTATTGCGGACATAGATGCGCCAGATATCGGAAAGGTCGGCGCGATCGAGCGCCTCCCCCTGCACGTTGACCTGCCAGGTACGTCCATAGAGGTTGAAATTGTTGACGTAGATGCCGCCCAGCGTCGCCTGAAGGGCCGTGAAGATATCGCTGATGGTCACGCCAAGCGCCTGCGCCTTACGTCGATCGATGTCGAGATAGATCGATGGATTGGTCGCGGTGAAGGTCGAGAACACTCGCGTCAGCCGCGGATCGGCATTGGCCGCTCCGATCAACGCACCCGTGACACTGGAGATCGCGGCGGGGCTCTGTCCTTCCAGCGCCTGGAGCTGGTACTCGAACCCGCCTGAGGTGGAGAGTCCGATGATCGGCGGCATATTGAACGGCAGTACATTGGCCTGCCGGATTTGTGCGCCGGCTGCGTAAGTCTGCCGGATCAACGCCTGCACCGAATCCGCGGCCGCCTTGCGATCGGCAAACGGCTTGAGGCGCGTCACCACCAGCGCGCTGTTGGGCTCGGACGCCCCGTCAAGCAGGGAGAAACCGATGATGGCCAGAACATGGTCGACGGCCGGCATCGCCTTCAGGACGTCCTCGATCTGCTTGGTGACTTCACTGGTCCGCGCAACGGATGCACCGTCCGGCAACTGCACCGAAGTGAAGAAAGCGCCCTGGTCTTCCTCGGGGAGGAACCCTGTCGGCGTCAGGTGCGACATCCCGAAAATGCCGGCTGCGAACACGGCGACCAGGATGAGGGAGAGACTGGCCACGCGCAGCAGCCGTCGTACGCCGCTGCTATAGCGATCGCGGATCCAGTCAATGCCGCCAAGAACGTGGCCGATCATGCCGCGCCGGGGTCCAGTATGCCGCAGGAACAGCGCGCACAAGGCGGGCGACAAGGTCAGCGCATTCAGTGCTGAAATCATCATGGCGGCGCTGATCGTCACCGCAAATTGCCGAAACAGCGTGCCGGAAATGCCAGGAATGAAGGCGATCGGAACAAAGACGGAGAGCAGCACCAACGTGATCGCGATGATCGGTGCCGTGATCTGCGTCATCGCCTTCTTGCTTGCCTCGACTGGCGAAAGATCCGGTTCCTCCTCCATCACTCGCTCGACGTTCTCCACGACGACGATGGCGTCATCCACGACGATGCCGATGGCGAGCACCATCGCGAGCAGTGACACGGTATTCGCGGAATAGCCAAGCATCAGCAGCACCGCGAAGGTGCCGACCAGGCTGACCGGTACGGCAATGGCTGGTATCACCGTGGCCCGAAGATTACCGAGGAACAAATAAACCACGATCACGACCAGGACGAAGGCCTCTCCCAGTGTCCGCAGAACCTCCGAGATGGTGTCCCGTACGAAGCTCGTGGAATCGTACTGCACGAGATAGCTCAACCCCGTCGGGAATCGCTTCGATAGCCGCTGCATCGTCGCTGCGACCGCCTGCGCCGTCGTCACGGCATTGGCGCCCGGCGCCAGATAGATCGCGAGAGGCACCGCGGCGCGCCCGTCGATCCGCGCTTCGCTGTCGAGGTTCTGCGCGCCAATCTCGACCCGGGCGACGTCCTTGACGAGCAGCGTCGAACCATCCGGGTTGGCGCGCAGCACGATATTGGCGAACTGGTCGACCGTCGCGAGCCGTCCCAGGGTCTGGACGTTGAACTGGAATTGCTGGTCGTCGCTGATTGGACGCGCGCCGATGCGGCCGACCGGCGCCTGGACGCTTTGCGTTCGAATTGCCGCGATCACGTCCGAGGGCGTGAGATTGAGGCTGGTCAGCCGCTGCGTATCGAACCAAATCCGCATCGAGTAGTTCATCTTGGCGAACAGGTGAGCTTGGCCGACACCGGGCGTGCTGGAGATCGCATCGAGTATGTTGATGATCGCGTAGTTGGTGATGAACAGCGGATCTTGCTGACCGTCGGCACTGTAAAGCACCAGAAATTGCAGGATCGCCGACGATTTCTTTTGCACGGTCACGCCCTGCTGCTGCACCTCGGTGGGCAATTGTGACAGCGCGCTCTGCACCCGGTTGTTAACATTGACGGTGTTGATATCGGGATCGGTGCCAAGTGCAAATGACACCGTCAGGGTGTAGCTGCCGTCGTTGCCGCTCGTCGATTTCATATAGAGAGCTCGGTCGACGCCGATCACTTGCGCTTCGAGCGGTTGAGCGACGCTGGCCTCCACGACCTCGGCAGACGCGCCGGGAAAGGTCCCGGCAACCGTGACCTGCGGTGGCACAATGTCCGGAAATTGCGCCACCGGGATCCGTGTCAGCGCGAGCGCACCTGCAATGGTAATGATGAAGGCCACGACCATCGCAAGTCGCGGGCGATCGATGAACACGGCGGACATCATGGCTTTTTGTCCCCCGGGCGCGGATCAGTTGAACCGCCATGGTCTGGCTGCGAAGGCGCGTCGCCTGTGCCGGCCTTCATGCTCGACTGGATCAGCGCGCTCGCCGGGCCCGGAGAAACCGCCTGACCTGGACGAACTCTTTGCAGGCCTTCGACGATGACCTTGTCGCCCGCCGCGAGGCCGCTGATGACGGAGGCGATAGTGGGCGTCGATTGCCCCAGCTTGATGCGGCGTTGTTCGGCCTTATCGCCGGCGCCAACGGCGAGGACATAGTCACCCTGCTGGTCGGACAGCACCGCCGAACGCGGGACCGCCAGCACTTCGATGGGCTGGACACCTTCCAGCAAGACCGTGACGAACTCGCCGTCAGTCAGTTCGTGAACGGTTACGCCCGCGGCGGACGGCGCGCGCAGGATCGGGTTGGCGATCTCGCCGCGCACGGTGATCGTGTCCGTGTTCTGGGCGATGGTGTTGTCGACAAAATCCAGCTTGCCGGACTTGCCATACATGCGGCCATTGGGCAGCCGCAGCCGGATCACCACGGCTTCCAAGCCTCCCTGCGGACCATAGCGTTCGCGTAGTTCGAGCCCCTGGCGCAACGGCACCGGGAAGGTGACGTACATCGGATCCTGGCTGACGATCGTGGTCAGGACGCCCGAGCTGGGACCGACGACATTGCCTTCGGTCACGGCCGTACGTCCGATCTTGCCGTCGATCGGCGCGCTGATCATGGTGTAATCGAGGTTGATCTGTGACGCATCGACTTGTGCCTGCGCGGCCTGGACCTGGGCTTCCAGGCTGCGTTGGTTGGCGATCGCCGCGTCGTAGGTCGATTGCTGACCGGCCGGCCCGCTGAGCAGCGTACGCGCCCGGTCGGTCGTCAGCTTGGCGTTCTCGAGCATCGCTCGGAGCTGGGCCACCTGCGCCTGCTTTGACGCGAGATCGGCCTCGAACGGACCGCGCTCAAGCCGGTAAAGCGGATCGCCCTTCTTGAGCTCGGCGCCCTCGACGAACAACCGCTGCTCCAGGAATGCGGTGACGCGAGCCACGACATTGACGCGATTGACCGCCTCGATCCGCCCGAGAAATTCGTTGGTCTCGGTGATCGGTCGTCTGATCGCTTCCACGATGCCGACAGCGGGCGGAGGGCCTGCGGCTGGCTGTGTCCAGCCCGTGCCGCCAGCGATGAATGTCAGGAAACCCGCCGCCAGCATCCTGACCGAGACGTCCGCAAGGTCCATTTTCCGCTCCTTGCTCCGGGGGTCGGGACAAGCCGCTATCCCGGTCCGCGCGGGCCGAGTGTCAGGTTCGTAACGCCTGCCGCAAGGTTCAATCCGATCGATCGCTCGATCGACAGAGGCTGGAGCGTAATCGTCCGGCGAGAGCCTCCGATCAGAACGTTCGCTCCGAGACCGGGGCCGAACGCGACATTGCCGCTCGCCCCCACGTAGTTCCCGCGCAGCGTGCCGGGGCCGACGCGCGAGTTCCTGGCGAAGACGGCCCATGAGAGGGTTCCTGCGCTGGTCACGCCGATGTCGAGACCAACGCGCCTGATCCGTCCGTCGTAGACGTACTGCCGGGCCGGGCGTCTCGTGATGAATATACAACGAAGCTCCTGCGCGGAGCCAAGCACCAGCCCAACGCGCGGAGTGCTGGTGCATACGAGCCGGCCGACCCTGAAGGCCTCGGCGCGTGCGGGCAGGGCGTCGGCGCACATCAAGGCGGATCCAGAGATGATCGCAAGAAGCAGGTTAATGCGCATTCAGGCCTCCATTTGACTTCCGGTGTCGGTGGGCGAACTCCCTGGGCTGCGATCCTGGCGAAGCCAGAACGTGATGCCGAGGCCGATCAGCAGGACGGCGCCCAACAGGAAGAAGATGATGGATTGTTGTAACCAGGATATCGCCGGAACCGTGACGCCCATCGCAAGGCCGAGGAAGGCAATTTGCGGCGAAAGAAGACTGACGCCCGCGAGGAAGGTGCCGAGCGCAAGTAACGTGAGAAGGACGAGGCTGGTTGCCGGTGTCGGCAACAATTGCTGAACGCCTGACACCAGCATGATGTTCATCGTGACCAGGACGGCAACCCAGTGCAGCGCCTGGGTCCAGATCAGTCGCCACCGGGCCTCCTTGCCATCGATCTCCGGCCATTTGTTGATGACGCACACAACGCCGATGGCAAGCGCGAGAAATTCCCAATAGCCAACGAGAGGCTGGTGAGAGGCGTTGGTATAGGCGACGCCCGCCACGGCGAGCACCAGTGCGATGATGTAGGGAAGTTGCTGCCACAGAAAATGTGTCATCCGCGTGTGCGCCGGGGATGGCTCCATTCCATTGTTCTGCTCGGCTCGAATCTCGCTCATGGCGCTCCCATTTGCGATGGTCCCTTGTTGGACATCCGCCCGCTGTTATCGCCGAGGTAATCCTCGACGTAGAATCTAATGATCGCGACCCGGCCGACGGCGACCAGCGGCATGGCGAGTGCGATACCCATCACGCCTAGCATTGCGCCCAACAGTACGATCGCGACCAATGTCCATGCGGGAGGAATTTCGACCGCCTGGCGCTGGATCAACGGGCCTATCACATAGCCCTCGATCGATTGAATGATTGTGTAGATGACGACGGCCCAGATCAGCAGCGATGCGCCGAGCGGCATCGCGACGAGCGCGATCGGGATCGCGGCAAGGATGGGTCCCAGATACGGAACGAAGTTGGAAAGGCCCGCCTGCAGCCCAAGCACGAAGGGGCCGGGAAGCCCGATCAGATAGAGCGCGACCCACACGCACAGTGTCATTAGGATGATGCGGATCAGCTGTCCGACGAACCACAGCCGCAGGAAGTTTCCCATCTCGTTCATTACGGCGCGTGTTCGGGCGCGATAGGAAGGCTTCGCCAGCATCACCAGACTCTCGCGATGGCTGGTGGGATCAAAGGCGAAGAGGATACCGAGGAACGCGATCACCAGCACACCGGTCAGAAAGCTCGACGCTCTGCCAACGACGAGCTGGGCGTGGCTGAAGAACCGGCCTTGATCGGACAGCAGCCATTGCGCAAAATCGCGCCCCGATTCCGGACCAAGCAGATCGACGCCGTAGGTCAGAAGGCGTTGCTGCAAGACGTCGAACTGGGTGTCCATGACCTTCAGCAGGATGCGTGTTTGCTCCGGCAGCTTGCCGCCTCCCCAGACGAGGCCTAGTCCGACCAAGGTGGTGAGTAGCAGCAGCACGAATGTCAGCCGCCAGACACGATTGAGTGGAATTAGTAGCGCCAGTGCGCGTGCGGCGGCATCCAGAAAGGCAGCAAACAGTACGCCTGCGAAGATGATGAGAAGACTCGAGGCGGTTTGCCATACGAGGAAGAGAGCAACGCAAGTGGCGAGCAGGGCGAGACCCGTTGCGAGAAAGCCGCGCCGCCTGTCGGTCATGCCCTGGTCTGGAGGCTCACGGACCACGACCTCGCGCGGGTGCTCTTGTCCTGTCCTCACGTCGCTCATCGATCGGGTGTCTCGGCGGCGGATTGCAATGACGAACTGTCGCGCCGGGGCTCAGGTGCGAACACGGCGGCTGCCATAATGGGGATGCGAGCCGCCGCGATGACGCCAGTAGCGATGCTTGGTGGGGTTCGTATTCGTATTTGGCGCGGCGGTGCTTGGGGCAGGTGTCGTGACCTGCTTTGGCACGGATGCGGCCGGATCGGTCGTCTGCGCCTGGGAACTGGTCGACTGCGCGGTCGCAATCGATCCGGCAAGGATCAAGGCACCGCAAATGGTCAGGACATTCATGTTTGTCTCCAACTGACCCACAACAACATTTCAGATCGAGATAGCGCCGACGGCCAACGCATAGGCGCGGACGCGTGCGGCGAGCCCTCAACCCCGGAGATGAGGTGGGCGGAAGGGTCGAATTTGAACGGGGTAGGCCGGCCACCCTCGGTTACGAGACTAGAGGCAGCTTCTCGGTCGGCGCATCAGGGATTCTATGTAGAGGGCGAGGCAGGAAATCGGTCGACCGCCTCTAATGAGGACTTGCCGATCTGGGCGCGGCGGCCAGGGCGACCAGCACGAAGCTCGCGCGGAACAACTCGCCTGCCTTAGCGAGTTCAGTCGCGATATGCCTGGCGTGCAGAACGGCAGCGTCATGGTCGGCGCACTCGCATCCAATTCCGTCCGGACAAAGGCCGTTTTTGTCGACGATGTGAAAGAAGTAGCGCATGCGAACGGATTAGGCCGGTGCGTGACCAGCTTCCAGTGACAAAGGTGTAAGAGTCCAGGCAAAAAGGATGAGAAGCCAGGGGCAACCCTAGGTTACGTTTCGGTAAGTCGCTCTGGCGGATACGGGTATCCCGAGATAGGGTGATATATCTTCCGGCGCTCGGGTGATCATCCGATGTCCCCGCACGGGCCGGACCGCTAGCTTGGTTTGTTCATGTGAACCAATCCGAGGAGGCAAGCGATGTCGAACTATGATCCGAATCTGACTGCCTCAGGCACTGGTGGCGGCGCGCTAGCGATCGATCCCGGATTGCGCGCCTACATGCTGCGCATCTACAATTATATGGCCGCGGGCGTGGGCCTGACTGCAATTGTGGCGTGGCTGACGTATCAGCTCATGGGTCCCGCATTGCTTGAGAGCCCGTTGATGTGGGTTTTCATCCTGGCGCCACTCGGGCTGGTGTTCTTCATCGGGGCGCGCATCAATACGCTGTCGGTGGAAACGGCGCGCATTCTGTTCTTCGTCTATGCCGCGCTGGTCGGCGTCTCGCTCTCGACGCTGCTGCACATCTACACCAGCGCCTCGATCACGCGCGTGTTCTTCATCGCGGCCGCGATGTTCGGGGCACTCAGCGTCTTCGGCTACACCACGAGGCGCGACCTGTCCGCGGTCGGCAGCTTCCTGTTCATGGGCCTGATCGGCATCATCGTCGCAAGCCTGGTCAATATTTTCCTGAGGTCGACGGGGCTCGATTGGTTGATCTCGATCGTCGGCGTTGGCGTCTTTGCGGGACTCACGGCCTATGATACGCAGCGGATCAAGGCGATGTACGAGAGCAGGGACGATGCGACGACGGCAGGCCGCAAGTCGGTGATCGCGGCACTGTCGCTCTACCTCAACTTCCTCAATCTGTTCATGATGCTGCTGCGCCTGCTCGGCGGTAGGCGGTAGGCGGCTTCAGGCTGCCGGCCGCTCCGCCGCGCTGGCGAGCGCATCGCGCAGGATCTTTTCCTTGGTCTCGTCCAGGGACGTTTTCAACACGACTCCGCCGGCATCCTTGATTTCCTTCAATACCTTGTCTGCCGTCATGTTCTTGATCAGGACGAAGAGCGCGGCGTTGCCGGTGTGGAGCGAAGCGGACAGCTCCTTCATGAAGGAATCGTTGATGCCGAAATCGGACAAGGCGCCTCCAAGCGCGCCGGACGCAGCGCCGACCGCGACACCGATGATCGGATTGAGGAAGAGCACGCCGACCAGAAGTCCCCAGAAGCTGCCGGTAATCGCGCCCGTCGCCGTGGTGTTGACGAGCTGGTTGAGCTTGATGTTGCCGTTCTCGGCCTTGACGGCGATCACGGCGTCACTGATGGTGATCAAATATTCCTTTTGCAGTTTGAGCAGCCGAGTTCGGACTTCTTCGGCCTTTGCTTCGGTCGGGTATACGATCGCAACCAGATCAGACATGGAGACCTCCTGGGCATTCCCGCAGGGGCCGCGGGAAGACTGATGCCAACTGCATGGCGCGGAGACTAAACGGCGAATTGCAAGCTCGACATCCGAGAAAACCCTTGGGCGCGGGAGAGAATGTTCCGGATTATTAGAGCAGGGGAATCCCTCGGCCCGATCTGCGCGATCCGGCTGTTCTGAGTCTTCAATTTGCTGCGAACATCGACGCGGCGAGCAGCAGCGACACCAGGAGCAGGGAGATGCCCGCGGCGGACCATTGACGGAGAACTTCGTCGCCTCTTTCGATAAGGCTGCCGAATCTAAGACAGCCGCGCCGGAGCGGACCGACCACTCTCATGAGCGCTTTCCAGGCCGCGGATGAGCCCAGCGGGTGTGGCCACGGGCTGAGCAGGATCGCGAGCGCCGCCCCTGCCAGCACCGGCAGGAGCAATTTGGATAGCGCGTCGATGCCGAACAGCTTCGATGTCGCATCATACGGGACCGGCAAATACGAGTCCCAGGGCAGCAAGCCAAGGAACAAAGAACAGAGGGCCAAGGCAAGTGCAGCAAGGTCCCGGCTGAGCGGTGCTGGGCCGATGAGGGTAATCGGCTGGTCTGATGGCGCGAACGCATGGGACAGGACTAGTACGACATAGGCGGTCGTGAACATTCCGCCGGCCTGGAGCACGACGGCCCACCACCACTGCCCCGTCCTCGCCGTGTCCTGGAGCAATAACTCCTTCGCGAGTGACGCTCCGCTCGGTTGAACACCCATCAAGGCGATACCGCCAACCGCGAACGCCAGGACGCTCAAGGGCAGGGCCCGTGCGACACCTCGCAGCCCGGTGATGCGATCGTGGCCGAGCCCGGTGTAGATTGATCCGACGGCCATGAACATCGCCGCCTTGGCAGTCGCATGGGAAACTGCCTGCAACAGGCCGCCCGCCAGAGCCTGGTCACTTTCGAGCTTCCCGGACGCGCCGAACGCAAGAGGAAACATCAAGAAGAGATATCCAATCTGAGCCAGCGTCGAATATGCAATCAGGAGCTTGAGGCGCTCTTGCCGGAGAGCGACAACGCTTCCGAACACGATCGCTCCGGTTCCCAGCGCCGCGAGCAATTGTGCGGCAGCCAAGCCGGGCAAACCCGGCATGACGTCGAACCAGAGCCGCACAAGGATGAAGAACGATCCCTTCACGACCAAGGCGGACAGGATCGCGCTAGCTGCGGCCGGTGCGCCGGCGTGAGCGGGCGGCAGCCAGAGGTGCAACGGAAAGAGTGCAGTTTTTGCGAGGAGACCGGTCGTCATCAAGGCTGCCGCGATGAGCACGCCGGAGTCTGTGCTCACGCGATGCGACAACAACTCGATATCAAGGGTGCCGTAGAGACCATAGAGCAGCGCGGTGCCCATCAGGTAGAGGACCGAGCCGAGCAGTGCGAAGAGCAGATACCGCAACGCGGCCCGAAGCGTCTCCGCGCGACCGTCGAGAGAGACCAGAGGCACCGCGGCGAACGTCAGCAATTCCAGCGCAACATACAGCGTGAAGAGGTCTCCCGCGACGAAGATCGTGTTCAGCGCACCCCAGATTGCCAGAAGCAGGATCCAGAATGCGAAAGGTGCGCGCGCTTCGACAGATTGAGGACGAAAATCGGTTGCGGCAAAAATGGCGACCGCGCAGATCACGACCGCCGTCGTCGCGAGCATGACCGCCGACAATCCGTCCGCGCGGAGGGCTACGCCGAGCGGGGGTGGCCAGGCGCCGAGTAGGTAGGCGAGGTGGCCGTCGCTCCGCGGCAAGAGCACGAGAACGGCGACAGCAATCGCCAACCCGACCGGTACGACCGTGGAGGCAACCTGCCGGACGTAGCGCTCGCCGAGAGCAAACGCCAGCAAGACGCCCGCGACCGGCACGACGATCGACAGCACCAGCAGGAAGCCGCCGGCGGTGGTCACCAGCGCGGGGGCGGGGGGCAGCATCAGTGACCGGACGGATCGGAGCGCGGGCTCGCCGCCGCCCGATTGTTGAGCGTCGTGGAGCCTGCGATCTGAAAAAGCCGCAGCAACAAGGCGATCGCCAGAGCCGTTGCGGAAAACGCGACCACGACTCCTGTGATCACCAGGGCCTGCGGCACCGGGTCGTTGCCAAAGCCCGCTGCGGCGCCTCGTCGCCCGACGATGCCGAACAGAAGAAACACGCCGCTGCCGAGCAGATTGAATGCGATGATCTTGCGAAGCGGTTGCGGATTGGCAATCAGGCCGTAGAGCCCGAGCCCGACCGCCGCGGCGGCGCATAGTCCGAAAACCGTCACGGCGCTCATCGCTCAGCGCTCCTTTCAGGTGCACCGGCGAGCAGCAGGCCGAGCGTCGTCGCGATCGTCAGGAGCATCGCGACCTCAATGCTCAGAATTAGCGGCTTGGCGAACGCAACGGGATAGGCAAGGAACGCCGACCCAAAACAGAGCCCGCCAAGGCCGACGGCAAGGAAAAGGCCGGGGCCGCCCACCAGGATGAGACGTAGCCACCGACTGCGCACGGGCGGGGTATCCACCAACCCGGCCATGATCACCAGCAGCCACATCGATGCGAGAACCGCGCCGCCCTGAAATGCTCCGCCGGGGTGATCAGCGCCCGTCCACAGGATGTAAATGCCGACCACGATGCCGGCGGGTGGCAACAGGCGCGCAAGAAAGGCGAGGACACCATTTGGATCAGCCTGGTGGCGTGGTCCGGGACGACCGCCCCAGGCCTGGTCCGACGCAAGCGACCAGACACCGACGATGGCGAGCAGGAGCACTACCTTCTCGAGCATGGTGTCCATTCCGCGGAATGCCATGAGCACGTTGGTGACGGGGTTGGTCATTCCGGTCGCCCCGGCATTCGCGACGACGGCGGGCGCGAGCGTTGGCGCCGGTTCGGGCAGCTGCAGGATCGTGACGGCCAGCGCTGCCGCGATCGACGCGGACAGTATGGCCGCGCTCAAGCGCACGATCAGGCTGGGCCCTTCCGTTGTCGTCGCCTCGGTATCGCGCAGCCGGGCCGCCGCACCCAACAGCACGACGCCGCCCAGGCCTCCGCCAATTGCAGCCTCGGTCAGCGCGACATCGACGGCGTCAAGACGGACCCAGATCAGCGCAACCAGCAGTCCGTAGGCGATAAAACCGACCGTGGCCGAATAGGTGTCGGGGACAGCGATCGTCCAGATGGCGAGGCCCAGCACCACGGCGGCGAGCGCGATCTCGAACACTGTTGCGATGTTCATTTGCCTGACCCGCTCTGACGTGCCGTGCGCGCGATCAATTGGGAGACGGTGGCGCCAGCGAGCAGCACGAACATCCAGATGCTGATCAGCTTCAGCCCGTCACGCAGGCCTCCTGTTTGGGGGAGCAGCCCGAGCACGACGAAACCCAGGCCGAGGTTATCGGCCTTGCTGAGCGCGTGCAGACGGGTCAGGGTGTCGGGAAAGCGAAGAAGGCCGACGGTGCCGGCGAAAAAAAAGAATACGCCTGCCGAGACTCCCGCAACCGTGATGATGTCGCGTGCGACGCTCATCTGTCCTCCCCCGGATCAGCCCCATCGGTTTCGAGGCGGGAGAGCCCCTTCTTGACGAATGCGATGGATGCGAAAGTGGCGAGCAGTGCCAGTATCAATGCCACGTCGACGGCCGCCGGCACGCCCGTCACGGTTCCGAGCAGCAGCAAGACGGCAATGCCGGCAGTCCCGATCAGTTGCGCCGCCATCATCCGGTCGGCATCTGTCGGGCCACGCAAGATGGAGACCAGCCCGAGCCCCAGCATCGCCAGGATCAAGCCGACTGCGGCCGTGAGGAATTCAGTCATTGTAGAGGGCCCGAACCAACGCCGCTTCCTCCGCGGCAAGTTCGGCAACGACCGGTTGCTCGACGTCGAGACAGTGATAGACGAGCTGCCCGTTCTCCTCCCCGGTTGGCACTGTGCCAGGCAAAAGGCTGGTGAGTGTCGTGAACACGTTCCGTTGCATCCCGCGTGAGAGGCCGGTCGGATAGAACACAAATCCCGGCCGCAGCGGCAGCCGGGGATCGAGCGCGCGGCGTGCGACGTCTACGCCGGCGACCACCGATTGGTATAGGAAAAGCAGCGCCAGGCGGACCATGGCAGGAATTGACCGCCGGGATCTGCTCGGCTCCAGCAGGTGCAGGCTTATCCAGGTTGCTGCCGCGATTGCTGCCGCGGCGGCAGGAATATCTGTCGGATTGGCGCCGGCGAGCACGAGCCAGAGGCAAAGGAAAAATGCGGCTCTGAAAGTCGCAGTTCGCCACGATCCTCCAACCGCGACGACGGCACGCCCGTATCGATCACCTGAGGACCCTGTCATCCCGGTTTCCTCGGTTGCTCCCGGATTGTGTCGTCCGGGTCTGCCGTGCTCTGAGGAAGCGCGTTTGCGCGCCCCAGACGAGAATTCAAACGGCGGAGCCGCGGCAGGGGTCGTGACTGCTTCACCTGACGATTGCATCATGCGTCGTGGACGGAACCGGCGACATCGGGTGATTGCCTGATCATGTCTCAGGAATCTGCTGATGGCCGAGCACGGATTCCATCCGGCGCCACCGAGTAGATTTACCGATGTTGACGGCGGACTCCTTCGGCAAAAATGCGGATGTCGGTACCGGGGAAAATGCGACTGCGGACTGAGCAATCCTCCCGGCAAGATCTCACTCCCGGAACGGAACAGGTCATGTTCATGCACGGCAGCCGATCCGCGCCCCGAAACATCCTCACATCGACGCTGGTGACGGCGTTCTCGCTGATGCTGGCAGGATGTGGACGGGAAACCGAAACCAAGGACGCATCTCCGCCGCGGATCGTACGTACAGCGACCGTAGAAAAACGCAAGGTCACAACGCCGCTGACATTCTCCGGACGGGTCGAGGCAGAAGACGAGGTGAATGTCGCATTCCGGATCTCCGGACGATTGTTGAGTAATGACACCAAGATAGGCGACCGGGTCAAGGCCGGCCAGGTGCTGGCACGATTGGAGTCGCAGAATGAACTGAGCACGCTGCGGCAGGCGCAGGCCTCCCTTGCCGCCGCTCAGGGGCAATTGACCCAGGCGCGCAATCACTTCGATCGTCAGGAGACGCTGTTGGCGCAGGGGTGGACCACGCGCGTCAACTATGATGCCGCAACCCAGGCGCGGCAAACCGCGCAATCGCAAGTCGATGCGGCCGAAGCGCAACTGAGTTCTGCGCATGACCTCGTTGGTTTCACCGAACTCAAGGCTGATGCACCCGGTGTGATAACAGCCACAGGTCCGGTCGCCGGCGAGGTCGTCCAGGTCGGGCAGATGATCGCCAGGATCGCACGGCAGGACGGTCGCGATGCGATCTTCGATGTCCCCGCTCAATTGATCAGGTCGGCCTCCGCCGATCCAGAGATCACTGTCAGCTTGGCTGACGATCCGTCGATAACGGCGCAAGGGCGCATTCGCGAAGTCGCTGCACAGGCCAGTGCTGTGACCCGAACCTTCGAGGTCAAGGTCGGCCTGACGGATCCGCCAGCCGCGATGCGGTTGGGTGCGTCAGTGATAGGGCGAGTGAGTACCACTGCAGGGCCGATGATCGATATTCCATCTTCCGCGCTGACCAGGATGAACGAGCAGCCCGCCGTATGGGTCGTCGACCCGGCCACCGCCACGGTCGCGGTGCGCAATGTGGACGTGCTGCGATTCGATGAAGCGCAGGCCATCATTTCCCAGGGGCTCGACATCGGCGAAATAGTTGTCACCGCCGGCGTTCAGGCGTTGCATCCGGGTCAGAAGGTCCGGATTCTTGGATCCGAGCCATGAGCGGAATTAATCTTTCCGACTGGGCTCTGAAACACCGTTCGCTGGTCGTCTATATGATGATGATTGCGGTGGTCGGGGGAGCGCTGTCCTATTTCCGGTTGGGGCGCAACGAAGATCCCGCCTTCATCATCAAGACCATGGTCGTCCAGGCCGCGTGGCCCGGCGCAACTGTGGAAGAGACGATGAAGCAGGTGACTGAGCGCCTCGAACGTCACTTGCAGGAAACGCCGCATCTGGACTTCCTGCGGAGCTTCACAAGGGCCGGTGTCGCGACCGTCTTTGTAAATCTGAAGGGGAGCGCGAATGCGAAACAGGTGGCCGACACCTGGTACCACGTACGAAAGACGATCGGAGACATGCGCCATACACTACCCGCAGGCGTGATCGGGCCGGGGTTTAATGACGAATTCGGTGATACGTTCGGCATCATCTATGGCTTTACCAGTGACGGTTTCACTCAGCGCGAGTTGCGCGATCGGGTCGAGGACATCCGCTCAGAGCTGCTTCTCGTACCTGACGTGTCAAAGATTGAGCTTCTGGGCGAACAGGATGAAGTGATCTTCGTCGAGTTCTCCACGAAGGAGCTCGCGGCCCTCGGAATTGATCGGTCCGCTCTTATTGCGGCGCTCCAGTCGCAAAACATCGTGCGTCCGGCGGGAACGATTCAGACAGGCTTGGAAAGCATCTCGATTCGGGTATCAGGCAGCTTCCAATCGGAGCAGGACATCGCCAACATCAATTTTTCCGCCGGCGGCCGCATGCTTCGCCTGAGCGATATTGCGCAGGTGCGACGCGGCTACACGGATCCGCCCCAGCCGATGTTTCGGATCAATGGCAAGCCGGCAATAGGCCTCGCAATCGCCATGCGGGATGGCGGCGACATTCTCGCGCTCGGCGCCAATATCAGAAAGGCAATGGCGCAAATCACCGCGGATCTCCCCATTGGAATCGAGCCCAGCCTGGTCGCGGACCAGCCCGTTGTCGTCGACCAGGCGATCCGCGAGTTTACGGTCTCGCTGATGCAGGCGATCGGCATCATCATGGTGGTGAGTTTCATCAGCCTGGGTGTACGACCCGGCCTGATCATCGCGCTGGCCATACCGTTCACGCTGGCGATCGTGTTTCCGATCATGGGACTTCTCAGCATCGATATGCAGCGAATATCGCTTGGCGCGCTCATCATTGCGCTCGCATTGCTGGTCGACGATGCGATGACCACGACCGATGCGACGCTCAGTCGGCTCGCAGAGGGCGCCAGTAAGATCGAGGCGGCAACTTTCGCATACCGGACCCATGCAATGGCGATGCTCGCGGGCACGCTGGTGACGATAGCGGGCTTTATACCGGTCGGCTTTGCCGCGAGTTCCGCCGGTGAATACACGTTCTCGCTCTTCGCCGTGGTCACGATCGCACTGCTGGTTTCCTGGTTCGTTGCGGTCATTTTCACGCCACTGCTCGGAGCAGCGATCCTTGTTCCACCGAAGCAGACAAGTACGGCGGATCCGGGCAGGATCTTCCGCATGTATCGGAGTTTCCTGACTTTCGCGATGCGCGCGAAATGGCTGACGATCGCGATCTCCTTGGCGCTCTTCGTCTGTTCGGTGCTTGCGCTGCCGCTCATCCCGCGACAATTCTTTCCATCGTCGGACCGTCCCGAATTGCTCGTGGACCTGAGCTTGCCGCAGAACTCGTCAATCCACGCGAGCGAGGCTGCGGCAAAGCGCCTGGATGCTGCCCTTTCGACCGATGCCGATGTGGCGCGGTGGAGCACCTATGTCGGGCGCGGCGCCATCCGCTTCTATTTGCCCCTTAATGTTCAGCTCCCGAACGATTTCTTCACGCAGGCCGTGGTGATCGCCAAGGATGTCGCTGCACGCGAGCGCCTGCATTCCAAGCTCGAAAAGCTGCTCGCGCAGGAGTTTCCTAACGCGATTGCGTTCGTTTCTCCGCTTGAGCTCGGACCGCCGGTTGGATGGCCGGTGCAGTATCGGGTCAGTGGGCCCGACGTGGAACGGGTGCGCGAAATCGCGCTCAAAGTCGGACAGATCGTAGCCTCCAGTCCGGACACCAAGCAGGTGAATTTCGATTGGATGGAACCCAATCGCCAAGTGCGTATTCGCGTGGACCAGAACGAGGCTCGCCTTCTCGGCCTCAGTTCGCAAGCGATCGCGACAGTCCTGAATACGGTCATATCCGGCACACCCATTACCCAGGTTCGCGACGATATCTATCTGGTCAATGTGGTGGCGCGCGCGACCAACGAGCAGAGGGGCTCGCTGGACGGTCTGCGCAACTTGCAGGTGGCGCTGCCGGGTGGGCAGACTGTTCCTCTCAGCCAGTTCGCCTCCTTCGAATATGACCAGGAGTTTCCGCTCGTCTGGCGGCGCGACCGCATTCCGACCCTGACGGTTCAGGCTGCCATTGCCGGCGACAAGCTGCCGGAGAGCGTGGTTACGTCGCTCTCGATGGCGATCGAGAACTTCAGAAAGAGCCTTCCTTCGGGGTACAGCGTCGTCGTGGGTGGCACCGTGGAGGAAAGTCAGAAGTCGCAGGCGTCTGTGCTGGCAGTGGTGCCGGTGATGCTGTTCGTCATGTTTACCGTCCTCATGGTGCAGCTCCAGAGCTTTCCGAGACTGTTCATGGTGCTCAGCGTGGCGCCGCTCGGCCTTATCGGCGTGGTTGCAGCGTTGATGCTGTCCGGCAGGCCCCTGGGTTTTGTCGCCATTCTCGGCGTGCTCGCGCTGCTGGGCATGATCAGCAAGAACGCGGTCATTCTGATCGGTCAGATCGACGCCGAACGCGCTTTGGGCAAGACGGCCTGGGACGCTGCGGTGGATGCCAGCAGTTCCCGTTTTCGGCCGATCATGTTGACGGCCGTATCGACTGTTCTCGGGATGATTCCAATCGCGCCAACAGTATTCTGGGGACCGATGGCATTCGCGATCATGGGCGGACTCCTGGTCGCCACCGTTCTGACGCTGGTCTTCCTGCCGACGCTGTATGTAGCCTGGTTTGCGCGGGACGAGAAAGAGCAACCGTCCGCGGGATCGCGCCCGGCCTGACGGCCGCTAAAATCGGAGCAGCCAAGGCACCAGCGCCAGGGTCGTTACCATCACGACGACGGTAAAAGGGACACCAATCTTCAAGAAATCGCCGAAACCGTAATTGCCCGGTCCGACCACCAAGGTGTTCACCGGCGAAGACACAGGCGTCATGAAGGCGGCCGAGGCTGCGATGGCGATAGTCATCGCGAAGGGATACGGCGAGGCGCCGATGTCCTTCGCGACGGCGAGCGCTACTGGCGCCATGAGCACCGCGGTTGCCGTATTCGAGATGAACAGGCCAAGGGCAGCCGTGATCACGAAGAGCAGCGCCAACAGGACTCGCGGTGATGCCTCGCCCGCAAGATGCGTCACCGCGTCGGCGGCGAGATCGACGCCACCGGTTCGTTGCAGCGCCAGCGAAAAGGGCAGCATGCCGACAATAAGAACCAGGCTCTTCCAATTGATCGAGGCATAGGCACTGTTGAAATCCACGCAGCCCAGCAACCCCATCAGCAAGCAGCCGATCAGAACCGCGTGCACGTTCGGCACCACACCGCTGACCATCATACCGACCGTCAAAGCCAGCACCGCCAGAGCCTGAGGTGCGAGGTTCGCGGCCGGCAGAACCTCTTTGTGCTCGGTCGGTAGGTTCAGGACGACAAGATCCGAGAATTCGGATTGCAGCTTGCGGATGTCAGACCAGAAGCCGGTCAGCAGAAGGGTGTCACCGACCTTCAAGGTCTCATCGAGCAGCCCCTGGCTCACGACCTCGCGACCGTGCCGCAACCCCAGCACCGTCAAACCCATTTCGCTGCGCACCCGCGCTTGCAAAATGCTCTGGCCAATCAGCTTGGACTCCGCCGGGACGATGACTTCGACCATGCCGATCTCCTGCGAACGATCGGTGAAGTAGCCGCAATCGCCCAAAGGGAGCTTTTCGACCATATAGTCATTCAGCATCCGGTTGGTTTCGGCAGGGGACGCGATGACGTCGAGCAGCAAGATCTGCCCCGCGGCGAGCTCGGTCCTTGCGTTCGGGCGGATCGCCTCGGACCCGAAGCGGCCGGGAAGCTCGATGGCGAGCAGATTTACGCCACTGTTCCGGAGCGGGAGTTCTTCCAGGCGCTTGCCGACCAGCGGCGAGTCAGTCAGCACGCGTACGCGCAAGGCGCGATCGGTGAGGCCATACTGCGTTACCCAATCAAGCAAGTTCGGCTGACGGCGCTCGCCGTCCACACGCTTGGCGGAGACGGGCAGAAACCGCCGCGCGAACAGCATATAGGCAATGCCGAGCGCCAGGAATGTGAGCCCAAAGGGCGTGAAGCTGAAAAAGCCGAAGCCTGCCGCACCCTGGCGGATCAGCTCGGCGTTGACCACGAGATTCGGCGCCGTCGCAACGAGGGTGAGCATGCCGCTGATCAGGGCCGCAAAGCTCAAGGGCATCATCAGCTGGCTCGGCGCGGCACCCGTGTTCTGACAGATGCGCAGCACTACCGGGATGA
The DNA here is from genome assembly GCF_004634465.1 of Bradyrhizobium sp. MOS001. Classification (NCBI taxonomy): domain Bacteria; kingdom Pseudomonadati; phylum Pseudomonadota; class Alphaproteobacteria; order Hyphomicrobiales; family Nitrobacteraceae; genus Bradyrhizobium; species Bradyrhizobium sp. MOS001. Next base: position 339,951 of record NZ_SPVJ01000003.1, read on the forward strand.
AGATGGCCACCACGGCCGTCGAACTCATGAATGCACCGAGCCCGCTGACCGCGAGCATCAGCAGCACCAGCATGCGCGTCTCGCTACTGCCGGCAGTCGCATTCAGCCAGTCGCCGAGGCGACGCGCCACGCCGGTGCGCACCAGCCCTTCTCCGATCACGAAGAGGCCCGCGATCAGCACGATGCTGGGATCACTGAACCCCGCCAGCGCCTCGTTGATGGTAATCACTCCAGTAAATGGCATGATCACGATCATCAGCAGCGCGACCGCATCCATGCGCGGGCGATTGGCCATAAACATCACGATCGCGGCCGCAAGCAGCAGAAGAACCAAAGCAAGATTGGTGTTCATACGGAAATACCCGGTCGGTTAAGACGCAAACCAATCATCCTGCGCAAACTGCTCATCCTGCGAATGGCCAGAAGATGGGCACGAGAAACGTGCCTACCAGGAAGAACCAGAGCAGCAACGGTAGACCCATCCTCCAGAAATCGCCAAATCGATAGCCGCCGGGGCCCTGCACCATGAGGCTCGCTGAGGCGGCGATTGGCGTAAGGAAGGAAGCGGCCGCAGCCACCGCCACAGTCACCAGCCCGGTGCGCGGCGAGACACCGACGGCTTCCGCGGAGGCAATCGCTATCGGAATGACGATGAGTGTCGTCGCCGTGCTGCTGATCAACTGGCCGATTAGCGCCGTGAGCAAAAACAGCCCCGCCAGCAGCGCGTACGGGCTCGCATTGCCGACAATGGCAACGAGTGTATCTGCGATGAGATAGGCTGCACCCGTCTTGTACATGGCGGTCGAGAGCGGGATCAGCGAAGCGACCATGATCAGCACGTTCCAGTTGATCGCCCGATAGGCTCGTTCGATCTTGAGTACGCGCAACAGGATCACCGCGCAGGCCGCCGCCAATCCAGCGACGACTCTTGGCACGACGCCCGTCGCTAGCAGCGTAACCATGACAGCGAGAATGACAATGGCGCGTATGGAGCCGGTGCCCAGGGGCCTGGCCTGGCTGCGGATCATGTCAGGGGCAGCAACGACGAGCACGTTGGGATCTCGCCCGTACTCCTCAAGCGCTTCCCAACGGCCTTGCAGCAACAGCGTGTCACCCGCCGCAAGAACGGTTTCGCCCGGTCCGAGATTCTCGCCGCCGCGTTGAACGCCCAGGATAATCAGATCGCCACTTTCGGTGACCATGCCGGGGAAGACGGTCTCACCGATCAGACGAGAGCGGGGCGGCAGCACCACCTCGGAAAAGCCATGGCTATCGTTGAACAGTGCCTCCCGCATTTTGCCGATCGTCTCCTGGCAGGGCGTCAGGCCATGCTGCTCGGCGAAGGCGTCCATTGCCGCCTGTTCACCGCGCATGATGAGTCGATCGCCCTCGACGAGGGAATGCTGCCACGAGATGCTGTTCTGGCGGCGCGGCTGAATAGCGATGAAGCTGAGCTCCGGGTGGTTCTCGCGCTCGAGCCGCGATTCCAGCACTGCCTGCAACGTGCCGAGATAGGGCGAGGCGGCAGTGATCTCAAGCTGGTACACCCGGTCAAACAGCTTATATTGCTCGGTCAGCATGCGCGAATGATGGCTCAGATCCTCGGGCATCTCCCGGCTGGGGCGCACCGGCAGCAGCCTCTCGCCGAAAAGAACTACAATGGCCACGGTACCGGCCAGGAGTGGTACGCCGATCACCGTCATCTCGAAAAAGCCGAAGGGCGCGAGGCCGACATCGCTTGCCGCGTCGGAAAGCAGCACGTTCACAAGGCTTCCGGTCAGTACCAGCATCGAACCCGAATAGGAGGCGAAGGCGAGAGGCATCATGAGTTGCGCAGGCGGACGCTTGAGCCGGACGGAGACGATCACCAGCACGGGCAGCAGGGCAGCCACTGCGCCACCCGAGCCGATCAGCGCCGTGAGAAAGGCCACGAGCAACATCGACAGCACCAACAGGCGTGTCCGGCTTTCGCCGGCGTAACGGATCAGCACCTGGCCTGCCCACGTGGTGACGCCGGACGAATCCAGGCTGGCACTCACCACGAAGAGCGAAGCAATGAAGAGTATCGTGGTGTCGCCGAAGCCTGCCAGCGCCTCGGAGAGCTCCAGAATGCCGGTCGCGTAAAGCACGAGTGTCGCACTTAGCGCCACGACCGCGACCGGCACCCGGTTCGAGACGAACAGCAGCACCATCGTGGCGATGATGGCGAAGGTAATGAGTATATGCGGCGTCATCGCACCTCGCGAGGGCGGTCTGGCCTAGAGCCAGCGCTGCGTGCCCGTGCCGCTCTACCGCGACAGCGCTTCCAGAATACGTGCCCAGGAGCGGATGCCCTTATGGAAGCTCTTGAGATTGTACTTCTCGTTCGGGCTGTGGATGCGGTCATCCTCGAGGCCGAAGCCCGCAAGCACCACGTCCATGCCCAGCGATTGTTTGAGCTGATGGGTCACGGGAATGGAGCCGCCACCGCCGATGAAGACTGCGGGCTTGCCCCATTCGGCCGTCAGTGCGTCGCGCGCCTTGCCGAAGGCCGGGGCCTCGATTGGGAAGCGGATCGCCTGACCCGCGCCATGCTCCAGGAATTCCACACGGCAATCGGCCGGGACGCGTGCATGCACATGCTCCCGGAAGGCTTTGCGGATGGCATGGGGGTCCTGATCGAAAACCAGGCGGAAAGACACCTTTGCCGATGCCATGGCGGGAATCACGGTCTTGAATCCGGCCCCCTGGTAGCCGCCGCCCATGCCGTTGATTTCGCAGGTCGGGCGCGACCAGACCATCTCCAGCGCGTCGCGGCCCTTCTCGCCGGCGGGAATCGAAAGCCCGATGCCGCCGAGGAAGGACTTTGCGCTGAAGTTCAGGCTGTCCCATTGCTCGCGCAGCGCCTTGGGAAGTTCCGGTACGCCGTCATAGAAGCCGCGCAGCGTGACGCGTCCGTTGTCGTCGTGCAGGTCAGAGAGGATGCGGGCGAGGATGCGGTTCGGATTGGCCGCGGCCGAACCATAGAAGCCCGAGTGCAGGTCGCGGTCGGCGGCGTGTATGATGACCTCTTCACCGCAGAGTCCGCGCAGCATAGTCTGGATCGCCGGCGTCTCGTGGTCCCACATGTTGGTGTCGCAGATCAGGCCGATATCTGCGCGCAGCTCCGCGGCATGGGCATCGAGAAAGCCCGGCAGGTTCACGCCACCGGATTCCTCTTCGCCCTCCAGCAGGATCGAAACCGGAATCGGCAGTTTGCCGGTGACCGCCTTCCAGGCGCGGCAGGCCTCGACAAAGGCCATGAGTTGGCCTTTGTCGTCCGCGGCGCCGCGGCCCGTGATGATCTTCGCGCCATCGGGCATCGTCTGGATAGACGGGTCAAAGGGATCGCGCTCCCAGAGCTCGAGCGGATCGACCGGCTGCACATCGTAATGGCCGTAGAACAGTGCCGAGGGACCGGGCACGCTGCGGTCATGCGCCACGACCATCGGGTGCCCCGGTGTCGGGCGCACCGAGGCGTCGAAGCCAATGCTCTTGAGGTCGGCCACGTGCCATTCGGCATTGGCCGTACATTCGGCCTTGTAAGCCGGATCGGTCGAAATCGACTTGATGCGCAGGATCGCGAACAGACGCTCGAGAGCCGCATCGAGATTTGCGTCGACGTTGGACAGGACATCATCGAGCTTGGTCATGGAGCCCTCCGGAGGGTCTTCTGAGCCGTTGGTCAGTACGCGGGCGCGATCGCCACATTGTCCGTCGTAGCAAACGCTGTTTCTTGCCAGGAGGTTACGATTGCTATTCGTTCCTTCCGTACTTACGCGGCGCCGGGTCGGGAATTTCGCCTGGCAGGAAGTTGGGCAGCTTCCCTGCCGGGAAAATCGCAAGCAAGGCAACGCCAGCCATGATGATGAGGCCAATTTTCAAAGCGCGCAATCGCACGACAGTGTTGACGCGCACCGCTTCCGCCACTTGAGCCGGAGAGGCCGTGGTTTGCTCCATCACGCTCTGCAGCCGGTCATTGCTGATGAAGGTGATGTTATCCAGGTCCAGCTGCGCCTGTATCTCAGGCGGCAATTTTGGATTTTCGGCGATGGTCCGCAAAACAGCCGCGCTTAATAGGCCGACGAGGAGTGCCCCGGCCACCGCTGTGCCGACGGCCGCGGCGAGATTGTTGGTCGTGCCGCGCAGCGAGCCGACGTCGCCCGCGAGCTCTTTCGGCGAAGCCGTGACCAGCACGTTGAACAGCAGTGTGACCAGCGATCCCTGTCCAATGCCGAAAACCACGAGCCCAAGGAGAACCGGGACGGCGCTCCAATCATTCCTCACGACAAAGGCGAGCCAAAGGAGCGCCACAGTGCAGAGTATGAAGCCATAGCGTCCGATCTGCCTCGGCGTGAACCGACCATAGAACCGCACGATCAGCATCGCAGCGAAGAAGACGGTGAGGTTGAAGGGCATCATGGCGATTGTTGTCGCCAGCGGCGTGCGCCCCTGCACGATCTGGATGTATAATGGAACCGAGAAATTGAGCATCGCTTCCAGCGCTACGACAGCAAACATCGCATACACCGCCGCCCGCTCCTGCGGGGAGTCGATCACCTCGAGCGCTAGAAGCGGCGTCTTCCCCGCAGCCTGCTGTCTGTGGGTCCAACTCAGAAAACCCTGACCGAGCACGATACCCATCACGATCATGATCGGGGCGGGAGATACGCCAAAGAGGTCGAATGGCGCATTGGGCCCCGCCAATCCCAGCCCCCACCGATTGAGGTTGTTGAAACCGAAGCTGATCAGAATGATGGCTGCGGCAGCGAGAATGACGCCTACGAAATCGATCCGGACCTCCGGACGCGCCTCATCGGGCTTGAGACGAAAGCTCAAAAGGAAAACCACAGCCGACACGGCGATCAGAATCCCGAACGCAGGACGCCATCCGATGAATGTGCCTAGAGTACCGCCGATGACAAACGCCAGAACGCCCGCAGCGGCGCGCGCGGAACCCAATGCACCAACGGCTGTTGCCTGCTGCCGCCCCTTGTAGTTTTCCGCGATAAGCGCGACCAACGACGGTACGATCACCGCACCAGCCGCGCCGGACAAGGACTGCGCAGTAATCATGAGATCCGCGTTTGGACTGAAAGTCATCAACACCTGCGCGGCGCCGAACACGGTCACGGCAACGCGGAATACGTGCGTCGCCCCGTAGCGCTGTGTCAGCTTCGCACCGAGCATGACGAAGCCGGCAACAAGCATCGAATAAGCCACGATACCGGTGGCGACAGTCGTGGGCGGAACGCCAAAACTGTTGACCATCCCTCCCAGCGCAACCGGTAAGGAGGCGACGTTGAAAGACATGATCATCTGGCCAAGGGCGATGGTGATCATCGGCACCCAGGATGCATTCTCTTCTTCAACGGAGTGAACCGTCGTCGCAGATGCCATCGTCATGGCGTGTCCCCTGTCATTTTTTCTGGAGTTCAGCCGCAGTCAGTGCGGGCTGAATCTCCGACAATTGCAAACCTACGCTTCCGGGTTGGACATGAATAAATCCATGCCCAGCCGCTGCGACAGATACTTCGCTACAAGCTGTCCCTTGACGCTGTTTCCGGCGCTGTCAAGCGGCGGCGCAAAGGTCCCCAGACCGCCCTTTCCGGGGGAGACTGTGACGATCCCGCCGCCGATGCCGCTCTTGCCCGGTAGCCCGACATCGTAAAGCCAATCGCCTGATGTCTCGTACATTCCGGCAGTCGTCATGACGGCCAGTGCGTAGTGGCAGACCGACGGATCGACCACGCGCACTTTCGTGATGGGGTTCACGCCACCGTCCGCCAAAGTCGCACCCATCACCGCCAGATCCTTGGCACTCACATTCAGCGCGCATTGTCTGGTGTAGAGATCTGTCGCCTCTGCCGGATCACAGTAAATCCGTTCGAAACTCTGGAGCAGGCGGGCGATGCTCTGGTTTCGGAAGTTGGTCTCCGTCGCCGAGGCATAAACCTCGTCGTTAAGCGCAAGCGGACGTCCGGCGAACTGTGACAATCCGTCGTAGATGAACTTCCATTTCGCATCAGCCGTCGTTCCCGGTACGAGGCTTGTCGTTGCAATCGCGCCCGCATTCACCATGGGATTTGTGCGGCCATCGGGACTTCGTTCGACGGCAGCGAGCGAGTTGAACGGAAGGCCGGTCGCGTTCGCTCCAAGCTTCTGACGTGCCTGCGCCGCGCCGAGGGCCTGACAGACCAATGCAAAGATGAACGGCTTGGAAACGCTCATGATGGAGAAATCGTATTCGGCCGCCCCTACGGCGTACACCGCGCCGTTGGTGCCGACCACGCAAACGCCGAACAAGTCGCTCGGCACTTCGGCGAGAGCGGGATATACTTGAGAGTTCTTGCCGTCCGTATTTGATTTGTAGCGCGCGTACACCTCGTCGATCAGCGAGATGACTTCCGCTTCGGCCGGCAGGTGTCCGGTTGATACGTAGGAATAGTTGTTGTCGGCATCGGCGTTCGCATTCATTGCGCGTTCCAAGCCTCCATAATGAGAAGCACCGAGGGAGCCCCGACATGTGTCGGGTCAAACGCTCCTCACTCGCCGTTTTCGTTCACTGCCTTTAACGAGGCCCAACGGACCGTCATCTAACGTTGATTTTCCTTGGTGAACAATCAGGCCATTTACCCGGACATCTCGGGGTTTTTCCGGGTTAGGGCTGCCTTGCGCCTCACAATCCCCAAGGCAAGCCCAGCAGGTACCAGACAACGAACAGCACGGTCCAAATGATGGCTATCCAGAGAGTGTACGGCAACATCAGCGCGACAACCGTCCCGACGCCCGCTTTCTTGTCGTAAATCTGGGCAAATCCGACCACCATGGCAAAGTAGGCATTGAGCGGGGTAATCGCGTTGATCGGCGAGTCGCCGACGCGGTAGGCGGCCAGGACGGCCGCGGGATCGACGTTAAGCTGTACGAACACCGGCACGAAGACCGGCGCGAAGATGGCCCATTTGGCGATCGCCGGCGTGAACACGAAGTCCAGGATCATGACGACAATGATGAAGCCAACCAGCAGCCACAGCGTGCCGATATTCGCGCTCTTCAAGACATCGGCCATCGTCAGGGCCATCAACGTTGGAATGTTGCTATAGTTGAAGTAATCGACGAACTGGCTGATGACGACGAAGAGGAGGATGGTGCCGCTCAGCGAAGCCACCGCCTTGGTCATGGCCGCGATGACGGCCGCGGAGCTATTCACCGTTCTCGCGCCGATGCCGTATGCAATCCCGGTTGCAAGGAACAGCACCATGATGACCCCGATCAGGCCGTTCATGAATGGTGAGTTGCCGATCAGGACGCCCGTCGTCGGATTGCGCAGGGGCGCGCCCGACGGAACCGTTAACAGAAGGAACAGGATCACGACCCCGAGCAGCGCAAAGCCGCTGTACCTCAGCCCACGCGACTCGTCGGCGGAAAGCTGCCCTCCGTTCGCCTCCGGCTGAGTGTTGGCGGCCTTCTCGGCCTGGTAAGCGCCCAGCCGTGGCTCGATGATCCGGTTGTTGATGAGCGCGATGACGATGGTCAGGACAACAACGGAGGCGATCGAGAACGAGACGTTGGCGGTCAGATCCAGCGACGTGGTGGGGTTGACCATGTGGATTGCGTCGTTGGTGATTTCCGTCAGAACGGCATCAAGCGGCTTGATGATCATGTTCACGGTGAATGCACCGGCGACTGCGGCAAATCCCACAGCGAGCCCGGCGAGAGGATGCCGGCCAACGCTCAAGAAGGCGGCGCCGGCCAACGGGATCAACACCACATAGCCGGCGTCTGCGGCAATGCTGGACAAGATGCCGACGAACGCGACGATGTAAACGAGTGCCCAGCTCGGAGAGACGGCCACGAGTTTTCTGATCAACGCGTTGACCAGGCCGGCTTCCTCGGCGACGCCGACGCCCATCATGGCGACGATCAGCAGCCCAACCGCGGTGAAACCCATGAGGTTTGGCACGAGCCGGGTGTAAATATGACGAATTCCATCCGCCGTCAGCAGGCTATTGGCGGCAGAGGTCGCGGTCTCGATCTTGTGAGTATCCGGATTGATGGCCTGATAGGTGACGCTTGCCCCCAACATGTAGAGTAAGTGAGACAGAACCAACACGATGGCGATGAGGATCAGAAATATCACGACCGGGTGCGGGACGCTGTTTCCGACACGTTCGACAGTGTCGAGGGCTCTTTGCGTCATCGTCTTCGATGGCGGCGTGTTCGTGGCGTCACTGCGCGCGCTCATGTCGGAAATCCTCCCGCTCCATTAGCGACGGCTGGAGCGGCGCTGGTACCATGATGATCCATGCTATGAGAACAGCGAGGAAGGATCGGACGCCAATGCGCGCTCGAAACCGCTGATCTCGTAATCAACGCGACGACCCCGCTACTCCTCTGACGAAGATGCCAGCGCCATCGCCGCGAGTGCGGCGACGATCTGAAAGGACCATGGAGGCACGGAGGCCTCTCGGGAGAGGATTGCTCATCCTTTCGCGATCTGTCCGTTCACACGCTGCCTTACGAACAATCAATAAGGCGCTTCAAAATCCGGCTGAATACCGAATGCGCCTAGATTGTTCCGGGGCAATTACCGACCCGAACGAACGTCTGTGTCAGCAAGGCTTCCATGTCTGCCTGCGAAGCAACAAGGCTGTCTTCAGAACCGCACAGTGGCCGAGCCAAGGATGCGATTGGCGGTACCAGAGCCGGTGCTGACCGGGGCTGTTGCTGCGGTGCCGCCGTACACGTCCCGATGGGAGTAGACATATTCAAGACCGACGTCGAGCCATCCGGTCCCGACGCTGTTGCCACGAAGCTCGGCGAACGGGCTCCAGATCAAATTGAAGATCCCCTGCTGCATGGTGCTGTTCAACGACGTCGCCGAGACAGATCCCGGCACGAACAATTGCGCATAGGACGGATATTGCTGCCATGCGTAGGAGTAGACGAAATTGCTGCGTAATTGCGGTGTCCAGAAGCGGCGGTAGCCTGCGCTCGCGCCATAGGTCGGCAGGGCGTCGAGGCTGGGATCGACAACGCCGGGTAGGCCGATGTTGGACAGCGCATCCTGGCCGAAGGTATTGGCGCCGAAATAGCGCCCGATGCCTTGGCCGTAATAGGCCATGCCAACCAGCTCGTCCGGACCGAAAGCTGGTGACAGCCATCGCATTGGGAAGCGACCGCTACCTGCGACACCCCAACCGGCGGTATTGCGCTCGACCGCTGGCGGCGCCGCCGCCGTACCAGCCGTGCGGATGGTGAGATCGCGCAGCAGGCCGCGCAGGTCGAGGCCCAGGCCATCGTTCCGGTATTCGAGCCGGCCGAGTAGATCGGGCACGGAGGCAAATGACGGACTCAATCCACCAAAGCCAGCCGGGGTGCTGATCTGCGTGAATACGCCTGCCGCGGACGTGTACTGCGTATCCGGCATCTCGATCGAAACGTGCCCGGTCAATCCCGGAGCCAATGTCGCGGTCGCCCGAACCTGCGCCTGGCGCACGAATGACTGGTTGAGATTGGTCGAGAAGTTCACGGTTTCATAGACGCCCTCGTTCCACAGGCTGTTCGCCCAGCCGACCAGGACACGAAACTGTTCGCTGCCGACCTCGCCCCAGGCCTGACGGAGCCGAAAGACCGCATTGGGTGAGGTTGCCGTGCCCCCGCCGAAGTCGCCTTCAAAGCGGGTCTCCAGAGTGCCCCAGGCGGTCGCCGTGCGCGTATCCATACCGATGCGGCTGAACCGGGCGGACAATCCGGTATCGCCTCCCTGGATGTCGGCGGGGCTTCCGGAAAGCGGAATGGTTTGCACTGTCGGCGCATCGGACTGATTGCGGCCATTGAAGTCGTGGTAGCCATTGACGTTCGCGAAACCGTAGAATCGCACCTCGGACTGCGAACCCGGGATGCGCAAGGACAAGCCCGGGAGATCGGAACGCAGCGCGTCCTCGCCTTCGCCGTCGAACTGACTGCCCATCGGTTCGGGCGGACGCAGGCCCGGAATGGGCGCCGCCGCGGCTTGTGGAGGGACCGCAGCACTCGCAGTCATTCGCGGCTCAGTCGACGCAACCGGAATCGCAGGCGGCTTTTGCCCGGCGGTCGGTGCGACGACGTCACGACGTGCGGTGGCGGCTTGGGACTTCGAATGCTTATCGCGCGTTTCGAGTTCGTCGACGCGACGGCGCAGCGCGCTGATCAGCTTGTCACCTTCTGTTGCGCGGGCTTGCAGCGCATCGAGACGGCGCATCAACTCTTCCATGGAAGGTTTCTGCTCCTGACTGGCGGGTGTCTGCGCCAAAGACGGACCGGCAAATATTGCGATTGATGCAACGCCACAAAGCGCTCGGAATGTTCGCACGCAAGCCTCCTGTTGGCACGTTCAGGGCACATCGAGTTTTGCGCTTGATTTCAGCGATCGCAAGCCGGCTCCATCGAAGGTCGAAATTTTCGGCGAGATTGTGCCATTTCGGTTGTACCGCAGCGCAGTTGCATCGCGCTCGGTCGGCTCAACATCATCCTGCAGCGCAAAAAGCGATCTCAGGATAGGGAGGGGTGCGTAAAATCGAAATGGCTCACAATCCCACCACTGTGCGCTGCATCCCGTATCGTCGCGCCTTGGGTGCCGCCGCCATATTTACGTGGCACGAACTGCATAGTCATATGCCGGAATTCATGCCAGTCATGCGAGGTTTTGGTCCTCGGAGAATACAACCTGCTGGCTGAGGGTAAGATCGAGCGTATAATCCGATCTATCCCCTAGGGCGTTTCCTGTAGTCCGGCGATCGATGCTGGGACGACTGGAGAGGGGAGCTTTCGAGATTGAGCGTTGAGTTCGACCTCGAAAACGACCCGGAAAGTTGGGTGCGTACCGTGAAGCCACACAGTTCTCCTGCTTGCGAGCCGGCGCGTCCCTTTATCGACGATCACCTGATTGGCCAGGACGCAATTGGCGATCGCTCATATTGGACACACTCCGAAGAGCTCCTTTTCGCGGTCCGCCCCTCACGTGGCGGGCGCTTCGTGTACGAGGCAATCAATCAGGCCTTCGAGGCTCTCCTTGGAATGTCGCAGCAGGAGGTCCGAGAGCTGGACGTCTTCGAATGTCTTGGCAAGGAAGACGCCGAGCGTCTCTGTGAAATCCTCCAGGCATGTCTTGCGGAAGGAACCGAGGCCAAAATCCAGCACAGTCTGATGCTCGGCGGCTTGCTGCGGGATGTCGAGACAACCGTTGTTCCGATCCTCCATCCCATGGCCGGCAATGCGGCCCGGTTGATTGGCGGTCATCGGTTACTCCACAAGGAGGGGCTCGACTGTGTGACTGAAGAGGCTGCTTTCCTTCACGGGGACGTCAGCCTGATGTCCATCCGCGAGGACATCCACCAGCGGATCGCATCGGAGCTTCATGATTCGACATGCCAGGAGCTGGTTGCCGCCAGTCTTGGTGTGATGCGTGTCCGCACTTGCCTCGATAACCCGCGCGGCGTCGAGCGGCTTTGCGATGATATCGACGCGTCGATCGACGCGGCACTCAAGGAAATCCGTTCCCTGACCTATCTGCTCCACCCCCAGGATCTGACGGACCGAGGACTCAAGGCGACGATCGAGCAGCATGCCTTGGGGTTTGGTGCACGTACGTCGTTGCGGGTGAGCACGAGGATACCCGCCGCCGTCGATAAGCTACCTTACGCGAGCCAGCTCTCGGTGCTGCGGGTCATTCAGGAGGCGCTCACGAACATATTCCGCCACGCGAAGGCGACGGAGGTCAGAATCGTCGTCGAGGCGATCGAGGGGCACTTCCATCTGACGATCAGCGACAACGGGCGCGGTTTTCCGGTCGATCACACAAAACGTGGCAACGGTGCGATATCGCCCGGTGTCGGCATTCCCGCCATGAGAGCGAGACTTAAGCAGCTTGGGGGCACGTTCGAGATCCGGTCCGATCTTGCACCGCGACATTCCGGCACGACGCTGTGCGCGGTGTTCCCGCATGGTCTCATGACCAAAAGGCGCAGCCGGCGCGCGTCACTGAAATCATAAGCCAGCGTGTGCACGGAATGACGGAGATCAGGGACCCCGAGGGCAGGCAGTCTCTGTCCGTCGGTTCCCGGAGTTCCCTCCACGAAATGAAGGCTGATCGACGATGATCGTGTAGCGGTCCGATTTGGGCTGCGCGCGGGCAAGGCCCGTCCTTGTCTGATTGGAAACGCCGATGTTTGGTACATCCGCCCGGAGATATCAGGGTTTTGCAGGATAACCCATTGAAGGATAATCGGTAGATTGGCACACTTGACTGCTGGAAATCTCCATCCATTGCCCGACAGGTTTTGGGCCCGCATACGGGAACGACGCCGTGAAACGCATCGTGATTGCGGATGATCATGAAGTCGTACGTTCCGGGCTCCGAGCGATCGTTGAGACCCGCTCAGACTGGATCGTCAGCGGAGAGGCGACCAACGGCGAGCAGGCTGTGGCCGTGGCGGTGGAGACGCGTCCGGACGTCGTGATAGCCGACTATTCGATGCCGCTGATGAACGGACTTGAGGTCAGCCGCCGCCTCAAGTCGATGCACCTGCGCACCGAAGTATTGATCCTGACGATGCACGAGAATGAGGAATTGCTGACTGAAGCCATCCTGGCTGGCGTTCGCGGCTTCCTGTTCAAATCGGACGCCAGTAGGCACCTGATCTTCGCGATCGAGGCCTTGCTCGATGGCAGACCTTACTTCACGGGCGTTCTGTTGGAGAAGTTGCTCCACGAATACCAGGCCGGCAAGCAAAATACGTCCGATATGCTGCTCACCGCGCGCGAGCAGGGCGTTGTCCAGCTTATTGCAGAGGGACACACCAACAAGTCGATCGGCGTCATCCTGAAGCTGAGCGTAAAGACCGTCGAGACCCACCGCGCGTCAGCGATGCGCAAGCTCAGAATGTCATCGACGGCCGAGCTCGTCCGCTACGCCGTTCGCAGGAAGCTCGTCAATCCTTGATGGAGCTTTCAATGCGAGTCGCCGCCTCGCAAGCGATCAGCGACAACGCGTTCTCCCGTTGGAAATGCCGCGATTTTCGCTGGAGCGACAGCGGTGCTGTCAAGGTCCGGACTTGGGCAGACCCGCTCCAGGAGCATCCAAGCATTTCCTTCCAGCGGCCCGAGGCTCGAAAGCACGACGTTGATCTCCCGAATTCGACGATACAACGTTGAGCTCGGCACACCTGGCTGAGCGGCAGCGCAATGACGGATTATGATCGTCCGACGGACGCCCATTCTCAGCCGCATGAGCCTGGGATGCGACCGGCAAGTCATTGATTATCCTGAAACCGCAGCTGGCTCTTAATCAGCGGGTCCCAGGTTCGAGCCCTGGTGCGCCCACCAAGCCTTTCAATAGCTTAGGGGTTTGTTACGGTCGTCATTCCGACAGACGCGCCGTGGCTATTCCCCGCGCAGGTAGCGAAGATCCTGCTTGGCTGTGATCCAGGGTAGCGGGGTAGGTGTTAACTCCATCGCATCGGCTTTCCGCCGTTGGCCGCACTCTCCTGAGCAAGTATTGCGATACGCGTGGCGCGCAGGGCCTCGTTTGCCGCAATCTGCAAGGTCTCGCCGCGGGCGAGATGATCAAAGACGAAGCTGGCGGGCGAGGCGCCCACGGGCAGGTCGATTTCGCGCCGGGGTCTCGTCGCCGTCTCGACGAGCAGTCGATTTTCCGCGAACAGAACGTCAGCACGACCCTTTGTCCCGGAGATCCGCATGGCATAGTCGCCGTGCCGTGGCGATGCTTCGGGCTGGATCCAGTCAACTTCGATCGCGAATTCCGGTCCGCCATCGCAGGCGAGAATAGCACGCCCCAGCGCGGGAAAGTTCGTCGTGCCGGCAGCCGGGGTCGACGAAATCCAGCCGCTGATCGTGCCGCTGGTGTATCCCGTCAACCAAAGGGCCAGATCAATATCGTGGACCGTGAGGTCAGCGAGGATGCCGCCATAAGTTGATGGTTCGAACATCCACGCTGGACGTCGGCTTGGGACCAGCTTGTGCGGCCCGGTTGCAGTGATGGATACAATGTCTCCAAGTTGGCCGCTGTCGATCACGGATCGGAGTGCGAGCGTGACCGGATAAAACCGCTTCTCGAGCAGAAGAGTGAGCAAATTGCGCCCGGCGAGCGTCTCCTCGATAAGCGCAAGCTGGGCCAGGGTCACAGCCATGGGCTTGTCGGCGATCGCGAAGATGCCGCGGCGTAAAAGTTCGACGAGGATTGGAGCGCGAAGACCGAATTCGGTGAAGACTGCTGCGGCCCGAACCCGATGCGCATCCAGAAGCGCATTCGGGTCGGCGTAGCCGGGCGTCTTCGTACGTCGTTCGAGCTCGGTGCGCCGCGCTGGGTCATGATCGGCGACGGCCACGACCCTGACGTCGGTTCTGACAGCGATCTCTGACAGTACGTATTCGACATGCGGGTGGGCTGCGCCGATGATGGCGATGTCGAGCATCTCGGAGCTAGCTGGCATGAATGGCCTCCGCTGCGATCTCATTGGGGCTGACGGCGCGACCTTCGGAAGCCGAGCGATAGATGGCGTCAACCAGTCTCGCAGCCTCGAATCCATCCCTGAACGTGCTCGCAGGCGGCCGTCGCTCCCGGACGGATTGAACGAAGTCGCGCCATTGCGCGATATGTCCTTCGATCCCGATCGCCTTGGGATCGCTCGCGGCGCTCCCAACCCCGGCCGCGCTTGGCGGCTCGGCAACATCAGCAAAATCCCAGCGCACGATGCTGTCGTTTGCGAGCTCGCAACTGCCGCGATCGGTGAACAGTCGAAGCATGGCCGGCCGTCCCGGAGGCAGCGCCGTACTCGTCACGATCACGCCGAGCGTGCCGGATGCGAAAGACAGCAGCGCCGCCGTCGTGTCCTCGACGGCGTGTGCGTGTCCGAGCGTCGTCGTCTTGCCTTGAACGCTGTCGACGGCTCCGAACAGCCAGAGCATCAGGTCGAGATTGTGAACGCCCTGATTGAACAGCGAGCCGCCGCCATGCTCCGCTTCGCTGCGCCACGGCTTCTCCGCGTAGTAGGCGTCGGAGCGGTACCAATGGATCGCCGCCTCGATCAGGCGCGGCTGTCCGAGCCGGCCAGTGTCGAGCTGGGTCTTGATCGCCTGGTGCTGCGGTTCGAGACGGCGCTGCGAAACCACGCCACAGGTCAGCTGCGAGCGCTCGGCGGCGCGGACCAGTGACGCAGCCTCAATCGGATCGACGCAGAGTGGCTTTTCGACCAGCACGTGCCGCCCCGCCTCGATCGCAGCAAGCGCGACGTCATGATGCGCGCCGCTCGGGGTGCAGACCACGACCGCGTCGATCCCGGCATTCGCGAGCATCGCCTCGGTGGTCGCGAATGCCGGAACGTCCTCGCCATTCATGCACGCAGCAATCTGCACAGGCGTGCCGCCGGCGATCGCGGACAAGACGGTATCGTCGAGCGCCCGTATTGCCCGCGCGTGTGTTTCGCCGATCGCTCCCGGACCGATCAACCCGATGCGAAGCCGGTTCATGTCTCAGTCCTCAAGAGTTGCAGCGATAAGGACGACCCGCGACATAGACCGTCTCGGGCACGAGAGATTCATCCTCGCCGAGATGGAAGCGCAGCAGATCGGCCGGCGCACCCACCGTCAGCGCAGGAAGGTTGAACGGGATACGCGGATTGACCGTTGCGAGCCTCAGCGCCTCTGCCAGGGTCAATCCGGCCATGCGTCTTGCCGTGGCTACTCCGAACACGAGGCTGACGGCTGCGCCCGCCAGAAAGGATGTGCCGACGACTTCCAGCCGGCCGTTCGCCTTCAACTCGACCTTGCCGCCGATCGGCGCGTCGTAGATTCCGGGTGTGCAACCCGCGAGCGCGGCGGCATCCGACACCAGGATCGCTCGCTCCAGCCCCTTTGCGCGCAGCATGGCCTTGAAGGTCTCGCGGGGAAGGTGATGGCCATCGGCGATGAAGCTCGCCCACAGCCCGTCCTCGGCCAGTTGCGACCAGATCGGGTTGGGATGTCGCGGCAGCGTGGCGGCGATGCCGTTGCCAAGATGCGTCGACAATATTGCGCCCGCCGCGACGGCGGCGGAGATCTGATCCGGTGCGGCGTTTGTATGGCCGAGGGCAACACGGACGCCGCGCGCATGAAGGCCGCGCACATAGGCGTCCGTTTCCGGCCAATGCGGCGACAACGTCACGAGGCCGACAAGGTTTCCGCAGGCCGCCTGCCACGCGTCGAACTCGTCGAGATCAGGCGGCCTGACATGTTCGGCCGGATGCGCACCGCGCGGACCATCTTCTGGCGCGATGTGCGGGCCTTCGACATGCACGAAGGGCATTGCGTGCTTGAGAAACGGATCGCTGTCACGCGCCTGTGCAATGGCGCGCAATGCATCGATGATCGCATCATGCGATGCCGTGATGAGCGTAGGGGCAAAACGCGACACCCCGCTGTTGTGGACGGCCGCGACGAGATCGCGGACCGTCCGGAGATCAGGGCGGCCATTGAGATCGTAGCCCGCAAAGCCGTTCAATTGCAGATCGAACAGGCCGAGCGACAGCCACAGCCCGTCATCGTCACCGCCGGGAACGATGTCCGTGATCCGGCCGTCCTGAATGACGATGGTGCGATTCTGTCCGGTCTCCGGATCGCGGCCCGAAACGCGCGTTGCCGGATCTGTCATGCGCGTACCGGGGTCAGTGAGAGCTGCGGCGGCGTGGAATCCTGGTCGAGATACAGCGCGCAACGTGGGTGCGTGCGGAGCGCGCTCGCCGGGCACTCGGTCCCGATCGGACCGTATAGCGATCGTTCGACGGCGGCGCGTTTGGACGCGCCGGGCACGACGCAAAACAGCCGGTCGGCATCCAGGAGCCGGGGAATCGTCAGCGTGATTGCATGTGCCGGAACATCTCCGAGCGTCGGGAAGCACTCATCGTCAACCTGCTGCTGCCGGCACACTGCGTCGAGCTCGACGATCTTGACCGACTTGGTGTCGTGCAGATCGGCGACCGGCGGGTCATTGAAGGCGAGGTGACCGTTCACGCCGATTCCCAGGCAGATGATGTCGATCGGGGCTTCGCCGAGAAGGGCCGCATAGCGTGCTGCTTCTCGCTCCGGATCCGGCTCCTGCCCGATCAGGTGAACCGCGCCGAAAGCGATGCGCGAGAACAAGTGACGCGTCAGCCAAGCCCCGAAGCGCTCCGGCGCATCCGCGGGAAGTCCGAGATATTCGTCCATGTGGAAGGCTGTGACGCGCCGCCAGTCGATATCGCGCTCGCGAGCAAGGGCATCCAGCATCTCCGCCTGGCTCGGTGCCGCCGCGAAGATCATCCGCACGTTACTCTGCCGTCCGAGGTGGTCGCGGAGCGCAGCAGCGACGTCCGCAGCGGCCGCCCGGCCCATCGCATCCCGCGTTTTAAACGTCGCGATTGAGGGAGTCACCGAAGCCGTCATGCTCATCCATGGTCTGCCGGGCCTGCACTTTACCCTCGAGCGGAGAGAATGTGATGCAACCGGTTGCATGTCAAGCTTGCGCCCCGGGCCCGGCCGGGGCATGTCTAGGTGAAGGCGATGCAGAGGAGGCGGCCTGCGGTGAAGCGCGATTCCGATAGCGGTGGGGAGGGACGTCCATCGGTCGTGCCGACGATCAGTCAGGTCGCGAAGGCCTCCGGGGTTTCGCGTGCCACCGTATCGCGCGCCTTCTCGCGGCCGGAGATGCTGACCGAGGAGACCGTCCGGCGCGTCAAGGAAGTCGCGGGCAAGCTCGGTTATGTGCCGAACCAGGTCGCGCGTGCGCTTTCGACCGGACGCCACGGCAACGTCGCGCTCATCGTCTCGGATGTCGCGAACCCGTTCTTTCCACCGCTGATCAGGGCGGCGCAACTGCGCGCCGACCAGGCCGGGCTGTGCGTCTTCCTCGGCAATTCGGACGAGGATCCCGCGCGTGAGGAGTTGCTGGTCGGCCGCTTCATCGGCCAGGTGGAGGGACTTGTCCTTGCCTCGTCGCGCCTGGACGAAGAGCGTATCCGCCGTCATGCGACGCGCCGGCCGCTGGTGCTCATCAATCGCGATATCGAAGGCATTACGCGGGTCCTGATCGACACCGCGCCGGGTGTGGCGGCTGCGATCGCACATCTGGCCGAGCTGGGGCACCGGCACATCGCCTATGTCAGCGGCCCCACGACGTCGTGGTCGAACCAGCAACGGCGCAATGCCGTCCGGCGCGAGGCGGAGAAGCGCGGGCTCAAGGTGATCGCCGTGCCCGCGCGTCCACCCTCCTATGACACCGGCCGTGTGGCGGCGACGCAGATCGTCGCGAGCGGCGTCACCGCGGCGATCGCGTTCGATGACCTTGTCGCTCAAGGCTTGATGGCAGGGTTGGCTGCGCTCGATGTCGAGGTGCCCAAATCGTTCAGTGTCGTCGGCTGCGACGACGTCCTCGGCGAAACCACCTATCCGCCGCTCACCACCGTGTCGGCGCGCTGCGCCGATGCAGGCGATGTCGCAGTCGGTCTGCTGCTCAGCCAGATGAATGGCGGCGTGTCGGGCGAGATTCGCCACAAGCTGAATTCCCATCTCGTCATTCGCGCCTCGACCGGGCCGGCGCCAGCGAAGCGGCGAGGCCGCTGACGATTTCATCAAAGGCCTTCGAAAGCGGCAACGGATCGCAATTGACACGCAACCGGTTGCATGCGAGCTTTTTCGCAGGATTTGTCCCATTCTGTATTGCGAGAATGACCCTCATGATGAGACCCGTCGGCAGGTTCGGCTACATCACGCGTTCCGAGGACAACATTCGCCCGGCGAATTCGGGGCGTCGGTCATGGATGTCGGCCGCGCTGTCGCTGGCGCTCGCTGTCGCCGTGCCGGCGTTTGCGTCTCCTGCTTCGGCGGAGAAGCTGACCATCTGGAGCGGGTGGCCTGATCTGGCCCCGTTCTACAAGCGCGTCGGCGACCAGCTGAAGAGCAAATACCCGGATCTCGAAATCAGCGTTGAGGCCATTGCGCTCCGCGAGCACGAGAAGCGGTTGGCACTGTCGCTTCCATCAGGCGCGGCCGGGGACGTCATCGAGATGGAGGTCGAGGCGGCACGGTATCTCGAGGCCGGCCTCATCCCGGAGCCGCCGGCGTCGATCGTCGATTTCGTCAAAGCCAATTACGACATGACGCGCGTGAAGACCGCCATGTACGAGGGCAAGATCTTCGGTGTGCCGTTATTCCAGGGGCAGGGCGCGCTGTTCTACAACACCGAGATGTTCGCCAAGGCTGGCCTCGACGGTCCGCCCAAGACCATGGCCGACTACACCGCTTATGCGCAGAAGCTCGCGCAGCGCGATGCCTCCGGCGTGCCGACGGTGAGCGGATGGAGCTTGCGTCTCAGCGGCGGCGGCTCGGGCATCGCGGAGAAGTACTGGACCATTCTCTATAATCACGGCGGGACGCTGCTCGAGGAGAAGGGCGGAAAATGGCGCGCCGCCTATGCGAACGCAGCCGGCCGCGCCGCACTCAAGCAGTATCTCGACAACGTCGTGGTCTACCGTACCGTGACGCCCGAGATGAAGGCGGATGCGGAGGCCTTCGAGCTCGGCCAGACCGCGATGTTCATCCGGGAATCCTGGGTGATCGGCGACGTCGCCAAGAAGGCGCCCAATCTCAAATACGCCACGGCTCCACTGCCCAAGGGCACGCTGATGGTCCCGGTCGATCTCTACGTGCCGAACAAGGGACCCAAGAGCCAGATCGCCTGGGATTTCGTGCAAAAGGCCAACGAGCCGGAAAATCTGCTCTGGCTGCTCGAGAACACGGCCTGGGTCCCGAACCGCAAAGGCCTCGACTACTCCGCCGTGCTCAAGAAAATCCCGCAGCTCGACGCCTTCGTCAACACGCCGCCCGGCCACGTTTTCTTCACGGTCCCGGCGATCAGCCCTGCCAGCGAAATCCTCACCCGGCTCGCGGCGCGGCTGGAGAAGGCGTTCACCGACAAATCGCTGGCCGGCAACGACGCCGCGATCGATGCTTTCCTGAAGGCCGCGGCTGAGGAGAGCGACAAGATCCTGGCCCGGGAAGACCTGCTGGCCAAACCCTAAACTCCATCGACAGGGACCCACTCAATCCAGGCGCCGGCGGCTGACCGGCGCTTGCCGGAGGATGCATGCGCACCACGCCGAAATGGCTGTTTCCAGTTCTGGCGTTGCTTCCGGTCCTCGGCCTCTATGGCTGTATCCGCGTCTATCCGATCATCGAGACGCTGCGGCTCAGCCTCTTCCAGTGGAATATCATCTCGCGGCGCAAGCCGTTCGTCGGTTTCGCCAACTTCGTCGAGCTGGCGAGCGACCCGCTGTTTCTCGAAGCGATCTTCAACACCACCATCATCGCCTTTAGCGTCGTAGCGATCACCATCCCCGTCGCGCTTGCGCTCGCCGCCTTGATCAACACCCGGCAGGGGCTGCAGCGCAGCGGCGTCTATGAGGCCTCGGTCTTCCTGCCGCACGTCGTCTCGCTGGTTCCGGCGGCGATGGCCTGGAAATGGATTTTCGACGCCCGGCTCGGGCCGCTCAACGCCCTGATCGGCCTCGTCGGGATTCCGGCCCAGTCGTGGCTGTTCGACCCTGTCCTGTCGCTGGTGTGCCTGATCGTTCTCTGCTCCTGGCAGGCGATCGGCTATGCCGTCTTGATCTTCCTGGTCGGACTGAAGAACGTCCCGGAGGCGCTCTACGAGGCCGCGCGCCTCGACGGCGCCTCGTCGTTTCAGGCCTTCCGCCACATCGCCGTGCCGCTGCTAAAGCCTGTCATGCTGTACGTGTCGGTCATCACGCTGATCTCGTCCTACAACATCTATGCGCAGGCCTTCGTGCTGGCATCGGATGTCCAGGGTGCGCCGGGGCGTCTCGTCCGAGTCCTCGTCCTCGACATGCTTGAAAACAGCTTTCGTAACTACCGGGTCGGCTACGCTGCCGCCGAAGCCGTCGTACTGCTCGTCATCGTCCTCATTTTGACCAGCGCGCAGTTCAGGCTGTTCCGCGACAGGAGTCGCGCATGAGCGAGCAGGAACGCGAGCATCCGTCCGTCGTTGGTCAGAACGGTGCCGTCGGCCTCGTGATCGACGCCGTTCTTGGCGTCGTCAGCCTGATGATGCTCCTGCCGCTGGTCTTCCTGATCAGCAACGCGTTCAAGACGCCGCCGGAGCTGCTGGCGTGGCCGCCGACCGTCATCCCGCACCAGCCGACGCTGGAGAACATCGTCAGCGTCCTGCGCGAAACGCCGCTGTTTCGCTGGATCGGCAACTCGCTGATCTTCGCGACACTCTCGACCGCGAGCATCGTCTCCACATCGGCGATCGCAGGTTATGTGCTCGGCAAGTTCGATCTACCGGGGATCCCGGTCATCTTCGGCGTGATCATCGCGACGGCGGTCGTTCCCTTCGAAGTCTACATGATCCCGCTCTATCTCAACGTCCAGTCCGCCGGACTGCTGAACACCTGGCCCGGGCTCCTGGTCGGCTATCTCATCATGAGTTTCGGCATCTTCCTGGTGCGGCAATATGTGATGACGTCGATCCCTGACGAACTGCTGGAGGCTGCCCGGGTGGATGGCGCAGGGGAGCTCTGGATCTTCCTGCGGATCGTGCTGCCGCTGATGCGCGGCCCGTTGGGCGCTCTTGCCGTGCTGGCGTTCTTTCAGGCCTGGACTGCCTTCGCGTGGCCGCTCGTCGTCATGACCAACAAGGAAACCTATACGCTCGAGGTTGGGCTCGCCTTGTTTCAGACCGGCTTCACCGTGGACATCGGTCGCCTCAGCGCGGCCGCGGCGCTGGCGCTGGTTCCGAGCGCACTGTTCTTCTCGCTGATGCGTCGAAATTTCGTACGTGGCGTGGCCTCCAGCGGCTTGAAGGAGTGACGCCATGGCAGCATCGGAATAGGCGTAGATTTTCCTAGCAAATCATCCGTCTCTTAATCGGCGGCTCTGTCGGAGCATCTCTAACCGATGAGTGGGCGACGACTACATTCGCCATCATCCAAGTCGGTCTAGCGCCATCAAGCTGATTTGCGATGTGCGAACTTGAACGAAAAGTGCACGTATCTGGTACGGTAGTCGCGCTGAGGGAAACGAAGATCAAGTAAGATACTGACGTGATTGGTGGGCCCGGCAAGACTCGAATCTGCAACTAGATCGCCATGAGCGGCGGGACAATGGCCGCCTCCGTTGATTTTCCCGCGCATTTCGTTCTGTTGGTGATAGTGTGATAACGCCAGTCATTCCCGGCGACCGACGGCAAGCGAATTCCATTCGCATCCTACCCGCTAGTCGCTGCGGTCTGCCAAGTCAGCGTCTTGGTTCGCGTTGATAGGTCGTGAGTAAAAAGTTCATAGGAAAGCAAGCCAGGCGGGAATGGATCGTGAGTTTCTTCGAGCGTCTAAAGACAGAAGCATCTGCTGAGTGGCGGGCCTACACCGAGCATCCCTTCACGAACGGATTGGCAGATGGCTCGCTCCCTGAAGCCGCATTTCGTCACTACCTTGCTCAGGACTATCTGTTCCTCATCGAGTTTGCGCGCGCCTATGCACTCTCGGTCTACAAATCGCCCAAGCTTGCCGACATGCGTGAAGCTGCGGCCGGCCTGTCGGCCATCCTTGATGTCGAAATGAGCCTTCATGTGAAGCTGTGTGCCGGTTGGGGTCTATCCCCGAGTGACCTTGAACAAACTCCTCCGGCGGTCGAGATGCTGGCCTACACACGCTACGTGCTCGATGCCGGAATGCGCGGCGATCTGCTGGCACTCAAGGTGGCACTTGCCCCCTGCGTGATCGGGTACGCGGAGATCGCAACGCGGCTCGCCTCGCAACCCGATGCGGACGCTAGGACGAACTCCTATCGGGTTTGGATCGACGAGTACGCTGGCGTGCCATACCAGGAGGTCGCGGCGAATGCGCGTGCGCATTTGGAGCATCTCGCCGATCTCTACGCCACGCCGGCTCGCGAGGCAGAACTGATCGCCATCTTCAAGGAAGCCACTCGGCTCGAGGCGGACTTCTGGGAAATGGGCTGGCGTGTGGGCCAGCGTGTTGAATAGCTCTTCGGCAATCGGTTGATTGCGGGGACTCGTTTGACGGCTGCCGCGCACGAGTTGCGGAGGCGCGGTGTTCTAGAGGAACGCAGTGCGCGGGATTGCTGGAGTAACGAAGCACACGGCCTGGAACAGGCGCGAAAGTCCTCGCGAACGATAGGCGAGATGCAGGATCGCTAAGTCATTAGTATTGTTCAGTCGCGTCCAGTGTTGGAGATGGAGATCCTAGCACGCCATCGCTCTTCAAACGTGTCAGGGCCCTCTTTCAGTGCCAACGCTTGTGCATCGAAAGGATTGCCGGGCTTGTTAGCAATGAGGATACCTGTAGCTTCTCCGCGAGAACCGGGTTGGGGACGCTGCTCTGTAGGCCATTCCAGCAATGCTTTCGACAGCATGGGTTTGCCCGCGTACCAGCATTTTCGTCCGTCGATTAAGCGGTAGGACCACCATTGCCCTTGCGGATTTGGCGGCATTGCGGCGCTGCATTGTTGCTTGGCATGCAGGCTGGTCATTTCGAGCGATGAGAGCGCAACAATGCCAACGGTTAAAGAAAACGCTTGAAGCGGTTTGCTCATGGGCGCGCTCAATTGCCGTGTTGCTGCAATCGACTTACAGCAACGATCAAAGCAGGCCGCTCGAGAACTTCCACCAACTCTTCAAGGATACGCGCATGATCCTTGGGATGGGGCCGAAGGAATTCTTCCAATATGAGTTGCGCGTCGCTAATCGCTTCTAGGGCTAATTGCTGATCAGTCATAACTACTTACTCATCAATTAGTTGCGCTGAGAAAGTCAGCGAAGGGTGAGATCAAGTCAGCTTCGAGGAATATCCCCGCTCTTCTATTCACTTTTTATTTCAACTCTCGCGGTGTCGCCTCGGTCAATGTGCGAAATAATCCCACTAAGGCGTGTCGCGAGCGTTAGGGATCCCGGCGACTAAATAATCCGCTGCTCGATCCTCCCTTCGTCATCCCGCGCATCACCACCTGTTTCCTATCTCGCGGCGGCCGGAAAAAATCTGTTTTGCCATGCACCGCCGCGATGCATTGATCTTATTGAACTGTTCCCGATCAGCCTTTCTCACGAAGGGAGAGAGTGCCCCCCGCAGGAGCTAGGCCAGGGAAACCGTAAACTCGAAATGCCGTCTGGGGGAACGTAGGTAGGCGGCTTCGCCGAGTAAGGCATTTGGGCGGCCGGCTATTTCCACCGCGGTTCGTTCTGCAGCTCTTGGGATATCCTCTTTCGTTCGGCATCCAAGGCAGTCGATCGGGGTCGAGAATGGAAGGATCGCCATGTCCGTTTGCGATCGCATCCACCAGGCGCAAAGGCCATTTTCGAGCTCAGGGCTGAGATGGTCTCGCAAGGGAGAACTCGGATGCGCCGTCGGCGCGATATTGTCCTCGAACGGCCGGGGCAGCCAAGTTTGCGGCTATGGAAAGACGGAGAGCTACGTCAGGGTCAAGCTGATGACCACCGTGCCAATGGCAACAGCTCTAACGTCCTAGTACTCGCCGGACGCAAAGCATTCTGATTTCGTTAGTTTGGTGTAGTTGCTCAGCACTCGGGGGATCAATGGAGCCGAGAGTCTCGATACTAAACTTCGCTTCCAACTCTGACGCCATGCAGATGCAAATCTGCAAGCAAGCGTCCGTCGAAAAACCGCCTTGCTGCGCGCAACCGTTTCGGCACGCTGAGAGAAACTGCGGTCGCCATTCTGCAGCCGTGGCGATTGTTATAAAATTGACAGCAGCTATCGTCAGAGCAGGGAGAAATGCGGGCATTGCTTCGCTTCCCTTTTTTAGTTTTCTGAGGGGCCGCTCTAATTCGACTCCATCTTTTTCGGCTCTAGCAATATGTAGCTATTTGCGTAGTTGTCCCCTGAAGCGGAACCACAAATGACCGATCAGTGATAGGACTATGGCGGTCAGAATTATCGGGAGCCAGATCGACGTGGTTATGATGAACAAGGATATGATCACCACACGTCCAAAGACCGATTCGCTGACCGGATTCTTAAGACGAGCGAAATAGGCGTAGATAATAAAGATGGTGGCCGGCACCATCCACGCGGCGACAAGCACCAGTAACAGGTCAACAAGTTGGCTGGCATAATGGTGCATGAGCGCACCTCCTGACAGCGTCGGCGCGAATTGCTGTCACCGCTGCGAGAGATGCGGTGATTGTCGACGATAATTGGTCTTTGTTCGCGTTGGTGGGCATCTGCACGCTCGGCATCGCTGTCACGGCCGGTGCCCAAACTCTTGCGAGCCCGCAGCCTTCGATTCGCCTGAGCTAGGGCCTCTCAACGCGCGCTCGTTGAGATGGCTCGGGCAAGGGCTCGTCCAATGCAATCATAACCATCGGCGGTGTTGTGCAATCCGTCCCACGTTACAAGCTCGCTTTGCGCAACTCCGGCATTGATCGAGTTACGCATCAGCGCAAAACGAGAGAATAGGCCGACCCGTTCCTGCTTCGCGGCATCGGCGATGATGCCCTCCATCGTTGAGTAGCTAGCGGAAGCGAGCACCTGTGGCGCATATTGCAGATCCATCAGCACGACATCGGCAGACCCCGCCTTAAGTGCCCTTACCCCTTCAACAACGCTTCTTTTGAGCCCTTGGTCCGGCCGGCCACCCCAGGCGACGTCATTAGTACCTAATTGCCAGATAACGAGATCAGGCGTGTGCGCGAAAACGTCACGCTCGAACCGCGCGATGTTGTTCGGAATCGTATCGCCGACTCGACCGCTGTTGATGACCTCGATCGTTGCATTGGATCTAAGCCTCGAGAGTTCTCGGCGCATCACCTGCGGATATGTGGCCGCGGACCGAAGTACCCAGAGCCCCACCGTCGACGATGATCCGATCGCGACAATCTTTAGCGGCTCACCAGATCTCAAACGCGCCGCCGTGCGGGGCAATTGTGCGCCCAGCGAAACATCCAAATTTGCAGCAAGGCATCTCTCGCCAGATGATGCCCCGTCCTGCGCTTGAGAGGGCGCTGTGCTGGACAAACCGACAATCACGGCAGCACCGATCGACGCTATTGTTCGAGCGGTTCGGCTTACGCATGGTAGAACAAATCGACCCATGTTCCCCAATAACTGGTCGATTCTCTCTTGACAACCCTTGGCTTCAAACGTCTGTTTTTGATTGCAGGTCGATTGACGCGTGGGGAGCGAGCAGCACGTATGAGTCCGGGAATAAGGCAATGTCCGGCAAGCCTGTAGCGAAACGGTTGGTATTCCATATCGGCGGCTATGATCCAATCACGTCGCATGCCAGCGCGCAACGACGCTTTGTGCGCGAAATTGCGAGGTTCCAACGTACTTGGTCAGTGAAAGCGACCGTCGACGGTTCGCATGATTCCGCCGACCAGATACAATGGAACGTGACGACAATCGGCCCCGATTGGCTCGTCGAAACCGATTACCGTCTGGTCCGATGGCACGATGTAATTGAAGTTTTCGGGGGGCGAAGCATCGGCTCACGCATTTCCGTCGGCATTCTTGCGTTTCTGGATTTCGTTTTGACCGGCACTCTTTGGCGTTACTTGCAGACCAATTGGCGCTACGCACTTTTCTTTCTCTATCCATTCGTTACGTTCGGATTGCTCATCGCTGCCGCCTTTTTGATTGGCGTGGCTGCATTCAAGATCACTGGATCAATTCCCATTGCTACCGGTGGCGGCCTCTTCGGGCTCGCAGCCGTGTTGGCGGGTCCGTGGCGCTGGCTGCACCTGGGCGACTTGTTCGACGATTGGATTTTCTCTTGCGAGTACATTCGATTCGGTAATTCGGAGATAGAGCAGAGGCTGGACAGGTTGGCCGCCGAGCTCGTGGTTGCGGCGAGCAACTCTGCCGCAGACGAAATTGTGGTCGTAGGGCACAGCCTTGGCGCCGTACTAGCGGTTGATCTACTTGATCGCGCCTTGAAGCGGGACCCTGCGCTCGGTCGGAAAAAGATTCCCGTCACATTCTTGAGCGTTGGATCATCCATACTCAAGATCGGCCTGCACCCAAAGGCAGTGCGCTTTCGCAGGGCGGTGGAACGCGTCGCCGATTCCCGCGCGATCTTCTGGGGCGACTATCAGGCCCTCACGGACGCGTTGAATTTTTACAAATGCCGGCCGATGGCCGAAATGGGCTTGTCGACAGAAAACGAGGCGACCGTCAGGGTCGTGAAGATTAGTCGAATGCTTGACGACGACATGTATCAACGCATCCGCTTCAATTTCTTCCGCGTGCACTGCCAGTTCGTCAGTGGAAATGACAGGCGAACATCGTACGACTACTTCATGCTCACATGCGGACCTATTTCAGCCAAATCCCAGACGCTCGCCCCGGATGGCGCTGTGTCGATGATCGCTGACGACGGAGGCCTTGTTGCGGGCGCGCCGGTGTCGGAAAGCGAACTGCTGGGAAATCCGGGCGCGGCAGCCTGATTCAAATGACGCCCACCATTTCAAAAGTCATCTTCGTTGCGTTGGTGATCGGCTGGTACCTCATACGCTATAAGTACGCGCGGCGTTCCCGCCGTGCGAGGGTTGTGCGGAGCGCTCGCGGCCCCCTGGAAACTGCGCTCCTGCTCATATCTCTTTCGGGACTCGGACTTGTGCCGCTCGCCTACGTTGCGACAGGAATGCCTCGTTTCGCAGATCACAGTTTTTATCCCTGGTTGGCTTGGCTGGGGTCTTTCTTTGCGATTGCGGCTTTGGGCGTGTTTCACCTGACACACCGTGCACTCGGCCGGAATTGGTCGATAAGTCTCGACGTGCGGGAGAACCATGAGCTTGTGACGGAAGGGATTTACCGGAGAGTTCGACACCCGATGTATTCGGCATTTTGGCTGTGGGCCATCGCCCAGGCATTGCTGCTGCCGAATTGGATCGCCGGTTTCGCGGGCCTTGCCGGCTTCGGGATCTTGTTCTTTGGCCGCGTCGCAAGGGAAGAGCGAATGATGTTGCAGACGTTTGGCGACAGCTATCGCGATTATATGGCGCGGACCGGTCGGGTCTTCCCGTGGATACTCTGAGGTAGGTCCCGGCACGTCTCGACCTGTGGTACCCACGAGACTGATTTGGAACCAGATGCCTCAATTTGCGTGCCATTTCCGCAACATGCGGCAGAAAAAGCGGTCGGAACCGCGGACTCCCCGGTCTATTCGTTGGTGCCGTGGCGAGTGTCGGGTTATTTCTATGCGTGTCAGGTGAATCCAATCGTTCCGAACAATGGTGAGAACCGATGTTGAAATTCGTTGTCCTTGGAATCGCTTCTTTGGCTTTCGTGGGAACCGCAGCTGCTGCGGACCTGCCACGGCCTCAGCCGGTTGCCGTCGCGGCGCCGGTTGGCAAAGCTCCGATCGGCAAATATCCCGTGGGTAAGAGCCCCGTGGGCAAATACCCGGTCGCTGCCCCGGCTCCGTTGGTGACCAAGGGTTGATCTGACTATTCATTCGTACGCCAGCGGCGTTCGTTTGGGGTAGCAGATTACCTGTGGCATCGGATCTTGGATCCAAGAGGATTCGAAGATGGCGGGAGTGATTCGGAAATATCCGGGTCTGGGGCTTCTTGCAAAGGCCGCCATGCTGGCGGCCTTTGTAGGCTTGGGGGCCGGGATCAGTAGCGCGCAACCACTCGTGGCGCGTACCGACCAGCAGCAACGGGACGCTCTCCCCAGTTCGGCGATGAAGCATGCAGCGACCATGGCTGCTGCTACGCCGGCGATATCCGATGTAAAGCCAGCTCGAAGAGCTGCCGCCACGGGTCCCTACTACGTTGATTTTCGTGCCCGCACGGCGGCAACGTACGGTCATGCATTCGTCTGGTACGGAAAGACGGGCGAAAAGCAGGTCGAGGTCGCTGGTCTGGCTCCGGCCGGCGACGAGGTGCCCTATATCCTGGGACACATTATGTTTGTCCCTTCTGAGACGGGTGCGACCTACGGTGATCTTGACGAGCAATATCTGACGGCCAGCTATCGTGTCTATTTGTCTGAGGCAGACGCCAAGAAGGTCTTTGCTTATATCAAGCGCCAGCAGGAGTCTTCGCCGCTCTGGAATGCAGCAACGACAAACTGTACTGCCTTTATCGGCCGCATAGCGACGTTCATGGGCCTCAACGCTCCGTTTCATCTGCTAAAGCCTGAGGAATACGTCAACAAACTCAGAGAGCTGAACGGGGGACGAAAAACGGTGCAGCTTGAACCAGGTCGAGGCTAAAATCCTCGGATTGAGTTCATCCACTCTTCCTTGCGTCTGGATGGGTGTGAGGTCTTCAAGAAATTCAAGCGAGCTTGTTCTTTGAGGATGCGGTTCGATACGACCAACCTTCGTGCGCTGCCTCGCCTGGTTGATGAATAGGCCGCGAGATCATGGAACGTCCGTGGCGCTGCGCTGCAAGGCAGCTCCACCTCCGCTTGGTCGTGGCTAAGCTCTTGTTGGAAACCGTTCTGAGGGTGAAGTCCTCCTTGGCGTAGTTGAGGAAGGTTCGCAGAACTTGTCGTCGCAGACGAAGATCACCGCTTAGGCAATGGTTCTGCGTCGAGGCCGAGCATCGACATCAATCGACCAGTGCACGTCGCGTGCACGGCAGGATAATAGATGCTCTCCTCGCCGGATCGAGATCTGTACCATCAGCACGCTTGTCGCCGCCGATGTTGATTCGCGATCATGATCGCGGTGTAGCCGACCTTTGCGGCGGTCACGGCGCGTAAAGCTGCGTGTTGTCAAGTCGACAAGGGCTCTTTTAGCTTTGTGGAAATGGAAGAGGTGAGTTCACTTCGCTCCTATTCGAGCGCGGTGGATCAGACGCTTTTTTTGAGCTAAGCCGTCTGAGCCGCCTGGAACGGCGCGGGCGGCCGCTCTATTGCGGCATACTCAATGCCTGCAAGCTATCGCGCCGGTATTCGGGGGACGTGGATGCGGGTCCATATGATTGTTGCCGGCCTTATCCTAGCGATCATCGGGAAGGCCAGTGCCACGGTTGTCGATAAGGGAACCGACGCGCAAAAGTCTTGCGAGCTGCTTGTCAAGAACTCGCTTCGCAATCAGGACGAAGCTCGGTCCGCAGGCGCATGTGAGGGAATGATCGAGACCGCGATGCTCTTTTCACCAAATCTGCCCGCTGACGTGCGTGCATGCCCCCCCGCGCAAGGCAGCCCTTTGCAAAGTGCGAAGGTTTTTCTGCAGTATCTTGATAACAATCCGGATCGAGTGAATGAACCGGGGATCACCGTCGCGATCGAAGCATTCAGGGATGCTTGGCCCTGCCGTGGGGACGGTGCCGGAACTGGACCGAAAAAGCGTGCCCCAAAAAAATCCAATTAGAACGCGTATCTGCTGATACTAATACGAGCCTTACGGTCCGCGATGTTCGCGTCCGACCTGATTGATTCGCAATGCACTACTGCCGAGGTGCGCGAGCTGAACCGCAGTGCTCACCTCCATAACCAGCACTCAAACGCCTTATCGACGAGCGAAGCGACCCCTTGAGCCCCGATCAACAGCGGGGCATTGTGCCATCAACGCCCGGGCTGGAACAGCATGACAATCCCCTGCCGCGTCCTGATGATCTATCCGAAGTTCGTTCCGAATTCGTTTTGGAACTATGCGGAGGCCTGCGAACTCGTCGGCGCGAAGTATCCAACGGCGCCACTCGGCCTGATCACCGTCGCCGCTATGTTGCCGAAGCATTGGGACATCCGGCTCGTCAACCGCAATACCGAGGCGTTGACAGATGCGGACCTCGACTGGGCCGATCTTGTGATGATCGGCGGTATGCTCAACCAGCAGCCTGATGCCATCTATCTGATCGATCTCGCCCACCTGCGCGGCAAGCCGGTATGTGTTGGTGGGCCGGACGTCTCCTCCAGCCCGCATCTTTACGCGGACGCGGACTTCCAGGTGATCGGCGAGGCCGAGCAGGTCATCGAGCAGTTCATCGCCGCCTGGGAAAGCGGCGAACGCAAGGGCGTGTTCATCGCCGAGAAATTCACGATAGATGTCACGCTGAGCCCCATGCCTCGCTACGATCTGCTCAACTTCGATCACTATCTATACATCGGCTTGCAGTATTCGCGTGGCTGCCCGTTCACCTGCGAGTTCTGCGATATTATCGAGCTATATGGTCGCGTGCCGCGTACCAAGACCAACGATCAGATTCTCGCAGAGTTGCAGGCGCTCTACGATCACGGTTATCGCGGGCATGTCGATTTCGTCGACGACAATTTCATCGGCAACAAGAAGAACCTCCGCACCCTGATGCCGCGGCTCAAAGCCTGGCTGGAGGAGCACGACTATCCATTCGAGTTCTCAACCGAAGCCTCGATCAACATCGCGGACGACAGCGAGTTGTTGCAGGCAATGAAGGATGCGAACTTCTTCGCGATCTTCGTCGGCATCGAGAGCCCGGATCCCGAGACGCTCGTGCAGATGAAGAAGAAGCAGAACACCAGGCGCAACATCGCCGAGTGCATTCACAAGATTTACGGCTACGGCATGTTCGTCACCGCTGGCTTCATCGTCGGGTTCGATAGCGAAAAGGCCTCGATAGGACAGGCGATGGCCGACCTCATCGAGGAGGCGAGCATTCCAGTCTCCATCGTTGGACTGCTTTATGCGCTGCCTGGGACACAGCTTACACGGCGGTTGGCCGCGGAAGGCCGCTTGCACCAGGGCCATGACCTCATGAATGTCGAGCAGACGGGCGATCAGTGCACGCTCGGATGCAATTTCGATACTAAGCGTCCGCTTCGTGACATCCTTGCCGATTACAAGGCTGTGCTCGGGCACGTCTACAGTCCGGCAGCATATGCAGGACGGCTGTCGCGTCTCGCCGCCATGCTCGACCGGTCCGACCGACGCCGCGACCTGCCGGATGGCGACGTGCGCAAGAGGCTTGGCGGCATCGACAGCGTACACAAGATCATGCGGGCCCTGCCGAAGGTTCGCGAGCCGTTCTGGAAGACCTTCGTCGAAGTCGCGGAGACCAATCCGGGCGCGCTACGGTACATCGTGATGCTGATGGCGTTGTACATGCACCTCGGGCCGTTCTCGGAACGCGTGATCGGCGAGATTGACCGCCGCATTGCCGAGCTGGACCATGTACCTCCACTAAGAAGGGCTACCGCAGTCAGTCAAGTGCTACCTCCAGCGACGGTGTAGCCACAGCCACTGATCGGGATATTCGCGGATCCAGCCCTCGATGACCGATGTGACCGCCTGCATCGTTCCCTGAATGGCATTTGTCCGGCGGCATCGCGGACCGGCTTCACTTCTTCAGACAGTTCGCCACGAAAGCGCTGTCCGGGCAGACGGATGACGCGCACACCATGAATCGGGCACTCAATCTGCCGCAGCAGTCGCGCAAGCATCGGATTGGCCCTGGTCTTGCGGCCGAAGAAAGTAACCTCGACGCCGTTGGTCAGATACTGGTCGACCAGCATTCCAACGTGCTGGCCACTTTTAAGGGCCTCGGCAAGTCTTAGGGGCGCATCACGACCCGCGGGAATGAGCGTGCCCATTTTCACGGCGCGCATATCCTGGATGATGCGGTCGGCGGACGCGATGTTGGGTCGGCGATACAGGATCGCAGTATCCGACCCGTGCGCGACGGCTGCCAGGGCCGGAAGTTCCCAGTTAGCGAGATGACTCGCAAAGATCAGCGCCGGTTTGCCGTCGAGCCGCAGCTGCGTAAACAATTCATATGAGCGCCTGTCGATTTCGATGCAGCTAGCTTTGGGCCGTGCGGGATCATAGTTCCAGATGTGATCAAGATGCGCGAATTCGGCGCCGACTCGACCGAGATTGTCCCAGACGCCTGCGAGAATGGTCTCGATCTCTGCAGGCGATTTTTCCGGAAATGCGGCGGTTAGATTGGCTCGACCGATCTTTTGCTCCCGCATCATGGGCCCGATTGAGCGAGTGATCCGAGCGAATAAGTTGGCGGTCTTGGTTGGATCGAAATGGCGAGCGGCACGCAGTATTCCGATCGTCAACGCGCCCACCGCCGCTTGGCCCAGGGGCTTGGTCACGTCGCGAAGTTGGAGCCTGGTCCGCATTGCAACGACAACCTTGGCTTACAATTTCGGCTTCCACGGGCTTCAGCGCGCATCATCATGCCACCGATACGCGATGCGATCAAAGACACCGACGAGTTGCGCAGGGCGCGCCTCTCGAGTTCGCCTGCAACGGAGGATGAATCGTGCGGGTTCGATCGAGTGCTTCGCGCGTAACAATGAGCGTACCCAGGCGTGGGGTGCAGTCCAATCGCGACATCAGCTCCGAAGCCGATTGAGACGTGAGCAGCCGAAGCGATACTTCGGAGCTCGGGTCCTCGCTAGTTCTCAAGCCAGACACTCATGCCCGGCTCAAGGTCTGTCGAATCTCCCTTGGGATCGAGGCGTAAGCGCAGCGTATTGCGGTCATGATGGCCGATGACACGCTCTGCCTGCCAGGTGGCAAAGTAAGCGTTTCGGGGCCGTCGGGGCAGCTTTTGACCCAAGGCGACATTCAACGTCTGGAGTGATTTCCAGCTTCTGTCTGATCTTCGGATGCTAGCCGGGGAAGTCGCGGAACTCCTTGACGAGATTGAACGGGATTTTCCACCCGGCGCCTCCCCCGCGCATCAGCATCTTGATGTCTTCCGCCCTGTTTTCTTTTCCGGTTTTCGGATCGGTCTCCAGCGTGTGGCCTTGGCTGTCCCAAGGTTTGCTCGCGCTCTTCGAGTAGTAGCCGAGAAAATGGCCGGATTCATGGGCAGACGTGTTAGGCCCGCGTTGCGAGCTGATGAAGGCAAGGTCCAGCCCGCGAGCAAACGAGCCATTGGCGAGGCCGCCATTGGACCAAACCTTATCGACGCAGAAAATGGTTAGATGGGCGCCCTGAACTTTGTGTTTGACGAAGATGCCCTTCAGTTTTTCGACGTCGATCACATCGGGAAAGGTCGCCAGGCTCGCATCCTTCATGCCAGTCGCATTGGCGATCTCCTGTTTGATGGCAGCCTGCGAGTCGTCGATGACCAGCCAGTCGCTTGGCACCCGCTCGAAGCGGATGTTGGCCTGCGGCCTCCATATATTGTTCATCGTCAGCAATTCGTCTTGCTCGTTGCAGGGCTTCTTGGCGTGAAACGCCGGAGCGCCGCCACTCCCCGGAACCATGACATTGCGGAACGCCACCTTGATCTTGATTTCCGGTAGCACCACGACATAGAGCTTGGCTTCGATCTTCCGGCCGGCCGAACGGGCCACCACCTCCAGGCCGGGAAAACCAATCGGCTTAATCCGGCCATTGATCTCGAAAAACCGTGCATCGCCATTGAAGGTGGCGGGAAGTGACGCCGCCCTGAGCTGCGGATCGATATCGGGTTTGGAGAAGGTTTCTCTGGCCTGCATGACGCGTCTAAGGGTATCGGCGCCATCGATCTCCTTGATCCCGAGGGCATGGGCGTTAGGATCGACTTTGAGCTTTCTTCCGGGATCGATCAGCGCCACGATGTTGGAGCCGCCGAACGGCACCACCATGCCCGGCGGGCTGCGGCGCTCATCGATGCCGGAGCGGCGGAAAACCTCTTGAAAGGCGGCCATGTCTGGTTCTCCTGTCTTAGTTCGGTCCGTCAACGCGAAATCTTGCGCGCGGAAATGAGAGCCTCCTTCGGCGGCGGGAAAACAATCTGGCCGGTCCCCGCGGCGAGATGAAGAAAATTTCGGCGGCGAAGTTTCATGGCCAGTCCCTCCGCAACAATTTGGCACGGACGGCAATAGGCGTAGCCTACTCCGCTTTTCGGAGAGCGCGGAAGGCCAATCAATGTCCGCTAATGGCCCTGTTGAGGGCGCCCGCACCTCGCCTTTGAACTTCCCCGACCGCTCACGTCACTACTAGTCATAGCCGTGGTGGGAGCCGACGCTCCCTCCAGTGCTTAGCTTTGGGCAGGCCACGCCAGCAACGGGAGAAATTGCCATGGGACGCGCGCCGCAGCCACTGCCGCAATACACGCCGCCGGGTCCGGTGGAACAGATGCCGAATATGGCGACGCAACCGCAGTGCTCGCCGCTTGCCAAGGTTCACAGCGCCGCCGTCTTTCCCTACGTGGCCAATGAAGTCGCGACGTCCCGCACCGAGGTCGGCCATCTCGGTGTGGACGTCAGTCTGGTCCCGCCGGCCGGCATCTGCCAATATCTCATCATCTGGGATTTCGGCGTCGACTGGCGGCATCTCAAGAACATCGCCAAGCGCGATCCGCTGTTGGCAGCGCAGCTCATCCGATTCGAGACCGACAAGTCGTTGCAGTTCCAGATCGTCGGATACAGCGACAGCACCGGCGGCGAACGGAACAACAGCTTCCTGCGCACGGGCCGGGCCAAGAACGTCTTTCACCTGTTCGGCCCAAGCGCCCGCTCGCGCGTTTTCTCCGTCAAGCCCGCTTCACTCTACGAGTATCTGAAGGACAACACGACCGTGATGAACAGGGCCGCCAATCGCGCTGTGGTCGTCGAAATCTTCGGCGGCGGCGGCGTGACGATCTAGCCACCTTCCACAACGCGAACGGAGGGGCGGGCGGCTCCTATTAGTGCAGTACAGCGTTTCAGCGCTTGCGGGGCCTGGCCGGACCACTATTGCTCGACCACGCAAGGGAGGTAGGTCATGCCACTGACCGAAGGCGACGTCCTGGACACACTCAGTGACTCGGTAGCGCTTGGCATCGAGTTCTACGTCGACAAGATCCATATCAAGGGCGAATACTTGACGACAGTTCGCGATCACATTCGTGCCGGCAATATATTGGTGAAGGGCGGCACTCAGGATCTCGCCTTCTACGATCAGGTTACGGATGTTCTGTTGACGCAGAAGAAGCCGCCGCCCGCAAATGATAGCGATCGGGCGCTGCTCCTGCATGAGTGCGTCCACGCCATGATCGACGTCTATGATCCTGACGGCGCTGTTACGCGCCACATGGGCGAACTGGCGGCCTACCTCACTCAAACCACATATAGCGTTCGCAAGAATCCGTCGTCTAACCGCAACGGCACCGCCCCCTGGGACAAATTCTGGGGCGACCTCTACGCCACGGTGCGCGCCAATAAGCTCGACACCAGCGCGGGCAACGGCGTCCGGATCCCGTCGGCGACGCTCGAAAATCTGCGCCGGCAACTCGCAGCGCTGCCTTTTGTGAACTATGGAGATTTCACAAAAGAAGCGACGGGCGTATCGGATGGGCTGACCCGCAGGAACTTATTTCTGTCGAGCGATGAACCTGTGTCCATGCGATCATCGAGCGTTTCCCACGAAACTTATGTTGATCCGAGCGACGACTATTTGGTGCGCACCCTGATGGAGGCCTACGCGAGCACCGATGTTAAAGGGTATGGCAGCCGACTGCGCCGGCTACGTCGTGATTTTCTCTATTGCTCGCTGTCTCGCGCCCATGAGCTCGGGAAGAGGTTTTCGGTGCGGAAGCGTGGAGACCGGCTCTCCGAACTGTTTCACGATCGCCTGTCGCATGGCGGCCGCGCAATTCTTCTCCGTGTGCTTGCGCTGCGAAGCTGACCAGCACGCAAGTCGGAAAAATACTTTTGAGAGGAAGAATGCGCGACCCCACCGCGTCGAATGCTCGGCGTGTCGGTGCTTCAGTTAAGTAGACTCCCGACCACTCCCTTGCAGTGGGTTCTAGTCCAGGTGCCTTGCGCGCAGATCTTGAAGGTCCTTTTTCAATGCCGCAAGATCCAGCCCGCGAGGAAAAGTGAGGCGTCCAGAGCGGATCACGAGCCGGACGTACGGATAGCGCTCCTCGGCAAGCATCGGAGAACTGATTTTGTATTTGTGCCAATCTTCAACGATGTGTGCCTGTTGCTCGACGTTGTATGAGTCCCAGGAATCGCCCGGCGTGTACTCGTAGCCGGAACCGATTGTCTGCGCCCAGAAGGAGCGCGCCATCGTCCAGTTTGAATCGTTGAACGCCTGCCACACATGGGTCATTTCGTGCACGAAGAGGTCGCAAATGCGGCCGAAGTCGTCGCACAAGAGACCGAAGGTGGGGCTGGGCGATGCCAGGTTACTGAACGCGACACTGCCAAGATTGATGGCATACCGCATGCTCGGCACCATGGGATTGCTTCCCCTGAAGAAGGGTCCATCGTTCGTCCACGGTCTTCCGCCTGCTCCGAGGCCATTGGTAATCGCAATCGTCTCCCACGGTGGCAGCGTCGGGCCAAAAACGTTGCGCGCGAAATCCCGTTCGCTCACGTCCAGCACGCGCGCGAAGTCGGGTCGGCTTCCTTCACATTCCAGCGGGGTCGGAGCCGCTGGGGTGGGCGCAACCGGTGGAGTGGGCGCAATCGGCGGGGGAGGCGGCGTACCTGGCGGCAGATAGATGAATCCCCCTCGCCATCCACCTCTCCCGCCGGTCGTACCCGAGGAAAACGCAAAATTCTGGCGGTCGGGCGACATCGCGCGGCAGCCTACATACTCGGCCAGGTACCAGTTCACCTGCCGTGTGGCTTGTTGGAAATCGCGCTGCTTGACGAGCTTGATGCCCGGAAAATTGAACTCGATGAGGTCCCAGGGGTCGATGCCGATCCGCTTGGCGAGGGATATCCAGGTCTCGCCTGCCATCACCGCATGCCGGATTCCCGCGGGCGGTACATAGCTTTCGACGACAGGCCTCAAGGGCCTTTCCTGGTTCGGCAATGAAAGGCCTCCCCTGCTGATTCCTGCGGAACTACGCGTTCTCGCCGCCAATACTTATTCGTCGCCGCTACCTCGAGGCGGTTCGATGGTTCCATTCATTCGGTCCGCGAACTGGTCGTGGCAAATCGAAGAGCCTCATTCGTAGGTTGGAGGCGTAGACACGGAGCAATGTCGAACGAGCGATATCCGCTTTAGCGCCGGCCTTTTGACTTCGAGCCGAGCAGGTCATGCGTGCCGCTGATGGTCACGGTTCCGGAGCACTCGAAACCGCCGAAAAGTCCGCAGGAGCCCGTGACCGTAACGCGCAAGTCTTTGCGCTGGTACATGTCGACCGAAATGCCCACGCGCGAAAAGTCGTTCGCGCTGTTCGGCAGGATCAGATCGATGTGCTCTGCGGCCCATTGCGGTATATGCTTGTTGCTCTTCCAGAACAGCTCATTGCCGGCGTGATGCACGAAGTTCGGCCCGACCGTTAGGGCGCCGTCCACGCCTTCGAATACGAAGCCTGTTTCGTCGACGTGCACGTTCACCCGATCAGGTGCCACGGCGAAATGCAACGAGGTGATGTCCTGGGGCTGCGGGTCCTTGCCGAATTGCGAGCTGTAGGCATCGCTCCATTGTCCGCGGTCGCGCCCGAGCCCGAAGCCGTGGCGGCCCGGGAGATCTTGCGTTGAGAGCGGCCTGTCGGACAGCTTTGGGCGCCAGACCTCCCGAAACCCCTTGCCGATCGTTGCCGCCATCGACAGATCGAGGGCCCAATGCGACGCTTTCTCCGGGCTTTGCCCTTCGGCGAAGGCGTCGAATCCGTCCGTCGTCTTGGCAATGCGCAGCTTCTTGATCAGCTCTTCCCAGTCCTTGGGCAGGAAGGTGACGCCGTCGAGCGTGGTCGTCGCGGCAGCGACACCATACTTCTCGAGCTGGTGTCGGATGTAGGGCTTCTCGTCATAAAGGCGCACATCCGGGTTGGGGCCGGCAAAATAATTCTTCAAATCGATCTGCGGCCGCAGCATGGTCAGTCGTGCCGCGATCTTCCGGTAAGTGTCGGTCGTCGTCGGATCGGTCGTCGTCATGGGGCGCACTCCGAGGCAATCCTCGCCCCAAATTGGTCTCGCCCGGACGGGTTCGGGTTCAATGCCGGCTCGTTCGACCAAGCTGCCGCCCGGCCCAGGTTATTCGAATTCCTATCGCGCCGGTGCAATGACTGTTTGAACCTGCTGATCGGAAACGGCGACCACCAACCGTGGGGTAGTGCGAACAACGAGGACGATCAAATGTCACTGCGGAGCAGGGTATTGGACGTACTCAATGGCCCGGCGGTCGCACGCATGCGCTTCCGGTTTCCGATCCGCGGCAGCCATGTGACGATTGCGCCGCAAACGTTCCATCACGTCGCCCGCGCGATCCGGTTGGGGCAGGTCACCGTCAGACCTCCGACGGATCTCGCGGCAGGCGTTGCTGCACAATACAACGATGTCGCGAGAACCAGGGCGGACGGCACAGCGGTTGCGGCGAACACGCTGGAGGTCGTGTCGGCAGCGGGGCGGATGGACGAGGCCTATATCGTCCATGAGAGCCTGCATGCAGCCTACGATCTGTTGCGTACCGGCCTTGACGCCAATGCCGAAGAGGCGTCCGCGTATGTCTGCACGGCGCTCTATTGCCGCATGACTGGCCTCCCGCGACCACGCTGGGCCAACGGCCCGATTTACGCCAATGCCGCTGAGGTCGCCAAAACGTTGCTGTCGCAATACCAAAAGGGTGATCCTGGAATTCCCTGGGTTGGCGAGAGTGAATGGCGGACGCTGCGCGCCGGTGTAGGTTTTCATCCGGTCTATACCAGCGGACCCGCGGGTATTCTCACTGGATGGCTGCTTGGCCAACAGTACACCCACGATGGTTGAGTGCTGGGGGCCGCGTCCGCTTCAGGAATTGGCAGAGCTTCGGGCTCCTGTCCGCCACTCCCCCCACAGTGGCCGATGCACTTGAGCGCGTCACGCGACCAGCAGGCCCAGCTTGCCGACCATCGCAAGCGAGCGCTGAACGCTTTCTCGTGTTGACAGCAATAACGGCTCGGCAGGCTGCCCGGCACTATCCTTCTGGTCTATCCGGATGGTCGGGCCGAATTTTTCGGTCATTTCGGCCGTGATCTGGTCGATGGTCCGCGCACCGTCGAGCAATTGCAGGAAATCCCTGGTCCGGTCGTCCTCCAACTGCACCGTTTGGTGGAGGAGGTTGGTGACGAGCGGACCTGTCTGCGCTTGTCTTCGCGCGAGCAGGCTCGCCTGCGGCGGATGCTCGGTAGCTTCCTTCAACAAAAAGGGACGCGACAGCAGGAACGAAACCTCGCCGCTGCAAGCCAGGATGAACATCGCCTCCGTCAACACCTTTTGGTCATCATCCGCCCGCCGATCGCCCAGCAGCGCGCGGGCCCCATCGAGCAGCTCGTCGAATGATAATGCTCGCGGCCAGGCCCGGCCCAGACATAGATGCGCGGCCTTCAATAGCGGATTGGTTACCGTGACCCTGCTGCCGTCCTGGTTCTCGAATTCCATCGCGGAATCGTCGGTCACGCAGGCGTCGGGGTCGACCGGGTTGGTCGTGCTCAGCAAATGGAACCGGGTGACGAAATCGAGGTCGACCTGGCGGGATAGCGAAATGCTGTCGTGGCAGAGCAAGGTGCGCCGAAAGCCGTTGCCGTCGATGAAGTCCTGATATTGATCGCGCGCCATGAACTCGCTTTCCGGGAAGCGCTGCAGCGTCGCGCGAACCTCCTCGGAATAGCCGGCAAGATAGCGTCGTGAAAAATCAGCATCGCCCAGATATTGCAGGCCATGGCGGCTTGCGTCCTCGGCGACCTCATGCAGCAGGAACGCCTCGGCACCATCATCGAGATCGTCGTGAAACAGAAGCTCGTCGGGGGACTTGAGGACGCGGTTGTACTGGTCGCGCATAACTGCGCCGTGCACCGAGTTGGCCTTCGAGCCGTCGCTCAGGAACTTCAGGATCGCGCGGGCCTGTCCGACCTTCTCCTTCATGCCGGTGAGACGGCGGGTGTGATACCGCATCATGTCGCGGACCATGTCGCGAAGATGCGAGAACGGGTGCGCATTGTAGCTGACGTAGCAGACCCCGCGGGGAGCCAGGTTCTGCTTGAAGATCATCATCATCTTCTCGCGCACCGCCGGCGGCACCCAGGAATACACGCCGTGTGCGATGATGTAGTCGAACTCCCCGAAGCCTGCGTCGACATTCATGATGTCGCAATGGAGAAGCTTGATGTTGCTCAGGCCCAATGTGGCGATGTTTCGCTGGCCGCGCTCGATCGTCACGCCGCTCAGGTCGACACCGACGAATTCGCTGATTGGATATTGAAAGGCCATCGGCAACAGGTTGCCGCCAACGCCGCAGCCAAGCTCCAGCACCCGGCAACGCTCGACCGGCGCTGACTGCATGCCGTAAACGGCAGCAATGGTAGCAAGATGGTTCGGATGAGTGAGCCCGTAGACGTGGCCGGGGTAGTAGACCTCGTCGTATGGCGTGGGACCGGCGTTCGGGTGGCGATGCTCGGTTTGAATGTTCATCGTCCTCAGTTCCACGAATATGCGAACTTGTCGTTCTCGATCGAGACCCGCGCTTGCTTGATTTCTTCCTTGGCAAGCGACTTGCTGAGGAACTCGCGCGACAGCTCCGGGAGCAGGGTGTTGGTGATGATGTTGTCAATCATTCGCCCGCCGGAATCCGGGTCGTTGCAACGTGACACAATGTGCTCCACGACCGCGTCATCGTAGTCGAAGGACGCGTTATGATTGTCGCGGAGGCGTCGTCCGATCCGGTCGAGCTGTAACCGAACGATCCCGGCGAGCATCTCGTCGGATAGCGGGAAGTACGGTATCGAGACGATGCGTCCGAGCAGCGCTGCGGGAAACACCTTCAGCAGTTCCGGCCTCAGCATCTTGGCGAGCTCTTCCGGCTCGTTGCGATACTTTGGATCGCGCGAGAGGCCCATGATCAGATCGGTGCCGACGTTGGTGGTAAGGATGATCAAGGTGTTCTTGAAGTCGATCCGCCGCCCGTTGCCGTCCTCCATGGTTCCCTTGTCAAACACCTGGAAGAAGATCTCGTGGACGTCGGGATGAGCTTTCTCCACCTCGTCGAGCAGGATGACACTGTAGGGCTTGCGCCGGACAGCCTCGGTGAGGCGTCCACCTTCGCCATAGCCGACATAGCCGGGAGGTGCACCCTTCAAGGTCGAGACGGTGTGCGCTTCCTGGAACTCCGACATGTTGATCGTGATCATGTTCTGCTCACCGCCGTAAAGGGTCTCGGCAAGCGCCAGGGCGGTTTCAGTCTTGCCCACGCCGGATGGACCAGCCAGCATGAACACGCCGATCGGCTTGGAAGGGTTGTCAAGCTTGGCGCGGCTGGTCTCGATTCGCTTGGCGATCATCGTCAGCCCATGAGACTGGCCGACGACGCGGCGGTTGAGGATCTCCGGTAGCTTCAGCACGGTTTCGATCTCGTCGCGCATCATCCGGCCGACCGGGATGCCGGTCCAGTCAGAGACAACGGACGCCACCGATTGCTGGTCTACATGGGCATAGACCATCCGCTTCTCCGGATGGATGCTCTCAAGTGTGTCGAACTTGCCGCGCAACTCCGCGCGCCTGGCAGCCGGATCTTCGCCTTCTTTGGGCTGGGACAGAATCTCCCGGATGCTCCGGATGTCCTTGACGAGTTCCTGCTCTGCGGCCCAATCGGCTTCGAGGTTCGTCAGCTTGTCCTTCAGTGCCGCAATGTCGTTGTCGATCGCCGTGATGCGGTCGCTGTC
Organism: Bradyrhizobium sp. MOS001; assembly: GCF_004634465.1. Lineage (NCBI taxonomy): Bacteria > Pseudomonadati > Pseudomonadota > Alphaproteobacteria > Hyphomicrobiales > Nitrobacteraceae > Bradyrhizobium > Bradyrhizobium sp. MOS001. The sequence goes on from NZ_SPVJ01000003.1 coordinate 382,546, forward strand.
CTTAAGCCCAAGATCGCTGTCGCTGACGAGTGCCGATTTCTCGGCTTCACGAGCGGTAATCGCAACGCGTGCATCCTCGATCAGGGCTGGCGTCGCGCTCTGGCTGATGGCCACGCGCGCCGAGGCGGTATCAAGCAGGCTGACCGCCTTGTCCGGCAACTGCCGTGAAGGAATGTAGCGGTGGGACAGGTTGACCGCTGCGACGATCGCAGCATCGGAGATGCGAACGCCGTGGTGCTTTTCCATCGGACCGAGAAGTCCGCGCAGCATGATGCAGCAGGTCTCCACTTCCGGTTCATCGATCTGGATCGGCTGGAAGCGTCGTGTGAGCGCGGGGTCTTTCTCGATATACTGGCGATATTCTGCCCATGTGGTGGCGGCGATCGTGCGCAGCGTGCCACGGGCGAGAGGAGGTTTCAGGAGATTGGCCGCATCACCGGTGCCGGCCGCGCCGCCGGCGCCGATCAATGTATGGGCTTCATCGATGAACAGTATGATCGGGGTGGGTGAGCTCTGGACCTCGTCGATCACCGAGCGCAAGCGCTGCTCAAACTCACCCTTCATGGAAGCACCGGCCTGCATCAGGCCGATGTCGAGCGCACAAAGCCTTACACCGCGGAGCGGTGGCGGCACGTCGCCGGCGGCGATTCGCTGGGCGAATCCCTCGACAACTGCGGTCTTGCCGACGCCAGCCTCGCCGGTAAGAATTGGATTGTTCTGCCGCCGTCGCATCAGCACGTCGATCAGTTGGCGGATTTCTTCGTCCCGGCCAAGGATCGGATCCATCTCACCTGATTTGGCCTTGGCGGTGAGATCCTGGGAGAACCGGTCGAGCGGCGTCGTCCCCTTGGGACCCGCTTGGGCCGCGCCTTCCGTGCCTGCGCCGACCAGGCCCGAACCGTCCATCGGCCGCATGGTTTCCTCGTCGGAGCCGGCCCAGACATTGCGGCGCTCCGCGGCGAGTGCGTCGACGTTGACCTTGGCGAATTCCTGCGAGAGGTTGTTCAGCGTGCGACGAATATCATTCGATTTCAGGCCCGCCACGAGCAGATGACCGGTGCGGATCTGGGTCTCGCCAAAGAAGAGCGTGGCATAATGCCAGCCCCGATCGAGCAGATCGATGACCGGATTGGCGACGCCCGGCATGTCGGTTTCGTTCTTACGAAAGCCATTGATCACGCCGGCAAGGTCCGACAACAAGCGTGCCCGGTCGAGCTTGTAATGATCGACCGAGAGGCTGAGATCGTTGCGTTCCTGCTGCAGGATATGAAACAGCCAGTGCGCTAGCTCGACGTTGCGATTGCCGGCGCTCTTTGCGTGGCGCAGGGCCTGTATGAAGGCATCATAGCCGGCCCGGTTCAGCTTGCCCGTTACAGCCTCAATGCTGATGTCGGTCACGGCGGATCCTCCTGCTTAATCCATCCGCGGATGCCTGGCATCAAGCGGAAATTTCATCGAATCCCATAGCTTTAGGCAATCGGCGCTACGGATAGGTTCAAATCGCCGGGGCATCGGCTGCGGCGGCCCGACGGGCGCTCAAGCGCTCGCTGAGCTGAAAGCGGGCATCGCGGCGATATTCTTCCGTGGAAGTCCAGTTCGGCGAGACCCAGGTGGTCCATCCAAGTCGTCCGCTCTGTCCGAGCCTGACCGGGACGACCTCTCCCGCTGGAATGGCGAGCTCCACCTCCCATTCCAATTCGTCGCCGATATAGAAGAACACGGCGTCCGCCAGAGGCTCCGACAAGTTGCGCGCTTCGGTCGGCAAGAACTGTTCGTACTGGGTAAAATTCTTGACAAAGACCCGCACCCTGATCTTGTCCTCGACGCTGAACACGCGTGAGCCCAGAAGAGCGTCCCGGCCGAGCCTGGCATGGGTTCCGCCGAGCCGGCTGCAATGACTTGGGTCGAATGACAGCCAGGTGCCGACAAATTCGTCGATCTCGACCTTGACGTCGAACAGCCCCTGCAGGAACCGCGTCAACCGTGACGCACACTTCGCTCTGGGGGAGATCAGTCCGGCAAAGCTGAGCTTCGCCATGTCCGGTACGGTGTCTCGATCAGCGAAAACGTCGGAGCCGAGGCCGGCGAAGGAGCCGACATAGGCGATGAAGCGATCATCCGCCGGACGGTCGTGCTGAGCGATCGGCCGCGCATCGGCCCAGGCGCGAAAGAAGAGTTGCAGAAAGCGTCCGTTGAGCAGATCGAGAAAGCGCGGGAAGGCGTCATCCCGCATCAGCCACCAACTGAGGCTCTCGTCGGTGGTGGCAAGCGGCAGCGCGCCCTGCGGCCCCAGGAGACCGAGAAATTTGACGAGTATCCTGAGCCGGCCACCCACGTCGTCGACGGCCGCAAGGTTGGAGGCGGGGAACTCCAGATAAGGCACTTGGCCGAGGTCGATATACTCCTCGCGGCGTGCAGCGCTGTCACCGATCCGCGGTCGATCCGAGTTGGCGCGCTCGAGCTGGCGCAGCGTATTGAAGAAATCGAACCGCCAGGGCTCCGCCTTCATCTGGTCGATCAGCGTCATAGAGGTCTCCGCGTGCCCATGCGCGGCGGCCAACGCATGATCTCGCCGCGCTCCGACGTCGAGACGACCGTCTGTGTGAAGGTATTGAAGCCCGAATAGTCGGCGAAGAAGCGCTCCAGCACGGCTCCGAGCAAGAACACGCCGCTGCCCTCGAATGCCTTCTCGTCGAGCGTGATGGTAATCTCCAGGCCGCGCGCTGCGCCGCTGCCGGTGCGCTCGCGCACCCGCCGTACGACCGGCCGGCTTTCTATGCTGCGCACGCCGCGGATCTTGCGTTCCGTGGCGTCGTCGAACTGATCGGCGAACAAGGACAGCATTTCGCGCAGGGCTCCGGCGTTCTTGCCGCCACCGCGCTCGACGAGGCCAAGATAGTTCAGGCTCAGCATGTTGATCAGCCGCCAGCTGACGATTCCGCTGTTCGCGATCTCGCTGCGGCTGCGCAATTGGGCCACGATCGGTTCGCGTGGTCGGGTGGGACCGGCGACGCACATCAGATCAAGGGAAGTATCGTCCAGCAGGCGGAAGTCGGCGCCGCCCTGGCCGACCGGCAAGTGTTCGGTGAGATGCCGGTTGGAGCACAGCGCCCGGACGCTGAGTTCGGCGACCGCACCTTCGCCGCTAAGTTCACCGGGCTCCAGCAGAGACAGGAACATGTCCGTCCCGGTGTAGTCCGATGATGCGCCGTACGTCTTTTCTCCCACTGTGCGGCGCCGGGGCAACCGTCGAACGGTGAAATAAAGCCCCTCGACCGATCCGCTGGTCCGGTCGACGGCGGCCGAATACAGCGGGCGCACCGGCCGCTTGTCCTTGTCGGCCGGAAAGTGCGCGTAGACTTCGAGTACCTGGTGCGGTTCGTATTCCAGATAGCGGCTGCGATCGGGCACCACATGGTACTCGTGCGTATTCGACTTGACGGGGATGCGATCGCTCGTCTTCTCGAACAGGTTGATTGCCGGCGCGCTATAGAGCCTGAAGGTATCGGGCCGCACCGCGGCGGCAAGCCGTGAATTGTGTTCATCGAAAGCGAAGACGATATCGATCGATTTGCTGCGCAGCCGTGGCATCACGCTGCGAAGTCCCGTCAGGTTGAAGCCGAGGAACTTGCGTGGAAACATGAAATATTCCCGCAGCAGCTCCGAGCCGCGAAAGACCCGGTTGTCGTTGGGAAACAGCGACTCGTCCTCGTCGAAACCAATCTGCTGCACGCAGTCATGGGGCGCACGAGTCACCACCGGATCGCCGAAATCATCGAGATGCCGGAAGTAGACGCCCTTGCAGTTCGAGATCAATTGCTCGTAAAGCGCAATGGCGTCGGATTCCGCGCCTGAAAGGTAGATCGGAAGTTCGCTCGTGCGGCAGCCTGCAAACCAGGTTTCCGGCTTGGCCCTGGCCTCCGCGTCCGGCAGCTCCTCATCGAGCCGGGCCGCGGTACGGTGGGTCAACGACAGCCTGAGCCCGGCGATGACGTCGCCGCCGACGGGAATCCCGAGCGCCTGCAGCGCGCCTGCCGTCGAGAAGTATTCGGCGCCGGTGACGTCAAATGGCCAAAGAGCGATATCGCGGCAAAGTCGAAATCGGCAGGAGAGACTTCGTTCTCTCTCGCGATAGGTGGCGTCGAAATAGGCGCCGCGCGCGATCTTCTTGCCATCGCGTAGCGCTGGGTCGGCATAGGGGGGGCGTGCCGTGACCAGCATGGCCGACGGAGTCGGGGCAAGGTAATTCGGAACCAGTTGCTCGAGCAGGTTTGCAGTGAATTCCGGGAATTCGTGCTTGAGCTTGAGCTGAACGCGAGCGGCGAGAAATGCGGCACCTTCCAGCAATCCCGTGATCATGGGATCAGAGCGATCCCGGATCAGCCCACCGAGGCGTTCTGCGATGCCGGGATACTCTTCGGCGAAATCCCCGGCCTGCTCGTAGAGCAGTGACAGTTCACGATTGTAAAAATCCAGGAATTCGCGGTTCATGCTAAAGTCGGTTGATCTGGATATCGCCGCTGTCGAGGTCGACGTCGGCGACGAACTCCACGGGGACGTTGAGCGGCTCGGCCTTCAGGTCGGCGTGAACGATGAAGCGCAGCTTGAGTTGCTCGGGGCCGACCGAGCCGTCGCGTCGGACCCGGATGGTGTTGCGATCGAGCCTCGGTTCATAAGTCGTGAGCGTCTCGCGCAACGCGTCGGTGAGCTCGTCGTCGGCGACCTCGTCGATCGAACGGTGGGCAATATCAGGGAAGCCAAAGTTCAGGATTGAGGTTCGGACGCAATCGTGGCCGTTCAGATCCAGGGTCGATTCCAGGGCAATGGTATTGAGGAGCGTTTCGAGGTCATGGGAGACCTCGCGCCGGAGCAACGTTTCCGAGATTGGAAATCGGCCCGCGCTCCGCCGCCCTGCAATGACCCGCTCGCCAGACTCATCGCGTAGATTGAGCTTCTTGCGTGCGTCGCGCGCTTCATGGGCTGAGCGAAATGCCAGCATCAGTGGGGGAGAGAGCCGATCCTTCTTTCGTGCAATGGTCATTCACGGTCCCCATGACGCCCAACTCGCATGCAATCCCGGGGGGCGCGCGTTGGTGTCCGACTTGGCGTCGCCCAGCAGGCTTTCGGGCCCGCAACCGGGCCGGACGAGAGGTGCGATCAAAATCGCACCGCTTGGCGCCGGTTCGCCAATCGCAACCGGCGCCAGGCGAGGGGCCGACAATCAGGCCCATTCCTTGTTGGCAGGAACATCCCAGCCAAACGTCGGCGAAGCTCCGGCGCCACCCTTCTCCGTCTGGGTCTTGTAGATCATCTTGACCTTCGCGAAGTTCAGACTCACGTTTTCGGTAAGGCGATCTTCGCCGTGCGATCCGCCTGTCGATACGCTCGTCACGAGAACCTGCTTCATCTCGATCTTGAGATATTCCAGCGGGTTTTCGCCGGCCTTGCGGACCGTCAGGATCGCGCTGTCGATATGCTTGCCGTTTGCGCAGACCTTGAAAAGTTCCGGCGTGGCCTTGTCAACGAAGTGCGTGAAGTGAAGATCCTGCACGCTGACCTTGCCGGCGCCGCCGCCCGATCCGCTGTGGAAGGTACCGGTCTGGCTCTCGCCAAACGACCAACTCAAAATATCGATTTCGTCTTTGTGCTTGTCGTCCAGCGACTCGCCCTTGATCGGATCGAGTTTCAGGAAGATGTCGACAGCCATAGCATGGTCCTCTCAAATTTCTGTGTGTACGGTTGCGATGCTGCAGCGTCAGGAGCTGGGACCTGGCAGGCGTGAAACCAGACTGAGGCCGACATCCATCGCTTCCAATTGAAAGTGCGGACGAAGAAAGAAGCGCGCGTTGTAATATCCCGGGTTCTCCTCGTTTGCTATGACCTCTACCTTCGCAGCGGCCAGCGGTTTGCGCGCTTTCTGAGCTTCTGACGATAGGGCTGGGTTGGCATCAACGTACTCGTTGATCCAGGTTTGTAGCCAGACCGTCAGCTCATCCTTCTCCTTCATGGATCCGATCTTGTCGCGAACCATGCACTTCAGATAGTGCGCAAAGCGAGACACTGCGAACATGTAGGGCAGACGTGACGACAGGTTGTCGGACGCGGTTGCATCCACGCCCTTCTCGCCGAAATACTTCTTCGGCTTGTAAAGCGACTGGGCACCGATGAAGGCGGCCTTGTCGGTGTTCTTGCGATGGATCAGCGGGATGAGGCCCGCCTTTGCAAGTTCGTGCTCGCGGCGATCGCTGATGGCGATCTCGGTCGGGCATTTCAGATCGACCCCACCGTCGTCGGTCGGGAATGTGTGCGTCGGCAGATTGATGACCTCGCCGCCGGATTGCACACCGCGGATACGCGTGCACCAGCCGAACTCCTTGAAGGCGCGGTTGATGTTGACCGCCATCGCATAGGCGGCGTTGATCCAGCCGTATTTGTCGCCGGTGTGCCCGTCTGTCTCCTCCTCGAAGGCGAACTCCTCCACAGGCTCCGATTTCGCGCCGTAGGGGAGGCGACCCAGCGCGCGCGGCATGCACAGGCCGAGATAACGCGAGTCGTCCTGGTCGCGCAGTCCCTTCCATGCGGCATATTCCGGCGTGTCGAACACCTTGCCGATATCGCGAGGGTTGGACAATTCGGTCCACGAGTCCATTCCCATCAGCGTCGGCTCGGCGCCGCTGAAGAAGGGGGCGTGTGCGGCGCCGGCGATCTTGCTGAGATCGCGCAGCAACTGTACGTCGGTGGGGAGGTGGCTGAAATAGTAGTCGCCGATAAGGCAGCCGAACGGCTCGCCGCCCAACTGGCCGAACTCGTATTCGTAGATCTGCTTGAACAATGGGCTCTGGTCCCAGCGCGCATCGGGGTAAAGCCGCAGATTACGATACAGCTCGTTCTTCGAGACGTTCATGACCCGGATCTTGAGGTTGGCGTCGGTCTCCGAGTTGAAGACGAGGTAGTGGAGGCCCCGCCAGGTACTTTCGATCGCCTGGAATTCGGGTGCGTGAATGATCTCGTTCATCTGCGCGGTCAGCTTCTGGTCGATCCGCGCGATCATCTCCTCGATAGTGTCGAGCACGTCCGACTTGATGACGCTCGAGTCTTTCAATGCCTCCTGAACGAGCGTGGATACCGCGTTGTCGACCTCGGTCGCTGCGCGCTCGGTGCGCGGTTTGAAGCTTTGCTTCAGCAGAGTGGCAAACTCGTCAGCTTCGACGGTCTTGACCTGGGTGGTGCTCTCTTTGTGAACAGCTTCTTTTGCCATGGTCCCCGTTCCTTCCTTAGCTCTCGGTGCCAGGTTCGGTCGACTGGCTGATCGCGCGTTCCCGAAGCGCTGCCATCAGTTGAGGATCGGCCAGAAGTTTTTTCAGCTGATCCTCGGCGGCTACCTTGCCATCCATGTAGCGCAGCAGGTTGGCAAGTTGTTCGCGCGCCTCGAGCAGCTTGGCTGTAGCCGGCACCTGGCGGGCGACGGCCACGGGAGTGAAGTCGGCCATCTTGTTGAAGCGCAGATTGACCGAAAGTTTTTCGTCTGATCCGTCGCTGAGACGATTGGCGACGCGCGCCGTCACACCGGGCTGGATTGCCGCCATGCGACTGTCGAAATTGTCCATGTCGAACTCGAGGAATTTGCGCTCCTCGACCTTCGCCTTCTCGACGCCGGGGTTATTGCCGGAAAGGTCGGAGAGGACGCCCATGACGAACGGCAGTTCGATCAGCCGCTCGGCGTCGTAAGGATCTTCGTATGTGATGTGCACGCGTGGTGCGCGATTTCGACGAATGAATTTTTGACCGCTATCTGTAGCCATGGTTCCCTCACTACGAAATCGCTTTAGACGTCGAATTTGCGCGACGCAGATCGGCTAGGGGACTTCAAGTTGCTGCGGTCGGCAAACATCCTTGTGTCCATTTAGTGCCCTCGAGCGAAAGCTGGGTTCAATGCGATCTGTCGATTGTTTTAAGCGCTCCCTCAGGAAGAACATCATTCAAAAGGCTGAGAAAGTCTCGTTGCGCGAGGTCGCGCGCGCGATCTGCCAAAAAGGGGATGGGGCTGGACGGCTCTGCGGCTCGGAAAAACGACGCCACCTTTGCCAGCAGGCCCAAGGCTTGCGCTCTGCTTTCCACTGAAAATACAATATCTTGGGTGTTGTTCTCGGCCGTCGATGAGAATGACGTGGCGAGTTCCGCCATCCGTTCGATCGGCAGGTCGAAGACCTTGTCGCGCCCGATGTTGATCGCAGCGCTCTCCACGTGCGCAGGCACCAGCATCCGCATGACTTCAATGAATGACTTGCCAACCATCTCCTGCGCTTGACGCACCAGCAACAGTGCCGGGTTGGACGGTTCCATTCGGGCAAAATAGCCTGCCACTGCTGCAAGCGCTGCAGATGCTTGTGCGGATGAAGTCACCACACCGGTCGTGTCTGACGGCGCCTGTGTATCGACAGGTCCGACATCTTCCGCGGTTGCGGCGATCGCGGCCGGATCGCGCGACGCGACAAGACCCGCAAGCCAGGCAGCCATGCCGTTAACCAAGCCAGAGAGCCTGTCGAGGCTGATCGGTTGCCCCGCGTTCAACCTCTCGTGCCAGGTTTGCTTGATACCCGCGATTTCAGCAGCGACCGCGGAGCACCGCCCGCTGGTTGCCTTGAGAGTGTCGAGATCTGTCTCGCTGACGATGCGCTCGATGGCCGCCAGATCAGGGCCGTCGGCGTCGGCGTCGCCGGCGGGAATTTCGCCCTGAGCGATCTGGTAGGCACGGTAGTTGAGGTTGCCGTGTCTGCGGTTCTCGATCAGGGGAAGGAACTGGAGCGGGTTGATCACGGTCGGGAACACGTCGATCGCCTCGACTGTGACGGCGCGAAGTGCGTAGTCGCCGTCCTCGCCCTTCGGATGCACCGCCTCCCACTGCTCGCGCAGCAGCAGGTTGGTCGCCTTCAGGCAGCAGAGAAAGCCGTCGAGATCGCGGTTGAGGATTGAAAACTTGGCCAGCAGCAGGTTCAGGCGCAGATCGCGGGTACGCGCCAGAATGGGCTGCGCGGCGGCAAACTGGCCGGCAAAATCGACTGCCTTTGGATCGAAGCGTCCACGCTCTCCGTTGGCATTGACGACCTCGAAGAACGACATCGGTAGCAGCGATTCCGCACCTGCGAAGAAGTTCAGATATTGGACGTCTCCGATGGCGTCGAGATCCGGCCCGCAGGGATCGTCAGCGGCAATGGGCTGCGTCAGGGAGGCGACGTCAAGCATATGCGGACCGTCCATCTGCTCGTTCACGGCCCCGCTGCCGAGCCCGTGGCGACTAGGGGATCGCGCGGGGGCGCATGATCCGGAATCTATACCTATGGGTCAGATGCCTGCCGACCTTGGTTCATTCCCGAAGATCATGCCATTTTCGCGTGAACCGGCAAGCTCTTGGAGCCGACTACTTGATGGCCCGGGGTAGTTCTTTGGCGGCCGTTGTGGAACGTCAGGAAGCCCAGCCCTGGGGCGGGCTTGCCGGCACAGCCGGCGGCACGCAGGATTTCCGTCGTTCTTGCATAACGTCTGATCAGCTTTTTTGCAGCGGGTCATTCGATCGAAGGAGGGAGTTTAAGCCCACATGGGCCAGCTTACGCAGGATACCCGCCTCTGCGAACTCAAGACGCCTCTTGGCAAGGACGTTTTGGTTTTTGCCGGATTCGAAGGCTCGGAAGGTCTCAGCGAACTGTTCGAGTATCGCATCGAGTGTCTCAGTGAGGATGCCGACCTCGACTTCGACCGCGCTATCGGTCAGCAGTGCACGCTGACCATAAAGCTGCATGAAAAGGAGCGCGAGTTCAGCGGCATTCTGACGGAGGCCCAGTGGCTCGGGGTGAAGAACGACTATTTCAGCTACCGGATCGTGCTGAGGCCCTGGTTATGGCTGTTGTCGCGGACCACCGATTGCCGGATCTTTCAGGACAAGAAGGCGCCCGACATCATCAAAGAGGTCTTCAACGAACGCGGCTTCACCGACTATGAATCCAAACTGACCGAAGAGGGTTCTTGTCCGAAGCTCGAATATTGCGTTCAGTACCGCGAGACCGACATGAACTTCGTGTGCCGGCTGATGGAGCAGCACGGCATCTACTACTTCTTCAAGCATGAGGGCGGCAAGCACACGCTGGTGTTGGCGGACTCCAAATCGTCGCACAGTCCGATCAATGGTCTTGCTACGATTCCCTACATCCCGCTGGCGGGTGCCGACCGGCGCGGCGAGCAGCACATCTATGAATGGGTATCGGAGCGACGATTTCGTACCGGCAAGATCGAACTCAACGATTACAACTATCAGAAGCCCAACGCTCAGATGATCAGCGACGCCAAGGGCTCCGAGCATTACACTCGGTCGGAGATGGAGTTTTATGACTATCCCGGGAAGTTCAAGGAGAAATCCGACGGCGAGCGCTACGCGAAGATCCAGCTCCAGGCAGAGCAGGCGATGGATCGGCGTCGCCGCGGCAATGGCGACGCCGTCAACCTGTTCCCCGGTGGGCTGACGAAGCTCGAAAAGCACTCCAAGGACTCGCAGAACGTCGAATATCTCGTGGTGCGAGCTGTGCACTCGTTCTCGATCGAATCCTATCGCACCGGCGGTCCGAGCGACGCAGGGCAACACGTCTATTTCGGCAGCTACGAGTTCTTGCCGAGCGATCGGCCGTTTCGAGCGCTGATGATGACGCCGAAGCCAAGAATCAACGGCATCCAGACGGCCAAGGTGGTGACCAAAGACGATAATTCGAGCGAGGAAATCGACGTCGAGTCCCTGGGCGAAATCTATGTCCGCTTTTTCTGGGATCGGAAGAAGAAGCGGTCGTGCCGGTTGCGCGTGGCTCAGGTTTGGTCTGGCAAGCGCTGGGGCGGTCAGATCATCCCACGCGTCGGACAGGAAGTCGTTATCGAATTCCTGGAGGGGGATCCGGACCGGCCCCTGGTGATCGGCACCGTGTACAACGACGAATACAAGCTGCCCTACGATCTGCCGTCGAAGAAGACGATTGCGGGATTGAAGTCGGACTCCACCAAAGGCGGCGGCGGCTTCAACGAGTGGAACTTCGAGGACAAGAAGGGATCCGAGAAGATCACGGTGCATGCCGAGAAGGACCACGACGTAACGGTCCGCGACACCGAGACACGTACCATCGGCGAAGCTGCATTTGGCGGCGACACGCGCAACACCACGCTCAAGAACGGCAATGATAAGCTCGATATCCAGTTGGGTGGTCAGCACATCACTTTGGCCATGGACCAGTCTGTTAATGCAGGCCTCAGCATCACGCTCATGGCCAATGCCAACATCACCCTGCAGGTGGGTCCTAGTCAGATCATCCTGACCCCGGCGGGCATCGTCATCAACGCGCCGACGATCGCCATGACGGCGCAGGCCGGTATGGCGCTTGCTGCCGGTGGTCCGCTGGTCGCCCACGGTACTCCAACCCTTGTTGGTTGACGGTCATGGGACAAGTTCGGTTCGGTACGGTTCAGGATCTGTTTCAGGCCTATCCCTTGGCGCGTTATGATGTCGGCAAAGCCGACGCTGACAAGCCTTCGCTGGACTTCCTTCAGGAGGCCGCCGATGCGCGGAATTGGCACCCGGCCGTGTCTTACTGTGCCTATCTGCTTCCCAGGCGCGTAGCAGTTGCCTGGGGATGTCGCTCTCTGCAACTGATGTTCGACCATTTCGACGCCAGCGATACCAGGTCGCTGAATATTGTGGAGACCTGGGTCCGGCAACCGGACGAGCAGTCCCGGAACAAGGCGCTGGCTGTCGGCAATGCCAATGATCCTGAGCAGCCGGCGACATGGCTGGCGCTGGCGGCCGGCTGGTCCGGCGGAAGCGTGGTTCCCCCGGAATTTGCGCCCGTGGAAGCTAAGCCAGATCAGGCCGCGCGGGCGGTGCGTGCAGCACTGCTGATCGGCCTCTGCCGGCTCCCCCGTGACTCCCGGGACCGGATAATGACGTCATGCCTAGAGGATGGTATTCAATTGGCTCGCGGCGAACCGCGCCCTCCGCGCTAACGAGACGATGTGATGGTGCTTCGCTTTAATATCGAGAACGAACCGAACCTTCCGGATGGCGGACCTGTGTCGTTTACGGTCACCGGCAGGCGTTCAGTCGATATTGGCCGGGACCGTCACCTCGACTGGACGCTGCCGGATCCGGCGCGGACGATTTCCGGAAAGCATTGCGAGGTGCACTTTCGCGACGGTGGCTATTGGCTGCACGACGTTTCGACCAACGGCACCTTTCTCAACGGTGCCGACCAGCGCATGCGGGGGCCGCACCGCTTGCGCGACGGTGACCGACTCACGATCGGCCACTACATCATCGGAGTTTCGCTGGAGAATGAGGCTGGCGGGGGCAGCCCAAACCATGAGGCGCAACTGCGCGAACCCTCGGTCCAGCAGCATGCCGACTATGGAGAGCTTTGGACAGCCGATCGTGACGTTCCGCCGCCGATCGATCCGCAACTGCTGAAGAAGCCACGCGAGGCTGCGCGGCCCGTCAATCCGGGGTTCCTGGATTGGGCGGCGAGCGTCCCGGCACCGGGTGTAGACCCGTTCCGACGGTCACAGCCGGCGTCTCCGTACCAACCGTCCGAGCAGGACGACGACATGAACTGGGCAGCCGGTCCAGCCAACGCGCCGAAACCGCAAGTCGAGCGCCCGCCCATCATGCCGACCCCACGCCGGCCGTCGGTATGGATCGATGATGAACCAGCCGCTGCCCAGCCGCCAGCATCGCCATCGCGCCCGGCGCCAGCGGCAGACGAGGGACCTGTCACGGCCAAGCCAGTCGGCGGTACCGAGTTCGCGCGACTGGTGGCGCGCGCTGCAGGATTGCCGGACAATTTCTTTGCGAGCAAGTCCGATGCCGAACTCGCCGAACAGCTTGGCGTCATCTTGCGTATGACCGTGGATAATCTGATGGCGCTGCTGCAGGCGCGGACCCAAGCCAAGCAACTGACCCGTAGCACCAGCCAAACCACCGTCCAAGCCCTCGAAAATAATCCGCTGAAGTTCTCGCCGACCTCGGAAGAAGCGATGCGCATTCTCTTTGGGCCGCCGACGCGCAGCTACCTCGACGCACAGCGCGCCTTTGCACAGGGCTTCAGTGATCTCAAGTCACATCAGTTGAAGACCTACATGGCGATGCAGCACGCTGTCCATGAGCTGATTGCGGGCATAGATCCGACGCTGATGGCCCGCGAGCTCGAGCTTCAGCGTGGCGCGAGCTCCTGGCTCGGCACGAACAAGGGCAAACTCTGGGACGAGTTCTTGACGCGCTGGAAGGCGCATCTTGGTCGCGACAACAGCGCGCCGATCGAAACCTTTATGTTGCATTTCTCGAACTATTACGACCGCGGTGACAAGCCCGGTTCAAAGTAAACTATCGGCGACCACGCGGCTGCCGACAATTTCTAAGTGGATGTAGGAATGTCTTGGTACAGCAAAGTTTTCTGGTCGGAAGGTCTGTTTCTGCGGCCGCATCATCTGCAGCAGAACGACCGCTACATCGAACACTTGCTGGAAAAGCGCGTTCGCTACACGACACCATACCCGTGGGGCTTTGCCCAGCTGGAGATCGACAAAGATCTTACCGAACAGAGCAAGTTCGCGGTGCGCAATGCGTCCGGCGTCATGCCGGACGGTACGCCGTTCGATATCCCAGCGGACAGCCAAATTCCCGAAGCGATCGACGTGCCGGAGACGGCCGCAGGCCAGGTCGTCTGGCTGATGATGCCGGTCGCGGCGCCAAACACCCGCGAGGTCGACGAGGATCGCACCGACAGCGCCAGTCGTTATGTTCGTAGTTCGGAAACCTTCATCGACTCGACCTCTGCGCTACGCATCGAGGAAGAGATCGACATCGCCTATCCGCGCTTGTCGTTCGAACTGCGCAAGAGCAGCAAGCCCGGATACATGGGGCTCGGCATCGCGCGCATTCTCGAGGTGCGCGACAAGAACATCCTGTTCGACGATAAATTCGTGCCGCCGATGCTGATCTGCGCCGCGCATCCGATCATCGATGGCTGGCTCAACCGCATCATCGGCTGGGTCGAGACCAAACTCGACGAGCTCGCGCGTTACGCGGTCGATCCGTCATCCGGCGGTGGGTTGCAGAGCGTCGACTATCTGGTCCTGCAAGTGCTGAACCGTACCATTCCCGTCCTGACTCATTTCCAGCGCTCCGGCAGCGTGCACCCCGAGCGCCTGTACGAGGAATTGCTGAGATTCGCGGGTGAACTTGCGACATTTTCTACGGCGGAACGGCGGGCGCGCAACTATCCGGCTTACGATCACGACGATCTCGAGAACGTCTTCACACCCTTGGTGAGCGACATCCAGGACTTCCTGAGCGCGCGATTGGGCCGGCGGGCGATCCGCCTGGAGATCATCGAGCGCGCACAGAATGCGTTCGTGTCGCCGATCCGCGATCGAGCGCTATTCCGAAACGCGACCCTGGTGCTGGAGGTTGCCGCACGGCGGCCGCTCGTGGAGATCCAGAACGATTTCCCGCATCTGTTCAAGGTCGGGCCGAACACCAAGATGAACGAGATCGTGCACGCAAACCTGCCGGGCCTGACCTTGGCGCATTTGCCGACGCCGCCGCCGCACATCCGGGCCATCACGGATCACGTCTATTTCTATCTCGACCGCAAGTCGCCGCTGTGGCCCGAGTTCAGCACGGCGGCCTCGATCGGAATGCATTTCTCCGGCGACTGGCCGGAGCTTGAGCTGTATCTTTGGGCCATCCTGGAAGACAGGCCATGAGCGACAGGGACAAGCCGGTCAATCCTTTCGGTCGGGGCGAACGGACGATCATCCGTCCCAACCCCGGCGGGAAGTTGCCGCCGGCGCCGACCTTTCAGCCGCCGCTGGGCGAGGGGCCTGCGGCACGTCCAGGCTATTCGCCATCACCGGTACCCTCTCCCGGCGCGCCGGCGCCACCGCCATCATTTTCTCCTGTCCCGCAGGGCTCGAACTACGCCTCCGCGCCGGCCAGCCATCCCGCTGAGGAATGGATATCGACACCCGCGCAAGCCCAGGCGCAGCAGCCCATGCTACCGCCAGGACCGCCGTTGCGCGTCGACGATCTCGTCGCGCCAAATGCCAATCCAGTGATGCGCGCTGCGGGCCCGTTGCTGCAGCTGCTTGGTCGGTTGCGGGTGGCGCTCATGCGCGCGTCGTTCGCGAGTTTGATGGAGCAGGTTGCAGACGCGATCAAGTTCTTCGAGAAGGACATCCGTTCCGCGGGCATATCCGAGCACCAGGCCAACACAGCGAAATACATCCTGTGTGCCACTGCCGACGATATCGTGCAGCACATCCCGACCGAGGAGCGCCACGTCTGGACGCAATATTCGATGCTGAGCCGGTTCTTCGGCGAGCGTGTCGGCGGCGTCCGTTTCTTCGAGATCCTCGACCATTTGAAGGTTGATCCACTGGTCAACTATCCCGTCCTCGAACTTCAGCACGCCTGCCTTGCGCTTGGTTTTCAGGGCATTCACCGGACGTCAGGGGGCGGACTTGCGAACCTGCAGCTGATCCAGCGTAACCTTTATGAATTGTTGCGCCGGGTCCGGCCGAAGACGATGAGCGACCTGTCGCCCAACTGGCGCGGACAGGCGCTGGCGGGGCGCCGGCAGCGTCTGCGCGTTCCGGTCTGGCTCGTCGCGGCCGTCGTCGCCGCGCTGCTGACCGGGTCCTATTTCGTCCTGCGGACGCTCCTCGCTGGCCGTGCAGAGAATGCTGCCGAGGTGGCGCTCGCGCTCCATCCGGCCGGCCCGATCGAGCTCAAACGCCAGGTCGTTGCACCACCGCCGCCGCCTCCGCCCCCGCCGCCACCGGATCGCATCACCCAGTTGCAACGCATCCGCAACGCGCTCGCGAAGGAGAACACCGCCTGTGCCATGACGGCGGACCAGACCCCGAGCTTCATCGTGATCAGGGTCTGCGACCTGGCGTTGTTCGCGTCGGGCCAGGCGACCATCCTCGACGGCTTCAAGCCGATCGCACTCCGCGTCGCGGCAACCCTCGACAAGGAGCCGGGACGGATCCGGGTCGTCGGCCATACCGACAGTTCGCCGATCCGCACAGTCCGCTTCCCGACAAATTTCGAGTTGTCGGTCGAGCGTGCCAAGGCGGTTGCCGCGGCATTGAAGCCTGGCTTGACCGATGGTTCGCGCGTCGACGTCGAGGGCAAAGGAGCAGATGCGCCAATCGGTAGCAACACGACACCCGAGGGACGCGCCAAGAACCGGCGCGTCGAGATCTTTATCGAACGCAGCGAATAGGCGGATACCGCCGGGTCAGGTGGTTTGCAACAGGTACGGTTAGATGCTTGCCAAGGACATTCTTCGCATCGTTCTCTACGGAGTAGGGCTCAGCTCGCTCGGAGCGGTGATCTATCTCGCCGGTCCCTTCATCGCGTTCGGCGACTGGCGACCGCTGGAGAACCATATCGTCCGGCAGATCGCTATTCTGCTGCTCACCACGGTCGTGGCAGGCGTCGTTGGCCTCAATCTGTTCAAGCGGCGCAAGGGTGCCAAGGAGATTGCCGATGGCATCGCTGGTGCGGACCAGCCTGTCAGCGATGAACCGGTGCTCAAGGAGCGCATGAAGGATGCGCTCGCGACGCTGAAGACCGCCAGCGGCAACAAGTCGGGCTATCTCTACGATCTGCCGTGGTACGTCATCATCGGTCCGCCCGGCGCCGGCAAGACCACGGCGCTGGTCAATTCCGGGCTCAAATTTCCGCTCGCGCGCGGGGCGACGCCCGCAGCGATCGCGGGGGTCGGCGGTACGCGCTACTGCGATTGGTGGTTTACCGAGGAGGCGGTGCTGATCGATACCGCCGGCCGCTACACGACCCAGGACTCCAACAGCAAGGCCGACAAGGACAGCTGGCTGGCGTTCCTGGACATCCTGAAGAAAAGCCGGTCGCGCCAGCCGATCAACGGCGTCCTTGTCGCCATCAGTATCGAAGACATCCTGACGCTGCCGAAGCAGGAACTCGCACTTCACGCCGATGCCATCAGGATGCGCCTGCTCGAGTTGCATCAGAGACTCAAGGTCAGCTTCCCGGTCTACGCGCTATTTACCAAAGCCGATCTCGTTGCCGGCTTCACCGAGTATTTCGCCTATCTCGGCGAGGCCGGCCGCCGCCAAGTCTGGGGTGCCACGTTCCAGACCGCAGACAAGACCCAGAATCTGGTGGGGCAGATCCCGGTCGAGTTCGACCGTCTGCTGGAGCGCCTGAGCGAGGAGACGCTCGACCGTCTGCAGGACGAGCCGACGCCCCAGCACCGCGTGCAATTGTTCGGCTTTCCGGCACAGATGGCGCGGCTCAAGCCCCAGATCCACGATTTCCTCAACCAGATCTTCGAGCCGACGCGCTATCACGTGAACGCGAATCTGCGCGGTTTCTACTTTACCTCGGGTACGCAGCAGGGCACGCCGATCGACCAATTGATCGGGTCGCTGGCACGTACGTTCGGCGCTGAGGAGGTCGGTTCCGGATCCTATTCGGGCGCGGGCAAGAGTTTCTTCCTCGCCGACCTGATTTCCAAGGTCATCATCGGCGAGGCCGACTGGGTGTCGACCGACCGTGCCGCGGTGCGCCGCGCGCTGATCCTGAAAACCGCGGCCCTGTCATTGATTGGCCTGGTCTCGATCGGACTGATCGCAGCCTGGCTGATGAGCTACAAGCGGAACTCCGATTTGATCGAGCAAAGCCTGCAGGCGGATAGCGAGTATGCGGCCGCCGGCGCTCCACTTATCAGGCAGACGCTGATTGCCGATCATGATCTCGACAAGGTGCTGCCGCTACTCTACCGGCTGCGCAACGCCCCGGCAGGCTACGGATCGCGCGGCGAGTCGGTGCCTCTGTCGGCTCGCTACGGGCTCAGTCAGCACGCCCGGCTGCTGTCGCCGTCGAAGGCGGCCTATCATACGGCGCTTGAGCGCATGTTCCGGCCGCGCCTGCTGTATCGCCTCGAGGAGCAGCTCAATGCGCGCATCAACGAACCTGCCTTCGTCTACGAGGCGCTCAAGGTCTATCTGATGGTCGGCGGCCTGCAGTCGCCGGACCGCGAGCTGATCCGCTCCTGGATGCAGCGTGACTGGGCGGACAACCTCTATCCTGGCGCCACCAACGCGGAAGGGCGGCGTCTGCTCGACGAGAACCTCGTGGCAATGTTCGACCTCGAGACCGAGCAGCCGCCGCTGGTCGAACTCGACGGCCGGTTGATCAAGCAGGCCCAGAGCTCCTTGGCGCGCCTGAGCGTGTCGCAACGTGCCTACGAGTTTCTGAAATCGGAGGCTCGCGCATCGACCGCTGGCGACTGGATCGCTAGCCGCCATGGCGGACCTGACATGGGTGTCGTGTTCGAAACCACGACAGGGCAGCCTTTGGACGCGGTGCGGGTACCTGAGTTCTTCACGTATAACGGCTTCCATCAGAAGTTCGTCGCCCGGCTGTCCGGATTGTCTGAGCGGATGAAGCGGGAGCGATGGGTCTTGGGTGATGCAGGCCAGCAGTCGGCCATCGACCAGCAGTACGACAATCTGGCCGGCGATCTGCTCAACATCTATTCCAACGATTTCGTGACGACCTGGCGAACGGCGCTCGGGAGCCTGCGCCTGAAGAAGCTGCTCGCCGACAAGCCGAAATACGAGGTGCTGCGGGCGCTTTCGGCGCCGACCTCGCCGATGCGGCAAATTCTGGAATCGGTGCGCGACGAGACGGTGCTGACCAAGGAACGGGCGAAGCCGGCAAATGCTTCGGCGCCAGCTGCCGCACCGGCGCCGGCACTCTTCACGAATGCCCAGGATGGACCGCCTGGCGCGACGATCGAGGCGCAGTTCAAACCTTACCACGCGGCGCTCGAAGGCGAGAGCACCCGCCGGCCGATCGACTCGACCGTCGCGAACCTGAACGACATCGCGCAGAACCTGACGTTGATCGTCGAGAATCCCCAACTGACAGCACAGGCCACGGCTGCGCTTCAGACCCAGGTCGCAGCGCTCCGCAACAATGCCTCGCGCATGCCGCCGCCGTTCTCCGACATGCTGCGCGCAGCAGCCGCGGAGTTCGAAGGCAGCATCGCGGCTTCAACCGCCGGGCAAATCCTGCAAGCGTTGCGCGATCAGGTCACGCCGGTCTGCCAACAGACTGTGACCAACCGCTACCCGTTTGTCCGCAGCAGCGGCCAGGAAGTCCCGCTGGCGGATTTTGCCAAATTGTTCAGTCCGAATGGCGTTATGGACAAGTTCTTCACCCAGTACCTGGCACCTTATGCCGACACGTCGCGGTCGGACTGGGCTTGGCGCAAGGAGAGCCCCGTTGGTCGGTCGTTCTCGCCCGACACGCTCAAACAATTCCAGAATGCGGCCTATATCCGGGATGCGTTCTTCCAGACGGGCGGCGGTGTGCCCGCCGTTTCTTTCGCGATCCGGCCTCCTGGGGCACCGGGGCCAGGCGTGACCGTTAAGACCGAGATCGGCGGCACCACGATTGCGAGCCCAACCATTCCCGGACCGGCCACGTCGTCCTTGTTCGGCGGTCCGCAACCGACGCCACCGCCATCACCACCGCCTCAGAGCAACTCGCCAACGACCGTCCTATGGCCGGGCCCGGCGCCGCGAACGGCAATTTCAGTTAGTAACGACACCGGCGCGCCATCCGTGCTTGAGCGCATTGGTCCCTGGTCGCTCTTTCGGATGCTGGAGGCGGGCTCGTTGGTCGTGAAAGCGGAAACGGCCAGCGCGACTTTCATCGTCGCGGGGCGCGAGCTCAACTATCAAATTTCGACTGGGTCGTTGCGCAACCCGCTGAACCTGTCAGTGCTGCGCGAGTTTCGTTGCCCGACCGGGATATGACCATGCGTTGCGGGCTATTCGGCAAGATCGGCGCCAAGCGCGATTTCATCGCGATCGCGACCCCGCGCAGCTTCCTGGAAGCCTGGGAGCCGTGGGTACAGGCCGCGCTGTCAGCAAGTCGCCACCAGCTTGGCCCAGGATGGCAGCAGGCCTTTCTGACCGCTCCGGTCTGGCGGTTTTGGCTCGGCGCCGCGATCTGCGGCACGACAGTGGCGGGTGCGATCATGCCCTCGCTCGACGGGGTGGGGCGATACTATCCCTTGACCCTGCATGCGGTGACCGGCGAGGCCGTCTCGCTGCCGCCGCCGAGCATTGATCCGCAGGACGAATGGTTCGGGCAAGTGGAAGCGTTCATGCTTTCGACCCTGGATCGGGCCGCAACCTTCGAGCAGATCTCCGATGCATTGGATCGGCTTGCGGTGCCACGACTGCAGGAGACCATCGCCGGCGATCCGCCGATCACGTCGCTGGGTGCTGCGGCAATGGGAAGGGCCTCGGCGGTCGACGCCTTCGCGGGGTCGTTTGCAGCACTTTGCGCCACCAACCCACAGGTCTACGCCGCGGCTAGCTTCTGGTGGACCGCCGGAGGGGAAGGCTTTCCGCCAATGGCGCTGAGTTGCCGCGGATTACCAGATCCGTTTCACTACATCACGCTGCTGACCGGTGATCTCGGCCACGCGGCATCCGGGAATGGATGACACGCGATGGTGCATATTCCATCCTTGTTCGATGTTGGTAGCGTCACCCATGCCGGACGGGTGCGGGAGCGGAACGAGGATTCATGTTTGGTACGAACCGACGTCGGCCTTTGGGCGGTCGCCGACGGTATGGGTGGTCACGAGGCCGGCGATCTCGCCAGTCGCATTGTCGTGCAGTCGCTTGACGCGATCGGCACGCCAGAATCAGCCGCAGACCTGCTGGCGGAATGCGAGGAGCGGCTGTTCAGCGCAAACCAGCAGATACTGGCGCTAAGTCATGAACGACAGGGTGCCACCGTCGGGACCACAGCGGCGGTTCTGCTCGTTCGCGATAGCTACTACGCTTGCATATGGGCGGGTGACAGCCGGGTCTACCTGATCAGTCGTGGCGCAATTAGCCAAGTGTCGCACGATCACAGCGAACTGGAGGAACTGATCGCCGAAGGTGCTCTGTCGCGCGAAGACGTGAATGATTGGCCGAGCAATGCCATTACTCGTGCCGTCGGTGTCGCCGATGATCCGGAATTTGAGGTGGTGACAGGCCCGGCCGAGCCGGAGGATATCTTCGTGATCTGCAGCGATGGCCTGACCAGGCACGTGCAGGACGACGAGATCCTGCAGCACGTGGCTACGCGACGCGCCCAGGCGGCTTGCGATGACATGCTCGCGCTGGCTCTTGATCGTGGCGGGCTTGACAACGTGACGATTGTGATCGTGCGACTGCTGACGCCACGATCTCAGGAGGCGACAAGATCTCCGCTCAATCGGGAGCCGCAACCATGACCCCGAACGATCCGTTCCGATCGTCCTATCACGGCGTGCCGCCCGGCACGCGTCTCAACGGCATTTACGAGATCGAAGCGGTGATCGGCGCGGGCGGCATGGGTGAGGTGTACAAATGCCGTGAGATCCAGACTGGATCGCCTGTTGCGGTGAAAATGCTGCTGCCCGACATGGTTGACAACGAGGCGGCGCTCGCGCTGTTCCGTCGAGAGGCCGCGGCACTCCACAATCTTCCGCATGACGCGATCGTTCGTTACTTCCTGTTTACCGTGGAGCCGGTGCTGCAGCGACCTTATCTCGCGATGGAATTCGTGAATGGCCGCTCGCTCTCGAACATGCTCGATGATGGGCCGTTGGCCTTCGAGGCGCTGATCAGGCTGATGCAGCGCGTCGCATCGGGACTGGAGGCCGCCCATGAGCACGGCATCATCCATCGTGACGTTTCTCCGGACAACATCATCGTTCCGCTCGACGACGTCAGGCGGGCCAAGATCATCGACTTCGGCATCGCCCGGTCGACCCAGATGGGTGACAAGACCATCATCGGCTCGGGCTTCGCCGGCAAGGACAATTACGCATCGCCGGAACAGGTTGGGTTGTACGGCAATGACGTGACTGCGAAATCCGATGTCTACAGCTTCGGTCTTGTGCTGTTCCATGCGCTGACCGGGCAGAAACTCGACATGGGCGGCAGCCAGTTTCAACTGGTGGAGAAGCGCCGGCGTGTGCCCGATCTCGGTGCGGTTGATATGCGAATCCGGCCTTTGCTGGAGCGGATGCTGCAGCCTGATCCGGCATTGCGCCCGACCATGGGGGAGGTCGCCAGCTGGACGCCAACCGGTTCGGCCCAGACACCGGCCGCGCCGTTATATGGCTTCGATCCGCTACGGCGGCCGGAAAGCGCGGCGCCGCCGTCGCAGGGCACGATGCCGTCGACCGCGCGGAGTGCGCGCGGCCTCTGGCTGGGGGCGGGCGTGGCGGCATTGTTGCTGCTGGTCGGCGGTAGCGGATATGCCTTCTACAAGCTGGTCTGGTCAGCGCCCGGCACCGCGGTCTTGCCGCCACCTCCGAAACTCGCTGGAACAATGGTGCCGCCGAAGGTCGAGCCCGCTGGACCACAGCCCGGACGCCAAGAGACAGAGAAGTTGTCCGCGCAGCCGACGGCAACGCCGTCTCCGGCGCTCGATGGGCCGGGGCGAGCTGAGCGCATCCGCAAATACGTGGCCCAATATTCTGGCGGTGACTGCTTCTTTGTCTTGCCGATTGCTGTGAGCCCAAATGCGGCTGTCATCGAAGGGTTCGGTGCCTCGACCGCCCCATTCGACACCTTCGACAAAGCGTTTCGGCGTGAGCAGGGTTTCGAAGCTTCGGTCGGCGTCAGGCAAGTGACCCAGGCGCAATGCCCAGCCGTCAAGTTCTTGAGTCAGGTCGGGAGCGATCAGGCGCGAATGCCACGCATCACCCTGTCAGCGACAGAGCTGAAGGGCGGCGAAACCCTTAATGGGACCATTGAGAACTTTGCCAACCGCGTGGTGGAGCTGCTCATGGTGTCGGATCGCGGCGAAGTCCAGAGCCTCTCCTACCTTCTGAAGCCGGGCATCGACTCACTTTCGTTTACGCTCCCGACAGCGCGCGCGAGCGGTCCGCAATTGCTGTTGGTCGTGGCGGTTCCGCAGGTTCTGGACTCATTGCGCCAGCCGCGACCGATGGCTGCCGACACGTTCTTTCTGCAGGCGCTAAGCGAGGCTCAGCGCAACAAGGTGACTGTCATCGCGGCCGCGCGCTACGTACTGCTCACCAATTGACCAGCACGCTCAGAATGTTCCGATCACCAGGATTTTCAGGTCGGCATCTGGCTTGAAGTCGCTTGCCGTATATTCAAGCATGTTTCCAGTAGCGGACGATGCCTTTAGCCGCCCGGGACAGAAGCTCACCAAACGGTCGCTGCCGCCTGGGTCGATAGTCAGTTTGAATGAGCGGATCGGCCCGGCCCAATTCGCGCCGGTCTTGAGCACATACGATATGCGCCGCTCCTGCAGTTTCGCGCTGTTGGTCTGGTTGCTGCCCGCGCGCTTGTCGAGTTCGGCGAGGAACGTATCCTGGACGCAGTATTCTTTCCTGTAACGCGCGACTTCCTGAGCGAGTGCGCCACTGCGGCGCAGGCTCGAGCGCAGGATGGTGTCGGGACTGGAGCCGACGCTCGGCCGGTACTGGTGTTCGACCAAGACGGTGCGCATGGGCGGAAACACCTGCTGGCGCACAGCCGAGGTCTTGATAACCCAACTTGGCGCGTACTGCTGCCGACCGTTGTCGCTCATTCCGGCAGGCATCAGAAGTCCGTCGTCCACGAGCCGGGCCCGGGTCGCCTCGGGCAGGTCGTTCACCCGGATCTCGCGGTTACCAATCGGCAGCAGCGGCAACTTGAGTTCGCGGAGCAGGGCACTGACATCCTTGTTGCCGACCATGGCGCGCTGATCGACGGTCAGCGGCGCCGGGCTGCCATCGACCTTGGTCTCGAAGTCGACGAAGTTGATCGGATCATTTGACGGCAGTGCGATGTTCTCAGCCTCCGACAGGTCGATGTCGGGCAGCGGAAAGGCAACGGTAAGCGTGACCGGCTTGGCGGTGACGTTGGCGAATTGATAGCGAACGCTAATCCTGTCGAGCGCGATACGAAGGTTCTCGCTCTCCATGGCCACGTCATTGGTGCGTACGAACTGGAGCCCGCCGATCGACAATTCCGCAGCCGAGTCGTTGGCGCGTGCCGGCCAGCTTGTCGCAACCAGCAGCGCGACCATGGAGGCCCGTATCCAGAACGATGGTCGGGGGGAGGGTCCGTTCGGCAAGCTCGTCTCGATGTGGCGTCGCAGCATATGCTGGTTCCATCCGGTGCGGGTCAATCGATCGGCTGATAAAGATCGCCCCACTCAGACTTCCAGACCCCGTCTGGATCGCACACTACGAGCGCGAGCTTTACGTCGTTTGCCAGCCGGATCGCGCCGCGAAAAGCATCCTGCGCCGGCAACTGCGCGCTGACCTGGTCGGTCGTCAGCCGTCCCCCGCTCGCGGCGGCCGGCAGCACGATCGATCCGGAGATGCCGTCATTGTCGCGTTTCAGGACAAGCGTGATCGCGTCGGGCTGGACTTCGCTCACCTGCTCAAATCTATTCCGGGCCATGTTTTGCACCGCAAGCTGAAGACATTCGGACTATCACCGTCCAGTGATAGATTGAACGTGATTGAGATTGCTCACCACTAATTGACGCGCCGCATCAACGGCATCTCGGATTAGTCGATCCGACGCGGCGATCGGTTCGGGGTACATTGAGGCGAACATGCTTCGTCCAAGTCATTGGATCTGGGTCTTCATCGTTGGCGCTGGCATTCTTGGAACCAAGGCGTACGCCGACGATACTGTCGTACGCAGCTTTGCCGGCGGTTCGGCCGCTTCCATGGTCGGCATCGTCCCGGCCAGCGAGGACGTGGAACTCGCGGGACCGCAAGCACTCAGCGCCGACGGGCAGGGCAACCTGTTTGTGCTCGATCAGATCAACGGTCGCATCCTCCAGTTTGATCCGAAACAGCCGAGCTCAGATCCTGACGTCCTCAACATGCCGAAAGACGTCCAGCCGACGGATCTCGTCGTCCACAACGACGACATCATGGTTTGGGACGGCGGCGTACGGACGCTGAAGGCGGCGCCGGGGCAATCCACGCGCGGCCTCGGTGGTGATGTGATCCAGCTTGAAGAGGTCTCGAGCCGTGGCGCGGACGACCAGGTCGCCGTCTCGGCTTTTGCCCAGATGGGATCACAGACGCCAGGCAGCGCCACCGACCTGCTCGACCAGAACACCCGCGCGGCCATCATCAAGACGACGCGGCAGCCCGACCGGCAATATGTTGCTACTCGAAGCAAGGGCTCGGTGATTGCCGATATCATTCCGGACAAGGGCAATGCCAGCGTACGGGTCGAAATCCAGACCATGGTCACCAACGAGACGATCGGCCAGCTCGGCCTGCGGGTGCGCAACCAGCTCGGCACGGTAGAGTTTCTCGAGATTGACAACAGTGACCGCTTCTATGTGCTGGCGGAGGACGTTCCGCCGTCGGGAAAGAATGCCTCCACGTTCGTCGCACGCTATGCCGCGAACGGGCGTCTCGAAGGAATCTACGAGCTTCCTTTGGAAAACACGCCGCTGACCCGGCGGTTCGTCACGGTTTCGGGCGATGGCGATGTCTATTTCCTGCGGACCAAGCCGGACGGTATTGAAGTGGTTGGTGTGGGCTTCAGGCCTCTGACCAACGCTTCGATTATCGACGTGCGGCCGTCGCGAACGGCAGCCGCGCCGGCACCGCAATCCGGCGTCAAATTTGACGCGTCGGCCGCCGTGAGACCGTCCAATCGCCAGCAGGCGATCGAGACAGCGTTTGCGTTCGAGGGCATCCAGTGGAAGCTGACGCAGGCGAATTACGGCAACGATCCTGACAGCCAATGCAGCGGCTTCAGCCGTGTTCGTCGGCCGTGGTATCTGCAGGGAAAGGTGAACCAGGAGGTGCGCGGTGTACCCTATTGCTGGGGCTGCCACGGTTCGCTCGCGAACTTCCGGCAGCGGATCGAGAGCGGAACGCTGGCTGGCAATGTGTGCACTCGCAATGCACCACGGCCGGATGTGGCTGGCGTCGACTGCTCGGCATTCGTCAGCGCCGCGTGGGGGCTCTCCGTCCACTACACGACTGCCGCTATCCCCGCGATCGCAGCGCCCGTGGCAAATCCCTGGGACCTGAGGCCCGGCGATGCGCTGAACAAGCCGGGCTCGCATGTGATGTTGTTCCTGCGGTTCACGCCGGATCGCAAGGCCGAGGTGATGGAATCCTCGACCGGCGGCTGCAACGGCCGCGTCTGCCGCAACGTCTACCCGTTGGCGAGCTTGCTTTCGCGCGGCTACGTTCCGGTCCGCTTTCGAGCCTTCGCGGACGATCAGACGGCAGTTTCAGCGAGCGCCTATCAGGAGACCGAACAATCGCCGGCGGGCCGCAAAACGGCAAGCAAAAGGCGCTGAACCCGGTGTGTCGCCAGAGCTACAAAATGGGTAGGCATGATGTCGAGGTGGATCACGATGCGGATGCCCAGAGGATTTGATTGCGGGATCAGGCGGCTATGCGCCACCATCGGGCTCGCTGCGTTGATCGGGCTGATAACCCCTCACGCATATGCGGCAGGAGGACTGTCGATCAGCAATCCGGACGGGGCGGCCGTGCGCGCGCTCGTGATCGGGATCGATGACTATCAGCACGTGCGGAAATTGAAGGGCGCGGTCGCTGACGCCACTGACATCGTGACCAGCTTGAAAAGCATGGGGGTTGGCGACGTCGTCGTACTGACGAACGCCCAGGCCGACAGGGCAAGCGTCCTGCGCGAGATCAGTGCACTGGTGGAGCGGACCAAGAACAACGACCTCATCTTTCTGTCGATCGCCGGTCATGGCACCCAGGAACCGGAGCGCGTCAAGGGCTCGGAGCCGGACGGAATGGAAAACGTGTTCTTGCTGCCAGGCTTTGAAACTACGCCAACCGGGTCGGTTGAACGTGTTCTGGGCAGCGAGTTCAACCATTTCATCCGGCAGTTCGAGCTGCGCGGGGCGAGGGTGATCTTCGTGGCTGATACCTGCCACGGTGGCGGCATGGTGCGCGATATCGATCCGCGTGCCGCTGAGATGAGCTTCCGGCAGGTTCCGCGTTACACGTTGCTGGTCGACGAACTGAAGCCGGTGTCGGACAGCAACGATCCGAAGTCAGAACTCGATCTTGACCACACGGCGTTCCTGGCTGCGGTGGACCGCTACACCAAGGCACCGGAAGTCCGCATCCCTGGCATCGATGGCCTGCGCGGGGCTCTCAGCTATGCGGTCGCGCGGGCGGTGGAGGGGAGCGCAGACATCAATCACGATGGGAAGGTGACGCTCAAGGAGCTCTTCAGCAATGTTCGACAGGTGGTCTATCAGCTCTCGGACCAGCGCCAGAACATTGTGACCGTATCATCGCCGCCTCAGACGCCGGATACCGACGTCGCCTTCGAATTGACGCGCGGTGTCGTGCTGATTCAGGGGCCGGCCGCGAGAGCGGCCTCTGGGCCGGCCGGATCCGGGGCCATCGAGGGACAGGCGCCCGCGCCGCCGTCTGTCACGGCCAAGGCACCAACCATTCCGACGCTTGCCGCGGCGGCAACCAAGGAACTTCCGGCCGGCGACGCGCCGGGGCCTCTCCGCCTCGCTGCACCAATCCGGCTGGCGGCGCTCGACGGCAAGACGAGCTATTTTGCGAGCGTGAAGCCAAAGGATGTTCCCGTGCAGGCGGTCCAACCGACGGACAATCCCGACCTGATCTGGGATCCCGTGTCGCACGACGTGATCGCGTGGGGCGACGTGGTCGCCTACGGGATCGACGTTGCAGACCTGCCGACGGTAGTCGACCGGACAGCGGCAATTCGTGAACTGAAACGCATTGCGACCCGGTCGCCGCAGATCATGCGCATCTGGCCAGACGATCGCCAACAGCGTGCTGGCCAGACCGTCGAAGTTGACCTGTCCGATGTGGCGTCAAGGGCGGTGCTGCTGTTCAATGTGTCTGGCGATGGCACCATCCAATTGTTGTATCCGGTGGGTTCTGATGCGGCGCTGGCCCGATCGGCGAGTTTGCGCCTACCGCTCAGGGTCGGCGAGCCGTTCGGTGCGGAACAGATCGTTGCGGTGACCTCGCAGCAACGCATGGTAGATCTTGAGACAGCCCTGATGCAGTTCAACCGGCGTCGCGCCTCGGGGCAAGTGATCAAGAGTCTCGAGCGTTACTTGCCCGCAGACGCGCGAATCGCCTCGATCGGCTTCTTCAGTGCTCCCTGACTCTTAGGGGAGCAGGCCATGCCGTCATCGCAGCCGATCCGCCAGGCGCGACCATGGCTCGCATTCCTGCTGCTGCTGGCGGGTAGCGGAGCTGCGTCCGCAGCACCATTGCCGACGGCGTCGTTGCATGTCGGCACGACGTACGCACGTTGGCTTTGGCCTGTACAAGCGGTGCGCGGGCAGACCAATGCCGCGAGTGTGTCCCTTCAGATCCTGCCGAGCCAGACCGTCAACGTCGGCGGCAAGGTCTCGTTCGGCGTCACGGCCAGGAAGACCGGATATCTCATTTTGGTCGACGTCGACGCGGAAGGGCGGATGTCCCAGATCTTTCCGACCCCCGAGCTATTGGCGCAGTCGAACGAACGCGACATCAATCTCGTCAAGCCGGGTGTCGAATTTGTTGTTCCTGCCCCGGCGGCGCGACAGCGTGGTTTTGAATATGTCGTCGCACCGCCGACGGGGTCCGCTGTGATGATCGCCATCCTGAGCGAGCGACGCGTGCAATTGCTCGATTTGCCGGACATGCCCCGCAAGCTGGAAGGTCAGGCCGACGCGTTGAGCTATCTATCGGCCTGGACCAGCGAGCTGCGCGTGCCGGACAACAGCAGCGGAAAGCTGGTGACGAACAATTGGTCGTTCGACGTCAAATCTTATTCCATCAAGTGAGTCCGGTGAAGCTTGGGTCATAGCTTGCTCAGTCGGCTGAAGAAGCCACCCCGGGCGATCATGTAGTGAATGTCCTTTGGAAAGGGAAAAGCGCTGCGAACGTTGGAAATTGCGTGCTGGAGGAATTCCCCGCGCTGCGGCGCGGGCTTATGCCGCGGCTGGTCCGCGACCTGCGGTATCATGAAGCGATCCACGAAAGCCGGGTCAAGATCGTTGACCCTGACCATCTGGCCAAATGCCGGGAATAGATCGTGATGACCCAAGCTTACGCTGAGGTTCTTGAGGGCAGGGCGCTGAGGCTGAGTTTGATTGCCATCGGTCGTCGCCAGCCCACGCCCGATCAGGTCCAGCTTCACCGATTGCGGCAGAGTTGATGGACCATACACGATCTCGAGCGCCCGGCCGCTCTGTCCGGACAGCCATTGGTACCAGAAGGTCGCATCATCGGGCCGCGCATTGGCACCGTAGAGGCAGTCAAATCCCCAACAGGCCGTCAGCTTGCCCTGATACTTTCCAAGGCTCCCAACGAGATTACGCATGCCGTTACCGCCGCCGGAGTGGCATGCGATGATGAGCTTGCCGATCTGGAGCTGAGGAATGGACGTCGAGGAGAGGCCCAGGAACCTGGCAAGAGCTCCAAGGATCTCCTCGAGATAGCGTTCGCCCCAGTTCGCGGTTGCCAGGTCAGACACGCTGTAGTTTCCGGCAAAGGTGTCGCCAACGGCATACTCGTAGCCCAGGAACGGCGCGATAAGCACTACGTCCTTGCCGGAATCCCGGACCTGTTCGCGCAGCCGCGCTGGATCGCTGTGGAAGAGGAATTCATGGTTTTTGACATAGAAGCCGTGAAGCCAGATCACGACATCGAACTTGGTGGCAGCTGTTGGGTGCTTTGGCGGAAGATAAACCGCCGTCGGCTTCATGCCGGGGGCCTGCCGCTTCGTGAAGAGCGTCACCCCGGGAAAGGCGTTGGCGTCCTTTTGCTCAAGCTCACACGCAACCACGCAGGTCGCTCCGCTTCGGCCAATCTAGGCACGGACCTGGATGACCCAGTGTTAAGCTCTGCCGCCCGTCACACCTTCTCGACACCAAGATCCGCGCGGCCTCCTGGCCTTCCATGACGCCGTGGCAGCCTTGCGCGTTGCTAGTTGCAGGACTCGACATTACCCACGTTGCCCCCGGGGCCGCCGCCGCCACGGTATTCGAGGTGGCAGCCGCTTCTAACCTGACGGCACAGAGATTGATCGCAAACGACCTGACCACCGCCACCGCCGGACCTCGCAGTTGCTTGTCGCCGCGGAACGTCGGCTGCCGGCGCCGGCCTCTCGCGTGCCGAACGATCCGCACGTGACGGACGCTCGTCCGTGTTGCGCTTTGCAACCGGTTTCTTCCCGGGTCGCTTCTCGCATTCATTGTCGTCGTTGAGGAACGAACCCTCGGCACAGGTGATCCTGCTGCACAGGTCACCGTCAGCCTTGTAGCCATGATCACAGATCAGGGGACAGACCCGGGACGGCTTGAGCTTGATTGCGTCAAGCGCGTCGAGACTTGCGAGCTTGGCGTCGAATTTGGTTCCCGCGTGCTGGTTGAAGAGAGCCAACGAGCGCTGTGAGGCCGCATTCCATTGGCCATTGACGGCGCCGGTGAAGCAGCCGACGCGGCTCAATTCGCCTTGTACAGACTTGGCGATATCTACGGACTTGGAGAGATCGGCCTTTGCGATATCGGTCTGGCGCGGCTCGTCGCTCAGCGCGGCAAGCTTGGGCGTCTTGCTGTCCTCAGCGGGCGTAGCGGCCGCTGGCTTATCCGCGACGGTACTCTCAACAGCCGGTTTATTCCCGGAGAGTGCAGCGACGATTGTAGATTCGGATGCAATACGTTTCCGTTCCGCCTCTGCGGCCTGCTCCTGCGCCGCTTGCTTCGTCTTCTCGGCCGCAATCCGGGCCTCTTCCGCAGCCTTCAGATCCGCGGCCGCCTTCTCCTGGTCGGCACGCTGGGCGCCCTGGGACATCAGGCGAGCTCGCTGCTGCTCGGCCTCCTGCGCTTTCGCCGTGGCCGCGACGCGTGCGTCCTCGGCGTCGAGCTGATTGAGCTGCAGCTTGGCCAGATTTGAGTAGTATCCGTCCGGATGTTGGGTCAGGAACGCGTTCAGAGCAGGCTTGTTGCGGAGCTGCAAGGCCAACTCGTAATCACGTCGAATTTCCGACTGGGGGTTGGCTGCCTGTACCGGCTCCTCGGCCTTGGTCGCCGGAACAAGCGCAACGTCTTCGCCGCCGAGCGAGCCGTAGACATAGGGTTCCTGTCGGTTGCCCGTGGCTTGCAAGACATCGTCGCGGACGAAGCCGAAAGCCCTTCGCAAGTCGAGCCCCGGCTTTGCGATGTACTTCACGAGGGCCGTCGCGTACGGGCTATTCTGGCTGTTGCCATCGAGTGCGGTTAGTCCCGCTTTGGCGGCAAACGCGATCAGCGTGTTGGAGACGGTGGGCTCGACCCTGGCCAGCCCGCGGCTGATCGATCGCGAGGCAACTGTACGTTTCATCGAATCGGCAAACGGATTGTTGCGGCACGCGTCGACGATCACCACGCGTAGTTGCCTCGCAGGCTCAATCGCCAGCAGGACGCGGTCGAGCGAGAATGCTTCGTCGTAGATGTCCGTGTCTCGTTCGAGTCTGGCGTCGGTCGGGATCAGATAGTTTGTCCCGTCGATCTCGATACCGTGGCCGGCGTAGTACACCAGAGCTATGTCGGCATTGCGGGCCTGATCGGCGAATTCTCTCAAGGCCCGCCGCATATCGGTCGCGGCGAGGTTAAGTCTTGAGTCAACCACGTCGAAACCTGCTCCCTTCAAGGTCGCGGTGATAGCCGCAGCGTCGTTGGCCGGGTTTGGGAGCAGAGGGGCGTTTTGATAGTTGGAATTGCCGACCACCAAAGCCACGCGCTTTGTCGCCCAGGCTGGCTGAGAGGCCAGGAACAGCGAAGCGGCGAGAAGAAGCAAAATTCGAAGGTGCTTGTACACTCTCATGGCGAACACTCAACCTATGCCCGTAGAATGGTGACGTCGCGAAGATGGCCGCGTGAGAAACAGCTCCTGAATTCGTACGCTACTGGCGGCTGCCTATCTGCATACAGTACCAAACTCGAGCCCGATCCATTCCTATGTGTTGTTGCGAAATGCGGACGCGTTCAAAAGGCATGGAAGATATTGCGCCGGGCGCTATCCGCCGATTCATGTGGATGATAGGCGCCCGCCAGTGCTCTGCTGAGGGCGCGATCACAATATAAGATATTGATATAAAACGGTTATTTTTCTGGGGGCTGCTCGTGGCAGCGCGGCACAAGGCCTCCGGCTTGGTTCAAACTCGAGTTCCGCTGAGCCGCACATCGAGGAGACGTGAAGCGCGGTGTCAGGCGTGCGGATCGATCGCCTTGGTCGAGAGCTCCGGTCCGGCCTGATGAGCTCGCCGCCCGAGTCTCGCGGGGATCAGACCTGCAGGGATCAGAAAAGGCGTTGCCGCGGCATAGACGTCATATTCAGGGAAGGCCAGTCTTAGAATCCGCTCTTCGTTGATCATTCGTCGGCACTGAATCATCGCAACCACGATGGCGATGAGCACGGCAAGTGGTGAAAGGACCTGAAGTGTGACACCGACCAACGCAATCCCCTCACATAGGTAGAGGGGATGCCGGACGACTCGATAAGGCCCTTCCGTCACAAGGCGCCTCGCCTCCGGTAGAATGCTGAAGGATTTGCCCAACCAGCGGAGTACCACGATAGAAAGCGAGATCCCCACAAGGATCAACGTCGTGGACAGAGCCGACCAGATCGGGCCGAGCTCTGCCTTCGGAAGGAAAGCGAGTGCGACGGTCGGAAATGCGCCCAGCAGGGCCGAGACCCGCATCTCAACGCCCTTCGACTTCATTGTCGGGACCAGCCGGGTCATGGTTGTCAGTGCAACGAGTCCGAGGAACAGGACGTTGGCAATACTGGCTGCGATCATCAGCAAGTTGTCCACGCTGCCCAACGGAAGGCGATGGATGCTGGCGGCGCCAATGAGAGCAGACCCGCCATAGACGATCACGATGGCCACCCTGGAGGTCCAGTCCAGCCAGGGATTGACGCCGCCGGCGATCCGGTTCCTGGCTGTCCCCTCCTGGCCGACCTTCGCGTCAGTCACAGCAGTGATCTCGCTCGCTCAAAATCTGCCTCACTAGACGCCAGGCCCCTGGAGAGGTCAATTGGCTGGCCACATCTCCGGGCGCGGCCACACCAGCCAGTCCCATGCGGTTCCACATTCCGCGGACCTTCCGGATCGTCGAGTTGTCATTGAACCGAACCTGTCGTGGCGACACGAATGATAAAGCGCATAATTAAACAGTAGTACTGCCATGGGTTTGCACGGATTCGTGAATTTGCGCCGAATCTTGTTCCTTCTTCCTGTGCTGCTGCTCTTCTTCTGTCAGCCGGCATGGGCGGGGAATCGCGTCGCACTTGTCATTGGCAATTCTGCCTACAAAAACGCGGCGCCACTTTCGAATCCCGTCAATGACGCTGCGATTGTCGAGGCGACACTAAAGAACGCAGGTTTTGACGTTGTGCAAACCCGCCAGGATCTTCAGGCGATCGAGATGCGGCGCACGCTGCGCGATTTTGCCGATCAGGCTCGCGACGCAGATGTGGCCGTCATCTACTACGCCGGTCATGGTATGGAGATCGAAGGTACGAACTATCTGATCCCGGTCGACGCCACCCTCGAGCGCGATACGGATGTGTACGATGAGGCGTTTTCGCTCGATCGCGTCATGCTGGCCATTGAACCGGCAAGGCAGCTGCGGCTTGTGATCCTCGACGCTTGCCGCAACAATCCTTTCTCCGAAAAGATGAAACGGACGGTCGGCTCGCGGTCCATCAGCCGGGGCCTTGCCCGAATTGAGCCGGCGACGGCGAATACTCTGGTTGCCTTCGCCGCCAAGGCTGGCTCGACAGCGTCGGACGGCAACAGCAAGAACAGTCCCTACGCTGCCGCATTGGTCAAATATATCGGGACTCCGGGTCTGGATTTGCGCAGAGTGTTCGGCTTCGTTCGCGACGACGTCATGAAAGCGACGGGCAATCGGCAGGAGCCCTATGTTTACGGCACGCTTGGCGGCGACGACGTGCCGCTGGTGCCCGCCAAGGAAACAGCCAAGGAAACAGCCAAGGGGCCAACCAGGGAACCAGCCGGAGAACCAGCCAGGGAGGCAGCGAAGGAAGCTGCCCCATCGCCAACGCTGCGATCCGAAATACGGCGCGACTACGAGCTCGCGCTGCAGGTTGGCAACAAGGATGCACTGAACTTCTTCATCGTCCAGTATCCGGATGGTTACTACGCAAGTCTCGCAAAGCTTCAGCTCGCCAAAATCGATGCGGAGGAGAAGCGCGTTGCTGCGGCCGAAAAGGCGCGTCAGGCCGAGCAGGAGCAGGCGCGGCTCGTGAACGAGGGCGCACAACAGATGCAACTTGCCAAGGCTGCGTCGGATCTGAAGGCAGCGCAGGAAGCGCGGGCCGCCGCCGAGGCCGCCAAGGAAACCGCGCAGCATCAGGCTGCTCAAGCCGAACAAAGGCGTGTCGCGGCTGAAACGGCACCTGCCGCGAAGAACGCTGCACCATCAGCAACAGGTCAGCCGCAAGAGGCGAAGGCAAACACTGACACAAAAGTGGCAGCGCTCCCCAATCCACAGGCTCCCGTGCCGCCACCTTCGCCAGCCGAGCTGGCAAAATCGGTGCAAACCGAATTGCGCCGGGTCGGTTGCCTCACGGGATCGGCCAGTGGGGAGTGGGATGCGGCGTCGCGGCGCTCGCTTGAGCTGTTCAATCAAAGCGCCGGCACCAAGTTCGATACCAAGACCGCGAGCGCCGATGCGCTCGATGCGATCAAGCTCAAACCGGCGCGGGTTTGTCCTTTGATTTGCGGATCCGGCCTCAAGCGCGACGGCGATCGTTGTGTCAAGATTGCCTGCGCTGCGGGTTACTTTCTGAATGGCGACGATGAATGCGAGAAGCGCAAGGTCCGTCAGGCCCCGTCCGCAAGACTTGAACGAAGGGAGAGGGAAGCTGCTCCTGCAAGACCCGCAAGACCCGAGGCCAGCGCAAGCAACAAGCCGGAAGGCGGCGGAATGCCATTCATGTTCTTCCTGCCCTGAAGATTTCAGCCGATATCGTGTAGCGCCGTGTTCAAGCATGCCGTTCGAGTCTGCATCGGCCATTCTGAACGTAAGCCCGGCCCCAGTCTTTCCTTGCGGAGATTTCCGGGTCTTCGCGACACATTTTCCAGCTGGATTGGCCGACCCGCGCACCAGGGGCACATGCTCGTCTGACCCGATTCACGTTCAGTCGACGAGGCGGGCGAAACGTGGCTCGTTAGTCGCCGTTGTGGCTAACAAGGGTCAAACAAACCGCTCACGCGATTGCTGCCGCGAAAGCGCATAGGAACGCGAAGTGCGCATATGTGATTGCCCTCAGGCCGGCAGCTGTCGCCGTAGCTGAGGACCGGACAGCGTCTTTCCGGCCGTGACCATCTTCGAAAGACGGCGCAGGGAGATACGATCGCAATTTCGGACTTCGGAGAAGCTGATGCCCATTCCGTTGAGGATTTACATCACGCCATTTGCCGACAGGGGGGTCGTTGAGCCCGGGCAATGGAGCAGCGACGCGGCCAAGAAGGCGCTCGACGTGGTCAATACGATCTGGTCAAAGGCCAAGATCGCGTTCGTGATCAGCGATTGCTTGATGGAGAAGCCGCTCGACATGGCAAAGAGCGCGCGCAGCAATGATCAGCGATTGCTGGGTGTTCTTGCCTCTCGGCACGATCCGGACAATGCCATCCACATCTACCTCGTCAATTCGATTGAAAATCTATCCGCCGGCGGAAGTTCATACCCCAATAGCGAACCCGAGCCGGCAAGCTTCGTCCAGTGGTATGGCAATGACCACGCCAATGGACGCGCCTGGGCTCACGAGCTTGGCCATCTGATGAGCCTCGATCATGTCGAGATCGACTATTCCAATGAGAAGCAGGCGGCGCAACGCGTCAAGAACCTCATGACGAAAGGATTGAGCGCCGGCTCCGACTTGACTGGCCAGCAGATCGATGCAGCCAAGGGCTCAAAGCTGATCAAGCGATTTGGCGGATAAGTCGTCGGGCCGACCGCCGAAGTCGCCGTCGTCCTGCAGATCGCGTGTCCGAAGCGGGGGAACGTCCTCCTCGCGTGGCGATCTCCGCCGAATTCAGAAAAACGACTACATTGTGGCAATCGGCGCGGTCATTTCGGCACGGGTCTGGAGCCCGATCTAATCCGCCCATCCAGGCATGGGCCGGACAACGGCGCGCGCTTAATGGGCGCTTAATGCTTTTGCGCAACAGATAGATCACCAGCGCGGAATTAGTCCTAGTTACGAGTGCGAGCCGAGCTCCCGGAGGAGGGGAATCGGATGGGACTGCTTTTTGTCGGAGTGCTGGCGGGAGTCCTGATCGGCTTTGGCTGGTTTGCGCCTTCCCGAGGGTATTTCCTCGGATGCGCGTCACGACCCTGTTTCGCTGTCGCCCAACCCGCGCCGCCAATGCCGACGGCGTTGGCGCAAGAGCCTGCGGCTGTCAGATCGAGTTCCGCAACGCTGGCAAGGCCCGGCAAGACATCATCTCCGAAATCTCCGAAGAAACGCGGATCGACCGACCTTGCCAAAGCGGCGTCCCCGCGGACGAGCATCAGCGTCCCGGCATCCGAACGGCCCGCGGAAATGCCGGACCCTGCTCTGGACAAGGCGAAGGTTGCGATCGCGACGCAGATGAGGGGGCCGGAAACGGTCGAACTCAGCGACGTGAAGCGCGCAATGCGAAAGAACATGTTTGGACGCCCCGTGGATACGATTTGCGGCCGCGTGAAAGGAAGAAGCGCGTCAGGCGGCGAGACTGGCGAGAGGCCGTTCCTGTATCTCGTGAAGGAGGATGAAGCATATGTCGTCGACGGCAAGTCAGGGTCGGCGGCATCAACGGCGTATCGAAATATCTGCAATTAGGGATGCGTCGACTGCACCACCGCGCGGTACACGCCCAGATGATTTGAGCGGAAAGAATTTCCCCCCAGGTGTCGAGTGATCCCGCAGTGGATACGGCACTAACGCGGCACTGCGCCGCTCTCGTGATGATGCATTCAGGATGAATGCAGCAGCAGGGGAGACGCAATACGGAATGGGAATATCGCGGAGGTTCTTTTCATCTCGAGGACATCATGCACGACATAACCAACACTTCAAAACGGCTTAATGAATCCCTTCATTTGCCGGTTCTGGTGATCATCGAGCCGCTCCTGTTGCCTCGTACATGCATTCTGCACGTCCTCAGGCGGGAGCTGGACGAACTTGAGATCCTTGACATGGCATCGGTCCAAGGCCTGGACTGCACGTCAGCCCGCGATGTTCGTCTGGTGCTGCTGAGTATCGCGGACAAGCCCATCGGCGATCCCTCGGTTGAGGACGATCTCGCCTTCGTTGCGGAGTGTTGTCCCAACGCCGCCACTGTGGTCCTGTCAAACCACGAGGACGAGCCGACCGTGCAGGCCGCGATGCAGCGGGGCGTGCGCGGCTTTCTTTCCACCTCGCTACCGATCGAGATCGCCATAGCCGGCCTGCGCCTTGTTCTTGTCGGCGGCGCCTACAGGCCGTTGCCCGTGGCCGGGATGAACAGGATACCGGATTTCGAGCCGCCGGATGCGCGCGGGCTCGCGCCCGCATATCTGATGAACGAGGGAGCCAGAGTGGCTATCGACAGGAGTGTGACCGATCTCACGCCTCGTGAGCTACAGGTTCTGGCGGAACTGGAGCTCGGCCTGCCCAACAAGCTGATCGCCGCCAAATTGGGCCTGTCGGAAAGCACGGTCAAAATGCACATTCAGCATATCATGAGGAAATGTGCCGCTCACAATCGCACGGAGGCCGTGCTCCGCTGGCGCGGCCGGTTGCCCGCGCCGAGTCGCGATCACGTCCCCGGCGTGGCTCTCATGCCGGAGACCTAATGCATGATCCGGACCCGGAAAGGCGCGATGACGATTCACCCGAATCTCATCGCGCTTCAGTCCTCTCTGAATGCACCACGGAAGCTGTCGAGCAGGGGCCTGAGCGCGTAGAGAGCCACGGTGCCGCGCCCCGTCGTGATGAACACCTGAACCGGCATGCCGGGGACGATCTGGATGTCGTTCGCGACGATCTGTCCGTCGTCGATCCGGATCCTGGTCGCGTAGTATGGCTGGTCGGTACGCTTGTCGAGCAGCCGGTCTGCGGATACGTGCACGACGGTTCCCTTCAGGCGAGGCACGCGACGCTGATTGTACGGTACGAGTTGAACCTCGGCATTGAGGCCGGGATGAACCACATCGATGTCCTCGGGCCTCAGGCGCGCGGTCACGACGAGACGGTCTTGCCGGGGCACCAGGTCCATGAGCGGAGCGCCCGCTCCGATGACGCCGCCGGCCGTATGAACCCGCAGATCGGTTATCACGCCGTCCTCGGGCGCCTTGATCTCCGTTCGCGATAGCTGATCCCTGGCCGCAAGCAACCGCTCGCGGAGCTGGAATATCTGGTTCTGTGCTTCACGAAGCGACTGTGCGATCTCGTTCTGCCTCTCGCTCTCGAGCTTGAACAAGGTGGCCTGCTGTTCGCTGATGACCTGCCCGGCGCGGGCAATCTGCGCGGCGATCTCGCCGCGGCGGCCCTCAACGTCGGCCAGCTCCCGCTGCAGGTTCAGCAGCCGCGGCCGCCGTTCGAGTCCCTTGTTGACGAGGGTCGCGACCATATCCAGTTCCTCCCGAACGATGTCGACCCGTTGCCCGGTGGCGGTTTCCTGAGCCTTGAGACCTTCGATCTCCTTCTCGACTTGACGCCTTCGTTCGCGAATGACCGCAAGCTGCGACTCGTGAACCTGGAGGCGTGCCTGAAAAATGAATTGCTGCGCCGACACCGCGGCGGCCGCCACCTCGCTCTGCCTGCTGTCCTGTTCCAGCGCGTCCGGGATTGCGATCCTCTCGAATCTCTGCTGCTCGGCTTGAAGCCGTGCGGCACGAGCAGCGGCATCCCAGAATTGGCCTTGGAGGCTTTGCATCTCCGAGCCGGCCCGGGTGTCGTCCAGCTCGATCAGCGTTTGGCCGCTGCGCACGATATCGCCATCCGAAACCAGGATCTTCCTGATGATGCCGCCTTCCAGATGCTGAATCGTCTTGCGGCTCGATTCCGATTCCACGACGCCGGAGGCGATCGCGGCGCTCTCGAGAGGCGCGAGGCTCGCCCATGTCCCAAGCCCTAGCATGAAGCAGAGCACCAGCAGATTGCCCGCGACGGTGATACCGCGAAGCCTTCCGCGCGGAGAGGTCGGCGTGGGCGTCGAACACCATGGAAATTCCAGAGGCTCGAAATCGTCGATTGCGGTCACCACGACGCCAGATCGCCGGGCGGGCAGGGGGCTCGCCGGCGCTCGCATGAGCTGGTCCCAGATCATGGGAAGTCTCGATACGGCGGGATGCGTCCATATGGTGAGAGAGTTCCAGATCATGGCGCAATCTGCGAAGTAACCTGGGGGCGGCTCAGGTGCCGTTCAAAGATGTCCTCGCTGTCGCCGAACGCGGCGACCGCGCCGCCCTCCATGATGGCAATCTTGTCCGTGGCGGCGAGGAGACCCATCCGGTGAGTGACGACGACAAGGATGACGCCTGCGAGCTTCATGTGCTCGATGGCATCCAGGAGCATTCGCTCGCCCCCGTAGTCGAGGCTGGCGTTGGGTTCGTCGAGAACGACGAGGCGTGGACTGCCGAAAAAGGCGCGGGCGAGACCGAGGCGCTGCCGATACCCGCGCGAGAAGGTTGCTTCGCTCTGAACCACCGTGTCGTACCCCAGCGGCAGGCCCATGATCGCCCCATGGATACCGACGAGCTTGGCCGCTTCGATGACTTTCCGTCGGTCGGCATCTTCAAGGCGTGCGATGATGTCGTTGATCGTGTCGCCGAGCAGGTTGATGTCCTGGGGGAGATATCCGAGGCGGTCGCCGCTTCGGCCCTCGCGAAGCAGCGAGACGTCAGTATTGTCGAGGAGGATACGGCCATGCGTTGGCATCGACAGCCCGGCGATCACCTGGCCGAGCAAGGACTTGCCTGACCCGGACGGACCGATGATGCCAAGGCATTCTCCGGGCATGAGGCTGAGCGAGACACCGTTCAGCAGAAGACGGTTGGTCCCCGCAAGCCTCACGTCAACATTGTCGACGACGAGGCCGCTTCGCGCCTGCGGCGGAGAAACCTCCGCGTTCTGCTGCCGGGTGACGGGGAATGCGGCGAGAAGCGCGCCGAGCCGCTGACAGGCGCTCACGGCCGTCACGAGTGATTTCCAGCCTGCGACCGCACTTTCGACCGGCGCGAGCGCACGGCCGAACATCAGCGTGGCAGCAAAGATGATGGCCGGACTCTTCCCGTGATCGAGGACGAGCCATGCGGCAGCCCCCATGATCAAGACCTGCGACAGCGCGCGAACCGGCTTGGTGGCCAGCGAGACGATCTCGCCTCGCCGGAGTGCCACATCGTGCTCTCTGCGGGCGTGCTGCGCGTCACGGTGGATCATGCGCGCAGCGCTATCGAACATTCCCATGGCGCGGATCATGTGGATGTTGCTCGCTGCAGTCTGGAGGCGGCCGCAGCTTCTGGACAGCGCGGCGCCGGATCTGAGCAGAACGTCTTCCGTGACCAGCTCACCGGCAACTGTGAGCGCGAACAGGAAGGCGACGCAACAGGCGCCCACCACGCCAAGCAGGGGATGGATCAGAAAGAGCACAAGGAGGAACAAGGGCGCCCAGAGCGCGTCGAACAGCATCGGACATGCGCCGGACTCGACGAACTGGCGCAGCACGGTGAGATCCCGATATGCGCCCGACGCTTGCGTCCAATCGCTGCGAAGCGCCGATTCGAGGCCGGCCGAAAGCACGCAAGGACGAAGGCGATCGTCGAGCCAGGCGCCAAGGCGTCCCAGGACGGCGCGCCGCAACGCATCGAACACGCCGCCGACGACCACTGTGATCGCGACAATGAGCGTGAGCAGGAGCAAGGTGTCGCCACTCCGGCTCGACAACACCCGGTCGTAGATCTGAAGAAGATAGATCGAGGGCGCAAACAGGAGCAGGTTGTAGCTGCAGCTATACGCGAATACGAGACCGAGCGGTCCCGCGCAGGACCGGAGGGCCGCGTGCAGTGGCGTCCTGATCTGCGGCAGGATAGGCAACCGAATGGGCGGCATCAGCATGATCGTCACCGCCTGAAATCGAGGTCCGGCGCACTTGACCGATGGCCAACGCAATCCGGCAACGGCATCGGTAGATCATTGGCGTGAAATCCAGGACCGGCGGCCGCGGCCGCCGGTCCCGCCAGTCGGACGAGCGGCTGGTTAGAGCGTATCGAGATGGAAGGTCACTCCGCCACCCCATGCGAAGTTGCCGTCTCCGCCATCGCCGCCGATGCCGGCCACAACTTCCTGGTGCTGGTCCACCATGACCTTGTTGATCTGGGTGGCATCCGTATTGGCGTAGACCTTGGAGGTATCGTAGCCGCTGTAGGATTTTTGGCTTCCGTTCGACTCGGCGTCTCCGCCATGGGCCTTCGAAAAATACGAGGCCTTGGCGTTTGCGCCGCCGGCATCCCAATCCGCCGTTTGTTTGACGTGATCGCCGGTGTTCACGTGCACGTCGGCACCTTCCGCCTTGTTGGTCGGATCGTAGTTGACAGTCGGCTTGCTGATGATGGCTCCCTTGAAAGTACCGTCGCCGCCATTTCCGGCACTTTGACCACCGGTGTCGATCGATTTGACTTTGATCGTATCCGAGATGTTGATTGCCTTTGGCATCATTTGAGGCCTCCGTCGGTTTGTTGGCTGTCGTGCAACATCCATCCCGATCAGGCGGACGCGCGCGGCAAGTCTGGTCCGCCCGCGCGCGATGGCGATAGATGTCAAATCGGACACCATCCGGTTTGGTGGGCCTACGTACGAAAGTACGACATTTCGTCAGGAGACGCGCCTCTGCGCGGGCTTTGCATGCGAAGAGTGGCGACGGCGCGTGCCGCGATGCGATCGGCTATGCGAGCGATGCGACGTTTCGCTATGCCACCAGGTGAAGATCCGACAAGAGATGCGCGGCATCGCCACCCAGTGCGAGATTGCCGTGGCCGCCGTCCCCGCCAACGCCGGCGATCTGGACCGCACTCTGGTCGATGTGCACGTTGTTGACCTGATCGGCTACGGCCGTCGAATGGGGACCTGCGATTGCGATGTTGATGGGTGCATAGATCGCGACGCTGACGTCGATCAGACTGCCGGCAAAATAGCCGTTGCCGCCATTGCCTGCGCTGTTCGAGCCGGTCGCGATCGTATCGGAACCGCCCCACAGATTATGGGAAAGAAGGCTTGCATGGCCGCCCGCTGCGGCGTTGTCGTTGCCGCCGTGCCCGCCAATGCCAGCGATCTGAACCGCGGATTGATCCACGGAGACATCATTTATCTGGACCGCGTAAGTGCTGGAACCATAGCCCGCGATTGCGATGTTGATCGGGTTGTAC
The DNA here is from genome assembly GCF_004634465.1 of Bradyrhizobium sp. MOS001. NCBI lineage: Bacteria > Pseudomonadati > Pseudomonadota > Alphaproteobacteria > Hyphomicrobiales > Nitrobacteraceae > Bradyrhizobium > Bradyrhizobium sp. MOS001. The sequence continues at coordinate 425,105 of NZ_SPVJ01000003.1, forward strand.
ACTACAAACGAGGTATGGACGAGTTCACCGTAGAACACGCCGTCACCGCCATTGCCGGCCTGGCTTCCGCCCGTTTGAACGCCAAAGACGCCGCCTCCGTTGCTTGATCCCCAGCTGGGGTCGAGCGTCATGACGCTGCCGCCGGCGGCCAAATTGCCATATCCGCCACTTCCGCCGACGCCCGCGATCTGAGTGGCCGATTGATCGATATCCACCGTGTTCGATTGACTTGCATGCGCAGTGCCGCCCGAGGCCGCCACCGCAATATTGATCGGATGATAGATCACCACGGGAGCGTCCACGATCGCACCCGAGAAATAGCCACTGCCGCCGTTTCCGGCGCCGTTGTCGCCGCTCGCGATCAGGCCGGCGCCTAGGGACGTACTGACGCTGCCTCCCGATGCAATGTTGTCATTGCCGCCATGGCCGCCGACGCCGGCCATCTGAAAGGCGGACTGATCGACATTCAAATTGTTGGACTGGTTGGCCAGGGCGACCGAGCCGTATCCCAAGCTCACCGAGATGTTGATCGGTTGATAGATCAACAGGGACGCGTGAATGATGCTTCCGTAGAAGTAGCCATCTCCGCCGTTTCCGGCCGTGTTGGCTCCGCTCTCGACCGCAGCAATGCCCATCCCGGGATGTGATGCGCCGGAAGCGGGCGTGGTGGACGAAGCATCCAGGCCCGCCGCAGCGTGGTTGCCGACGTGGCCGCCCGTGTCGCCCACCGACGTGGGATGTTTGGATTGAATCGGGTCGGAGTCATTGTGCTGGGTGTTCGCGCTCGCGGGGTGCGCTCCAGAATCTGCAAGACCTGCAAACGGGCGGGGACCATGGACCAGGGCGCCACCGCCAACCGCGTCAGTCAGGAACGGTGCGCTCGGTGCCGGACCCGCTTCGTCGTCACCATCGTACCCATCGTGGCGATGGGAGGCGTGATGCAGCCGGATTGCATCCGACATCCGCGAAAAATCCATCGTAGCCTCCCTCATCGCAATCGCTCCGCGCGATCGGACGGGTTCTGCACTCCCGACAGACTGTCATCCCGGGAAGGTCGAATGCCCAGTCGTCAGTTCGGATATAGCGCTTCGTCTGGCACCAGTAACATCGGCTACATCCGTTCGGGTAAACAGCCTTTGCAACTTTGCGTGGGCCGATGCTTGAAAGTGCGACCTTGAGGGGATGGCGAAAATGGACAATCGAGCTGACGGCCAGATCGCCTGCGGCCAAAATGAATCCACGGCGTTGCCGGATTTAGGTCGCATTGCGACCTAGGTCACGGCCAACGCTCCCGTCCGGGCAGGGGCGCAACACCGGGGTTTTCCATGTCCGGTCATTTGCGAGTTTATTGCGCCGCTTTTACGCTTATTGCAGGTCTCTCGACATCATCCGCGTTTTCGACGCCTCTTTCCGAACTCTTCAATGCCGGTCCCGCCACAGCCCCTGCGCCCGCTTCCGCGGAAGCAGAGTGCTTGACGCGGCCCGGCAAGTCGACCGCCGATGGCCAGCACTGGGTCTATCGGGTGGAAGGCCAGCGCAGATGCTGGTTCCAGATCGCCGAAGGAACTGAGAGGGCGAAGAAGCTGGTTCAGCAACGCGCCACCAAACATCGTGTCGCCGCGGCCGAAGAGAACCAGACCGCGGCGCGCAAGCGGAAGACGGTGGTGGATGCGCGCGCGGAGCTGCCGCGCTCCGCACCTGCGGATACGTCCCGGCCGAGCCCGTCCGTGCCCGCGCAGGTGGTTGATGCCAGTCCCGTCCTCGCCACCGGGATCGCAACCCGCGCGTCGCCGGCCCCCCTTTCCAAACGCGACCGGCTCACGGCCGACGAGATCACGCCGCGCCAGGTCGACGTGGAGGCACTCCTTGCGGCGGCGCCAGCCGCCAGTGACGTGGTTGCCGCCTCGGCGGCGCCGCTCGCCTTTTCCGCCGCAGAGGCGGGCGATGACGGACGGGTTTGGACCTGGCTTGGCATGCTGCTGATGGCTTTGGGGCTTGTCTCCGTCTTGAGCGCGAGTCTAACCATTCGGTGGGCCGCGCTGCTGCCCCAGCTATTATTCGCTTGCCAGCGGCGAGTTGACGCCAGCAGGCAGAATGGGCCTCGAGCTCCCTGGCGGCGCGGCTCCCTGGTTTGGGCCCAACAGGACTTATGGGGCAATGCCTGGCGTCGCTCAACACCACAGCTTTCAGCACCGATCGCGGTGAGTATCTGGAGGCTTCTCTTGTCGAGGGCGAGTTCTCTCGAGAAATTTCATGCGTTCGCTCAATCGCGAGCCGCCGGGCGCCCTGCCTATTCGGAAACAACCCAGTTTCGCAGACCATCGATCGTGCGAAATCCGTCGGCGGCGTAGCAGCGGATCGATGGATGGAAGCCTTGCGTCATCTCGGCAAGCGCGTGTCCTGGACCGAGGTCCAGGACTTGATCGACCCCGAGCTCTACGAGAGCCTCCAGCGTCGCCGCCCAGTCGATCGGGCGCGCGATCTGGCATGCGAGCTTTGCTGTCGCATCGGTCACGGAGAAGATGCGCTCGCCGCCATCCCCTGCGAGGAGGGTTCGTTGGTCTGCGACAGGAGCGCGTCTGCTGGTCGCAAGCGCTTGCTGCAAGGGCGTGCAGGCCGGTTCGAGACGCGTCGTATGCGAGGCGATTTTGACGGCGAGAAGACCGGCGCGGGCGGCGCCCTGTGTCGTCGCCTCCTGACAGAGGGCGATGACATCGCACTCCGCGCCTCCAACCACGACAAGAAGGCCGGGATTCCTGATTGCGATCTCGCAGCGGTGCGTCTCGAGCAGGTGTTCGAGCGTGGCTCGTTCGAGCCCGCGGACATAGCCGAGCCGCCCATCCGGCCCCGCCACGCCGTCCATCAATCGGGCGCGGATATCGGTCAGTCGCAACGCTTCGGCGGCGGTCCATATTCCCGCAACGCTCCAGGCCGCCATCTCGCCGACGCTGTAGCCCGTGACAGCGGTGCCCTCAGTCAGCAAGTCCGCGATACAGGCGTGGATCGCGAGCGCCGATGTGACGGTTAGGATCTGGCTGGCATGGTTGGCGGACAGCTCGTCCGCGCGGCGCGTCCTTATGAACTTCCGCGGATCTTCGCCGAGACAAGCGGTCGCAGCGGCGAAGACCGATTCCGCAGCAGGCCGATCGGCGACGAGATCGAAGATATTGTCCGACAGGGTGCCTTGTCCGCCGCAGAGCAGTGCAAGCATCAGGGGGCCAGCCGATCGACGAAGAGAGCGTCCACAAACAGAGCCATGGCGAGCAGATCTGCCGATCCGCCCGGACTGAGATTGCGCGCGACGAACGCCTGGTGAATGCCGTCGGCGTGCTTGCGCCAGCCTGGGCAACCGATTCCGCCTGCGGCAAGGAATGCGGATGCGCTGGCCTGCGCGAAGCGCAATCCGTCAACTCCGCCCCTGTGCAACAGATTGGTGTCGGCAACATCTGCGATCAGCGCCATGCAGGTCTGAACCCGAACCGCCTCCTCATCCCGAGGCGCGAGCGTCCGCGCCGCATGCAGCGCGGGAAGGGCGATGTCATAGACGGAGGGGAAGCCACAAGCCGCTTCCGCCCTGGCGCCGCCGGCGCCGTAGCGACGTGACGCCACGGCGCCGTGGCTACGCAGGGATATCGGGCCTGCGTAGATGGCGTCGCCCCAACGTTGCGACACCAATTCGCCGAGCGGCTTGCGGATACCGAGAGCGCCGCGATACCCGGCCGCGGCGCAGAGCAGACCCAGTCCGAAGATCGCGCCGCGATGCGTGTTCACACCTGAGGTCGCCGCCAACATCGCGCGCTCCGCCGCAACCCCGATCGCGCGCAACCGGTCCATGCCGGCGCCCTCGGCGCCCGCGGCTGCGAGGTCGTGGAAGAACGGAGCCAGCGTGTCGGCGCTTCGGCACAGGAGCCCGGCGTCCATATCGCGATGCGCGCCGTTGTCGACGTGGCTGACGAGCCCCGGCTTCGGATAGGTCTCGACTTCGAGCTTCAGGCACAGCGATGCGAGATGACCGAGCTGCTCCGCGCGGAGCGCGCGTTGCGGCGGCGCTTGCCATCTCAGCGCGACATTCATGACGCGCCACCGGCGAGAAACGCCGCACGCGTGGTGACATGAACGCCGGCCGCGCCTTTGACGAGGACTTCGTCCTCGTCAGCGCCGGTCAGCTCGCGCCATTGCACGCCGCCGGCGTGATAGACGATCTCGCCGTCGAGCCGCATCGGCGCCGTCTCTCCGATCCGCGCGATGTCGGACGGCAGGGTGATCGCGTGCCTCGCCGACGACAGCGGCCAGAGCAGGTCGAGGTCCGACCCATCGGACAGATAGGGCAGGCCGGTGAGATGCTGCCAGGCCAGACTGCCGTACGTGCGCGTCTCAGGCAGAAGGCGGACGAGCAGGTCGATGGTCTGGCGCCACGACGCCGGCGCGGCTGCTGCCGTATCCGCCAGCAATGGCGGCGGAGCATGCGCGATGAGTTCGCCGGGGGCGAGCGCGACCGCGATACGCCGCTTGCCGTGGCTCGGCGGCAGCGGCAGGCCAAGCGGAATCATGCCTGCGGGGTCGTTGCAGGCCGGCCTGCGAACCACGAGCGGGCGGCCGGTGCGCGCCCAGCCCTCGATAATCGGCTCGCTGGCGAGCGCGGGATTTCGGCTCATCGCGGCGGCCCACCCGGTGGCCGAGGCCGTCACCATCGTATGGCGCTGGAGGGCTTCAGCCATGTTGCGCCCCCTCATGCGCGGCTGCCGCGAGCGTGACAACCCGATCGGCGATCTCGGCCGCCTTCCGCCGGCCGCCACGCTCGGCGCCGAGCCGGGCGCGATCGTCCTGTCCCTGCGGCCGTTGCAGCACGGCCGCAAGCTGCGGCGCCAAAGGCGCATTTTCATCCCAGACGGCGTGAATGCCGCCGGTCTGCACCATGTTGTCGAGGCCAGGCGCGAACACCGGCGTCGCTTCCGCCTTGGCCTTCAGCACATCGATCGGCAGCTTGGTGACCCGCGCCATCGACGGCAGATCCATCACGGCGGGATGCGCTCCGGGCAGCGCCACCAGCGTAGCCGTGGCGAGCGCGGTGGCGATGAACGCACCGGCCGCGCTGCCACCATAGAGCAGGCCGACGGTGCGGTGTCCCTCGGCTTCCGCCAGCAGCAGGGTCTTGGCGAGATGCGACAGATACTCACTGAGGCCAAGCAACTCGTCGCGCTTGCTCATGCGCTGGCTCGACGAATCCACCAGGACCAGGATCGGCGCACGATCGCCGGATTTGACGATCTCGATCACGTGGCCTGCGAGCACGATCGCCTCATCGACACCGAGCGGCTGACCCTGCGTGATGCCCAGCACGTGGACGGGACCTCCACCGGGCAGGATCGCCTGTCCCGCGATCATCGCGCCCGTGGTTGCGATCTTGCTGCCGTTTGGAAAGAGACTGGCCAGGATTTCATCGAGCGTCATCGGCGTTCTCCCTGTTGTCTGCCGCGCGAAGAAATGCGCCGGTCGGAAGTGCGGGAATCTGAGTCGGCTGGTCGATGCTGAGCGTCTGCCAGATCTCGATGGCGTCCTCGGCCTCGCCGAAACGCTGCAATCGCCGCTCGAGGCGCGTCTGCTCGGCTTCGAGCACCGCCACGTCGCATCGTCTGTTGGCTTTGAGCGCGTCGACCGCCGCCTGACGAAACGCCTGCGCCTCGTCGTCGACGAACGCATCAGCGCCGCCGATGAGGTAACGGTGTTTGCCGCCCATGGTGCGCCACACCAGCGCGCGATCGCGCGAGTCGAACTCCTCGATGCCCTTGTTGGTCTCGATCACCTCGGGGCCGCTGACACTGAGCCGGCCTTGTTCCGAGATGATCAGGTGCGAACAGGTGCCGGCGATCAGGCTGCCGCCGCCATAACAGCCGGCACGGCCGCCGATCAGGCCGACCACGTGGATGCCGGCGCGCCGTGCCTCGATGATCGCGCGCATGATCTCGGCGATGGCGAGCTCGCCCGCATTGGCTTCCTGAAGCCGCACGCCGCCGGTGTCGAACAGGATCAGTACGTCCTGATGAAGCGCACGCGCGGCACGCAAGAGGCCCGTGAGCTTGGCGCCATGGATCTCGCCGAAGGCACCGCCCATGAAGCGTCCCTCCTGCGCCGCGACGAGCACGGGCGCGCCGTCCAGACGGCCGCGGCCGACGACGATGCCGTCGTCGAACTGTTCCGGCAGGTCGAAGATCGCCAGATGCGGGCTCATCTCGCGCAGCTCGGGGCCGTTGAGTTCGGTAAAGCTGCCGGCGTCGACGAGCGCGTCGATGCGCTGGCGGGCGCTGGCCTCGTACCAGCTCAGCAAATTGGCGTCGGCTGTGACGGCTGTCAACGTTCCGGCTCCTCGATCTTGCGGACGCCTTGCGCAAGGCGCAGCGCCACTGTGTCGGGCCTGGCTCCGCCGTCATTGATGGAAATGCGCAAGCCCCCGGCGGAGCGGCGGGCGACGAAGTCGCGGACCACGGCGTCCCAGACCATGCCGAAGCCATGAGCAGCCGTTGCGATGTCGATGGTGCAGACATCTGCCGGCGAGACGCGTTCCAGCAGGACTTCGAGATTGCCGGAGGCGACGACGCCGACGATCGCCTGGGTGCGAGTGCCGCCGGCGCATCTCGGGGCAGTCAGTCTGAAGCTGAGCTTTTCCATGCAAAACTCCTCACCAATTGCGGAAGCGGCTGGGCGGGCGGTAGAGACCGCCGGAGGCCAGCATGAGGTCCTTGATCGAGCGGGCCGCCAGCAGGCGCCGGTCGGCGTCGAGCGGATCGATGCCGAGATCCTCGGGGCGCTGGATCACGCCGCGCTGCCTGAGCTGTTCGACCAGCTTCGCATCACGCGCGCGTCCGATATCGGTGTAGCCGGCAACGCCGCGGATCGCCTGCTCGCGCTCGTCCTTGCTGCGGCACATCAAGAGGTTGGCGATGCCTTCCTCGGTGACGATGTGGGTGACGTCGTCCGAGTAAACCATCACCGGCGCGAGATCGAGCTTGAGCTCGCGCGCCAGATCGAGCGCATCGAGCCGCTCGACGAACAGCGGCGCATTGCGATCGCCGAAGGTCTCGCCGATCTGCACCACCAGCTTGCGGCCGCGGCGCAGCGCCGCGTTGGAATCGGGATCGGCTTCGGCGCCGGCCTTGAGCCAGGGTTCGCTCGGGTGGCGCCGGCCGCGCGGATCGGAGCCCATGTTGGGCGCACCGCCGAAGCCGGCGATGCGGCTGGTCGTCACCGTCGAGCTGTGGCCCTCGAGGTCGATCTGGAGCGTCGATCCGATGAACATGTCGCAGGCATAGAGGCCCGCCGTCTGGCAGAAGGCGCGGTTCGATCGCAGCGAGCCGTCGGGCCCGGTGAAGAAGACGTCGGAACGCGCCGCGACGTAATCCTCCATGCCGACTTCCGAGCCGAAACAGTGGATCTGGTCGACCCAGCCGGATTCGATCGCCGGAATGATCGTGGGATGCGGGTTGAGCGCGAAATGGGTGCAGATCTTGCCCTTGAGGCCGAGCCTCTCGCCATAAGTCGGCAGCAGCAGCTCGATCGCGGCGGTGTTGAAGCCGATGCCATGGTTGAGCCGGCGCACGCCGTAGGGCGCGTAGATGCCCTTGATCGCGAGCATTGCGGTCAGGATCTGGGTCTCGGTGATCGCGGCCGGGTCGCGGGTGAAGAGCGGCTCGACATAGAAGGGGCGGCCGGCCTCGACCACGAAATGCACGAGGTCGCCGGGAATATCGACGCGCGGCACCTTGTCGACGATTTCGGTGACCTGCGCCACGACGAGACCGTTCTTATAGCTCGTCGCCTCGACCACCGTCGGCGTGTCTTCGGTGTTCGGCCCCGTATAGAGATTGCCGTCCTTGTCGGCGCTCACCGCCGCGATGAGTGCGACATTCGGCGTGAGATCGATGAAATACCGGGCGAACAGCTCGAGGTATGTGTGCACGGCCCCGAGCTCGATCTTGCGGCCGAACAGCATGCGCGCGATGCGGGCCGCTTGCGGCCCCGAATAGGAGAAGTCGAGCCGTCGCGCGATTCCCTTGTCGAAGATGTCGAGATGGGCGGGCAGGACCACCCCCGACTGCACCATGTGCAGGTCATGGACATCCTGGGGGTCGAGGTTCGCGAGCGCCGAGGCGAGGATGTCGGCCTGCTTCTGATTATCGCCCTCCAGGCAAACCCGGTCCCCTGACCAGATCACCGCCCTCAGGAATGCAGGCAGGTTCGCAATGGGCACCATCTTGCCCTTCGCGTGCTGGCCGCCGGCCGCCAGGCGCTCCGCCAGGGCGGCCTTTTGCATACCCCAATCGCTCATTTCGGCTCCTTGGCATGCGGGGTTGGCTTTCGATTGCCTAAATGTATGCGTATTGCTCTCAAATGTCAATTAGTGCATGCATAAACCCATAAGCGATGGATATTCGCATACACAGGAGGGAATTTACGATGCGAATGCATGCAGATAGTCCAAGTCCTGGGGATCGTGCCCTGCTCGCCGAGGGGAGGCGCCCGTGACCATTTCCGGCGTAGCGCTGCTCGCGATCTGCACCCTCTTAGGGGGCCTGCTGGGGGACCTGCTCGGCGTCGCCCTCGGCGTGAAGGCCAATGTCGGCGGCGTGGGCATCGCCATGATGTTCTTGATCGCGGCCCGGCTCTGGCTGGTGCGGCACGGCATACTCAGCCACGGGCTCAAGACCGGCGTCGAGTTCTGGGGCAGCTTCTACATTCCGATCGTGGTCGCCATGGCCGCGCAGCAGAACGTGGTCGCCGCGGCAAAAGGCGGTCCGATCGTCGTCATTGCGGGGATCGGCGCGGTCGCGGTGTGTTTCGCGATGGTGGCCCTGATCGGCCGGTTCAGCGGTCGTGTCGAGACCATGGACGAGATCGAGGCGCGAGAGGCCGAGGCGCTCGCTGCACCTGTGCCCCACTTCAAGTCCGGAAGGATCGGATGATCATGATGTCTCACATTCTCGCCGCCAATGCGCTGATCACTGCGTTCGCGGTCGTCGGAATCCTGATGTGGATCTCCGGAGCGATCTCGAAATATCTCACCTTCGGGCGCATTCACGCCTCGGCGATCGCGATCATGCTGGGCCTTGCGCTAGCCTTTTGGGGAGGCATCTCCACCGGCGGCGAGAAGGGCGTGGCCGACCTGCCGGCCCTAGCCGGGATCGGCCTGATGGGTGGAGCGATGCTGCGCGATTTCGCCATCGTCGCAACCGCCTTCGAGGTCGATGTCGTCCACGCGCGCAAGGCCGGGGTGATCGGTGCGGTCGCACTCGGACTGGGAACGGTGGTGCCGTTCATTCTCGGCGTGTTCGTCGCCGCGGCGTTTGGCTACACTGACGCGGAATCGCTGACGACGATCGGCGCCGGTGCGGTCACCTACATCGTGGGCCCGGTCACGGGTGCGGCGATCGGCGCATCCTCACCGGTTATTGCGCTCTCGATCGCGACCGGTGTATTCAAGGCAGTGATCGTCATGATCGGCACGCCCTTTGTGGCGAAGATGATCGGCCTGAACAATCCGCGTAGCGCGATGGTGTTCGGCGGCTTGATGGGAACGGTCAGCGGCGTGTCTGGAGGGTTGGCGGCGACGGACCGGCGTCTGGTGCCCTATGGTGCGCTGACGGCGACATTCCACACCGGGCTCGGATGCCTGGTCGCGCCCTCGATCCTTTACTTCGCGGTGCGCGCGATCACGGGAGGCTGAATGGCAGAAGTATTGAAGGTCGCAGTCGACGCGGAGGACGATGGCGGGCTGCTCTCCGATCGCATCCGGAATGCGCTCACGGACGAGATTGCCTCAGGTGCGCTCGTCGCCGGTTCGGCCCTGGAAGAGCAGCAGCTTGCCGATCGTTTTGGAGCTTCCCGCACGCCGGTGCGGGAGGCGCTTCGCCAACTCGTGGTCAGCGGCCTCGTCGAGGTGCGCGGCCGCCGCGGCCTCGTCGTTGCGCGGATGACGCCGGAGCGCATCATGGACATGTTCGAGACCAGCGCCGAGGTGGAAGCCATGTGCGTCAGGCTCGCGACCTACCGCATGACCCCGCTCGAGCGGAGCCATCTGATCGAACTCCATGACGCCTCGTTGAAGATGGTCGAGGCCAACGATGTCGATGCCTATGACACGTTCAACCGCGAATTCCACGAATGCATCTATCGCGCAACGCACAACTCGTTTCTCGCCGAGCAGGCGCAGGACGTGCGTTCGCGGCTCAGCGCCTTCCGCCGCACCCAATTGCGGCAGGGCGATCGCATTCGCAAGTCCCGCGACGAGCATGACGCCATCATGCAGGCGATCGCGGAAGGTGACGGAGAGACTGCCGCGCGCCGAATGCGTGCGCACATGCTGAATGCCGCGTCCGCACTCAGGCGCTACATCGATGATCGCCTCGGCTGAGTAGCCCGATCGCACGATCGGGCCGATAGCATGACCGCATCCGGCGGCCGCAGGCATGGACCATTGGTAAGGTCGCGTGCCCATTCTGCCTGATCGAGGCGCGCCGCGCTCGCATCGCGCCGAGCGGCTTGAGCGCGGCGTCAAATATTTCTACATCCACTCAGATCCGTTCCTGCGTGCCGGTTTGACAGGTATCAGGAAGCTGTTAGGCCAATAGTCCGAAGCAAAACATACGCAACGAACCGTACTCCTGCGGCTTGGGCCGGCGCCTGGCTTGAGACGCGGGTCCTTGTCCCTAGGCATAGGGACAGACACGGCCCTGCAATCCGCTTAGGGTCGCTCGTCTGGTTGCTCGTAACCCCGGGACAGGGCCAGAATATCGGACGATCTCCTCCGGGGCGTTGATGCTGCCCCGCGGGGTCCGATGCAACCAGCCGAAGCACTGGGGCGGACAGGGAGGAGCTGTATGACGATCGGTTTCACGCGCGTTTGTCTTGTTGTGGCCTGCGTACTTTATGGATGCGCGGCGCACGCGGAAATCAAAGTCGGAATTGTGATTTCGGCCACTGGCCCGGGATCTGCGTTGGGGCAACCCCAGCTCAAGACTGTCGCAGCTCTGCCAAAAGAGATCGGCGGAGAGAAGGCGACCTACATCATCCTGGACGACGAGTCTGATTCCACCAAAGGGATCCAGAACGCGCGCCGGCTCGTGATCCAGGACAAGGTCGACGTGCTGGTCGGGTCTTCTCTGACGCCGGTGACCATGCCGATGCTCGACGTCGCGCTGGAGTCGAAGACGCCGCTGCTATCGCTTGCGGCCGCCACCGCCATCGTTCAGCCGCTGGACGACAAGCGGGCCTGGGCCTTCAAGGTCGTCCCCAACGATGACCTGATGGCGAGCGCCATTCTCAAATACATCGCGAAATCCGGCGCGAAGACGCTTGGCTTTATCGGTGTTTCGGATGGGTATGGCGAAGGTTACTATAAGGAGGTGAGCCGCCTTGCGCCGACCTTGGGCCTGACGGTGACGACACATGAAGTCTACGCGCGTGCGGATACCAGCGTCACCGGCCAGGCGTTGAAGGTGATGTCGACGAATCCTGACGCCGTCTTCATTGCTTCTGCTGGCACACCGGCGGTCCTGCCGCAGCAGGCGCTCCGTGAGCGCGGATACACCGGAAAGATCTTCCAGACGCATGGCGTAGCCAGCGAGGAGTTCATCAAGCTCGGAGGCGCGACCGTCGAAGGCGCTATTTTCGCCGGCGAGGCCTTTACCGTTGCGGCCGATCTTCCGGCGGGAGACCCGTTCCGTCACGCGACGGAGCAGTTCGTGACGGCCTATGAGGCGGTGAACGGTCAGAAGCCCAATATGTTCGCGGCTCACCTCTGGGATGTCGTCGCGCTGATCGGGAAAGCTGCTCCGAACGCGCTGAAGACGACGAAGCCGGGTACGCCCGAGTTTCGTGCAGCTCTGCGGGACGAACTCGAGCGCGGGGAGAACATCTATCTCAACAACGGGCTGTCGAACATGAGCAAGACCGACCACAACGGCTATGATGAACGCTCAGCCTTTTTGATCAAGGTCGAGGGCGGGAAGTTCCGCTTGGCGAAATAGCAGCGCGCCATCCTCGGGAAGACGCGATGTTGAAGCCGAGCTTCTTGTCGGTGATCTCGACTCGTCAGCCTGCAGGACAGGGCACGCCGTCAGCGCGCCACGAGAGGGACATAGTGCTCGAGTTCGGGATCCGGGAAATGGATGGTCCGGCCAAGCTCCGCGGAGCGATAGAGCCCCATAAGCATTTCCATGACGCCGACCCCGTCATCGAAGGTTTCTGCCGGACTCATGCCCCGCCTGAATGCCTCCACCATATGGCGGTTCTCGTCGGTGTAGCCGTAGATGCCGGCTTCGTCCTCGACTACCGGCATCAGACCTTGCTCGGAATTCTGCTTCTCGACGAGATCCTCGCCCTCTGATCCGCTGATCGCGCGGGAGAGGAAGACCTTGAGGCCAGTCGAGAGCGAGGAGAACTCCATCGAATATTCGGGACCAAGCAGTTCAAGCTGGATGCGCAAGCCCGCGCCGACATACGCCCATGAGGTTGTCGCCTCGATCATCAATTGATTCCCGTCGGTATCTTCCATCGAAAGTATCCCGCGCGCGAAATCTTCGACCGGACGTTTGGTGAAATCGACCCCCATTCGCCTCTTGAGGTCGGCAGCGTAGTGGGGGCGCGTCCATTTGAGATTGGCCGTCGTGGCGCTGGCACTGACCAGCCGTAGGGAGTCGCGCTTTGCGCCTGGCGCGGTCAGCATGAAGCGTGCGACCTCGACTGAATGGCACATCATGTCGGAGAGCACGCCCCCTCCTTGCTTGTCGCCTTGCCAGAACCATGGCTCGTGCGGTCCTGAATGCTCCTCGGCGGCACGCGCGAGATAGGGGCGTCCACTTCCGGGTACGGCTCGCCGCCAGATGATGTCCTTGCCGCGCATCACCGCGGTCGAGAAAAGCTGGTTCTCCAGATAACCGTGAAGCAGGCCTGCATCTTCGACGAGCCTGCGCATCTCCCGTGCTTCGGCAAGCGTGCGGGCGAGTGGCTTTTCGCAGGCGATGGCGCGCAGGGGAGCCCCGGCCTTGGTCACGCGGTGGATCTCGCGCATGATGTCGAGACGGCTGTCGTTCGGCGTCAACAGCCAAAGCGCGTCGACCTCGCCGGACATTGCCATCGCCTCGATGCTGTCAAACACATGCGCCGGCCCAAGGCCAAGATTGCGCGCCTTGTCGGCGATGCGCGTCCGTCGCTCGGCGGAACGGCTGTAGACGCCGCCGACGCTGACGTTGCGCACGCCGAGCATGGACTGCAGATGGAACGCGGCGATGAAGCCGCTGCCGACAAGGCCGATGCGCAGCATTGGAAGTTCCGTGAGCTTCTGCATGTCAGAGACCTCCTTCAATGAAAATGTGGTGGTTCAGACCGACGTGGGCGTCCTGCGTTGCCTGCCCGGGATCGCGGCCAGCAGTGCCTGCGTGTAGGGATGCTCCGGCCGTGTCAGTAGATCTGCCGTCGGCCTGATCTCGACGATTTCTCCGAGGCGCATCACTGCGATCCTGTCGCAGACCTGGGCCGCGACGTTGAGATCGTGGGTGATGAACAGCACCGCCAGCCGCAGCCGCGCCTTCAACGTCTCGAGCAAGGTGAGCACCTGCGCCTGGACAGAGACGTCGAGTGCCGACACCGGTTCGTCGGCCACCAGCACCTCTGGGTCGAGCGCCAGCGCGCGCGCAATTCCGATCCGCTGGCGTTGCCCTCCGGAGAATTCATGCGGAAAGCGTCGCGCGGCGCTCGGGTCGAGTCCCACGAGTGCCAGCAGTTCCTCGGCACGTGCGAAGGCCTGCGCCGGCGGGACGCCGTGCGCGATCGGTCCGTCGGCGATAATTCGCCCGACGCGGCGACGCGGATTGAGCGAGGCGAAGGGATCCTGGAACACCATTTGGACGTGCTTGCGGGCGGCCCGCAGGCCGGCACCGCGAGCCTCGGAGAAATCCAGTTCGCCGATACGGACCACACCGGCATCGGCGTCGGTGAGACGCATCACCAGCCGACCGATCGTGCTCTTGCCCGAGCCGGACTCTCCAACGAGGCCGAGCGTCTCGCCGCGCCGGATTTCGAAGGTCACATTCTTTACGGCTGCGACCTCGGTCTGCGAGCTGAACCAGTCGCTGCCACGATAGATCTTCGCAAGTCCGGTCGCGGCGCAGGCGATCGGTTCGTCCTCGACCCGGACCCGGACCGGCGGGGTCCCGCCGGGCACCGCGGCGAGCAGCCGACGCGTATAGGGATGCTGCGGGCGTTCGAGCACGTCCTCCACGGACCCCTGTTCGACGACGCGCCCCTTCTCCATGACCGCGACGCGGTCCGCGATGTCGGCGACGACGCCGAAATCATGGGTGATGAACAGCACCGCCATGCCGCGCCGCTGCTGAATGTCCCGGATCAACCGAAGGATCTGTGCCTGTGTCGTGACGTCGAGTGCCGTGGTTGGTTCGTCCGCGACCAAGATCGATGGTTCGAGCGCAAGGGCCATTGCGATCATGGCACGCTGACGCTGGCCACCCGACAATTGATGCGGGTAGCTGTGGATGATCCGCTCGAGGTCGCGCATGCCGACCTCTTCGAGGAGGGCGCGCAAGTGGGTTTGCCGCTCAGTTGGCGTGAATTGTCCGTGCGCCTCGAACGCTTCCATGATCTGGTCGCCGATCCTGATCACAGGATTGAGCGCTGTCATCGGTTCCTGGAAGATCATCGCGATGCGTCGCCCGCGCAACGTCCGCCATTCTGCTGCGGGGAGGTTCAGCAAATCGCGCCCCTCAAAGTGTATGGCCCCTGCAACCGGGCGAATGGCCCTGGGCAGCAGGCCCATGACAGCAGAGGCGCAGACCGATTTACCGGAGCCGGATTCCCCGACGACGCAGAGGATTTGTCGCGGATGCAGAGCAAGCGAAACGTCCTCGACGGCAGAGGCACGATCCCCGCCGGCGGGCAGCGCCAGCGTCAGCCGCTCGATCGACAGGATCGCCTCTATTGTCTCGCTCATGCTGTCCGATCCGACATCACGTCTTTCTCATCCTGGTCACGCCGCCAGTGCAATGCCGTCCTTGCGATGGTCCGACGCGCCGAGAATGACGCCCCTGGAATGATCGACGTGCACGGCCTGACAACCTCCGAGCGGTTCGTCCGCCCAGATCACGCGATGACCGCGCGCAATCAATTCGTCGGCGACGGAGCCGGGAATCGTGGGTTCGAGACTCAGTGTGCCATCAAACGCAAAGCTGCGCGGCGCATCCGAGGACTGCTGAATGTCGAGCCCACGATCGAGCACGCCGCTCAGGATCTGCATATGTCCCGCCGCCTGGTATTGTCCACCCATCACGCCAAAGGCCATGATCGGCTTGCCATGCTTCGCCAGCAGACCCGGAATGATGGTGTGAAAGGGACGTTTTCGCGGCGCAATCGCATTGGGATGTCCTTCGAGAAGGGAGAATCCCGAACCCCGGTTCTGCAATAGCACGCCAGCGCGAGGAGCGTAGATGCCGCTGCCGAACGCGAAGAAAAGCGAATTGATGAAGGATACCATGTTGCCGTCGCGGTCGGCGACCGCAACGTAGGCCGTGTCACGATGAACAGGCATGTCAAAATCCGCTGATGCGCTGGCACGCTTCAGGTCGACGGCGGAGCGCAATGCCGCAACTGACGCCTCTGAGAGTAGCGAATCGACATCGAGCGGACGGAATTCCGGATCGGCGACCAGCGCGTCGCGCTGCCGGTAGGCCGCCTTGGTTGCCTCGGCTAGGAGGTGAATGCGATCCGCCTCGCCGAGCGCCGGACTGGCCATGTCGAAGCCGGCAAGGATGCGGGCGATCAGCAGCGCCGCGACGCCCTGTCCGTTAGGCGGGCATTGCAGGATTTGATGATCGCGGTAGTCGGCGCTGATCGGCTCAACGTACTCCGATCGGGCACTTGCGAGATCTTCAAGCTGCATCACTCCGCCCAGCGCCTTCAATGTCGCGACGATTTCTTCGGCGACGGCACCTTCGTAAAACGTGGCGCGTCCCTCGCGTGCAATCCGGCGCAGCGTCGCGCCGAGTGCGGGATGATTGAGCTTGCTGCCGACGGCGGGCGCAGCGCCACCGGGCAGATAGACCGGTACGCCAGTCTGATGTCGTTCGATGCGATCGGCGTAGCGTGCCCAATCCAGTGCGGCGCGGGGCGTCACCACAAAGCCGGTCTCGGCCGCGCGGATCGCCGGCGCCAGAACCTCGTCCAGGCCTTTTGAACCATAGTCGCCAGAGAGGCGGCACCAGGCATCGACCGCACCCGGAACTGTCACTGCATGGGGTGAATCGTCCGGGATCGACGCCAGCCCGCGTTGCCGAAACCAGCCGAGCTCGGCCTTCGCCGGCGCTCGGCCCGAGCCGTTGACAGCGACGGGCTTGCCGGAGGCGGGAGCATAGATCGCAAAACAGTCGCCGCCGATGCCGGTCATATGCGGATCAATGACACCCTGGAGGGCGATCGCGGCAATGGCGGCATCGACCGCATTGCCGCCACTGCGCAGGATCTCGACCGCAGCGAGCGTGACAGCCGGATGAGAGGTCGCGGCCATGCCCCGATCGCCCACCGCCAGCGAGCGCCCCGGCACCATGAAATCGCGCTGTCCCCAGCTCATGCCCTTCTCCGATTGTTGTTGTGGGGCCGCGTGGCGAGGGCTGCGGCAGCCGGTTCATCGCAAAGGATATCGACGTTGCCATGCAGGCGGAGTGCCGAGGCAGGACAAGCTGTTGTGATCGGACCCTCGATCGCGGCCGCGAGTGCGGCTGCTTTCTCCGGTCCCTTGGCGATCAGGAGGATGCTCCGAGCCTCCAGGATTGTTGCTATGCCCATTGTGATCGCACGTTCGGGAACCGACGCCGGATCGGGAAAATTGATGGCATTCGCGATGCGGGTTGCCTCGTCGAGTCTGACCTCGCGGGTACGTGAGGCGAAATCCGAACCTGGCTCATTGAAGCCGATATGGCCATTGGCGCCGATGCCGAGGAGCAGGAGGTCGATGCCCCCGGCAGCCGCAATCTGCGCCTCATAGCGCGCGGCCTCGGCGGCGACGTCGTCGGCCGTGCCATCGGGGATCTTTGCCCGACCGGCTTCCATATCCACATGCCTGAACAAGTGCTGCTGCATATAGGCATGGAAGCTTCCGGGCGATTGGGGTGCGACGCCCACATATTCATCGAGGTTGAAACTCGACACCGTTCGGAATGAGATGAGGCCGGCGCGGGTCGCGGCGACAAGGCGGGCATAGAGCGGCGCCATTGTCGCTCCGGTCGCAAGACCGAGGGTAACCGGCCGCCGATCGTGTAGCCGCGCGATGACGAGCGCGGCTGCGCGTTCCGCGACGGCGGCGGCATTGCCGACAACTTCGATTCTCGGCGCCTGCTCCTTCATGCCGCGACATCTGCTGCCGTGAAAGGAAGAGCCAGCGGGCCCGCATCCTTGCCGATGCCAAACAACGAGCGATGCACGAGGTCGATCGCGCTTCCGATCGCGCCGATCAGCGTGGCGCGATTGCCGAGCGCGCTGAGCTCGATACGAACAGGCTCGCGCATGCAGCGTGCCAGATGTTCATCGATCCGGACCTTCAACTCGGGCCGCGCGCCGATGCTGCCGCCCATGATGATGATTTCCGAATCGAGGATGCTGTGCACGGCCAGGATCGCGGTCGTGAGGATCCGGCCGATCTCGTCGATCGTCACTCGCGCCGCCTCCTCGACCGCGAGCCGATCGAAGACATCGCGCACGGTACTGCCGGGCGCGCCGCCGAGCGCGATATAGCGTTCGACAATGCCGGCGCTGCCGATCGCGGTTTCCAGGGTGCCGAACCGAAGACCGCGCGCATCGTAGGGATCGCCCCCAAGCGGCAGGTAGGCTATCTCGCCGGCCGCCCCGCGTGCGCCGCGCACGAGATAGCCGTTCGAAAAGATGCCCATGCCAATGCCGGTGCCGACTGCGATGAAGGCGAAACTGCGCGCCTTGCGGCTGTTGCCGCGCCAGTGCTCCCCGATTGCGGCGAGATTGACGTCATTTTCGATAGCGACGTCGATTCCGAGCCGTTCGCGCAGCGCGGCCCTCACGTCCAGGCTATCCAGTCCGGGGATATTGGGCGCGATGACGATGCTGCCCGACGCTGGGTCGACCATCCCCGGACTTCCCATCACGCCGCCGCGCAAGCGTTGCGCCGATACGGACGCACGCTGAAGCAGGGCATCCTTCATGCGATCGATCTGTGCGACCACGGCAGCGCCGCCGTCGCAGGATGTCGGTTCGATGCTCTCGGCGACGATCTCACCGTGCAGATCGGCAAGTGCGACGTGCAGTTTCGTGCCGCCAAGGTCGATACCCAACACGAAGGCGGCATCCGGCCGGAGCGCATAGGTGACGGCGCTTCTCCCCACGCTGCCCTGGATTTGACCGTCCTCATGGACCCAGCCGTCGCGCTCGAGATCACGCATCACTTCGGAGATGGTCTGCTTGGACAGGCCCGTGCTGCGGGCGATTTCGGCGCGCGATACCGAGCGATCGCGCAGCAGGCGCTCTACCACAAGGCGCACGGATTGCTGTCGCGCAACGGGCGATGAGGGGGCGTCTGGCATGGGCCTCAATCCAATTAGTCAATATACCGAACTAATACTTCGCTTGATCTGTCGTCAAGGGGTGAGGCACGAGGATTTTGCGCTCTCGAAAGCGATGTATTGTAATTTAGTTCCATGATTTGTTCGAGACATTTACAAATAGGTTCAGTCGTGCTTGTCTTGACCTCCAACAGCAGAGCCTTGGAAGCCTTGGGATAGGCGTGCGACGAAAGGAATTCCGTATGAAGCGGACGGGCACGGCGTGGGCGGCAATTCTGATGATCGCATCGGGCCTGGTCTCGGCGAGTGCCGCGACATTGCGGGTCGGCATTCAGGACGATCCCGATGCGCTCGACCCGGCACTCAGCGGCACATACTCCGGCCGCTTCGTGTTTGCGGCGCTGTGTGACAAGCTCGTCGATATCTCCCCCGACCTCAAGATCGTGCCGCAGCTGGCAGAGGCATGGGAGTGGTCCGCGGACGGCAAGTCGATCACCTTTACGCTACGCCAGAACGTCACGTTCCACGATGGCACCGCGTTCGATGCAGCGGCAGTCAAGTTCAATATCGAGCGCATGAAGTCCATGCCGGATTCCAAGCGCAAGGCCGAGCTGGCGCCGGTCGCGAGCGTCGAAGCGCTTGCCGCGGACAAGGTGAAGTTCAACCTGTCGGAGCCGTTCGTGCCGCTGCTTGCCAATCTCAGCGATCGTGCCGGCATGATGGTCTCGCCCAAGGCCGCCACGGAGAAAGCCGGGGAATTTGCGGCCGCGCCGGTCTGTGCCGGTCCGTATCAATTTGCCGAGCGCAAGTCGCGCGACCTCATTCGCGTCAAGAAATATCCCGGCTACTGGAACGCTGCACGGGTCGGCTATGACGAGGTCGTCTACTACTACGTTCCCGACTCGACCGTGCGGTTGTCGCGTGTCCGGGCGGGCGATCTCGATCTCGCGGAGCGTATCGCGCCGACCGATCTCAAGACCGTACGCGACGATCCCAACCTCGCCCTGCATTCCGGCCAGGGACTTGCCGTCTCGCATCTGATGTTCAATGTCGGCGCGGGCGCGAAGGCCGATACGCCACTCGGCAAGAACTCGACGCTGCGTCAGGCCTTTGAGCTGGCGATCGATCGCAATGTCATCAACCGCGTTGCCTTCAACGGCGAGTTCCTGGCGGATAACCAGATGATCCCGCCGTCATCTCCGTTCTACGATAGCGCGCGCAAGGCGCCGGCTCGCGATGTTGCCAAGGCCAAGGCAATGATTGCCGCCGCCGGAATGACTCGCGTGCCGGTCGAGATCCAGTACGAGAATACGGCCGGCGATTCCCGGGTCGCACAGATCATACAGTCGATGGCGGGCGAGGCCGGTTTCGACGTCAAGCTGCTGCCCATGGAAACGACCACGGCCATCGAGCGCTACATGAACGGCAATTTCGAAGCCTATATCGGCAACTGGAGCGGCCGCGCTGACCCGGACCCGACGCTGGTCGCCTTTTTCAGTTGCGCGGGCTCCCAGAACGTCAACAAGTACTGCAACAAGGATCTCGATGCGATCCTGAACCAGGCCCGGGGCGAGGCTGACGAAGCCAAGCGCAAGGCACTCTACGCCAAAGCGACGGACATTTACCTGACGGCGCTCTCGTCGATTCCCCTCCATCACCCGAACTGGTTCTTTGCGGCCCGCAAATCGGTCGGCGGCATCGTCATGGTGCCGGACGGTCTGTTGCGCCTGGTCGGTGTCAGGCCTGTGAATTGATGTGCAACGCCTCGCGCCCGCCGATGCGCTCGTCCTGGTGAGGACCAGTCTGCCCCGATGAAGAGCTTGCTTCTGCGCCGGCTTGCCGTCCTGCTGCCGACCCTGTTGCTGGTGTCGATGATGGTGTTCGGTCTGCAGAAACTGCTGCCCGGCGATCCTGCGCTGGCGCTCGCCGGAGAAGAGCGTAATCCCGAAGTCGTTGAATATCTTCGGCAGAAGTATCGCTTCAATGATCCGATCCCGGTGCAATACGCCGTCTGGCTGAAAGCCCTGGTGCACGGTGACTTCGGCACGTCGGTACGCACCCGATTACCGATCGGCACCATGCTGGCGGAAAAATTGCCGGTGACCGCTGAGCTCGCGACCCTGTCGATGCTGGTCGCGCTGCTCGTCGGGTTGCCGATCGGGATCTTCGCGGCGCTGGGGCGCGGGACGCCCTTCGACTACGGCGCCAGTCTGTTCGGGCTTGCCGGACTGTCGATCCCGCATTTCTGGCTGGGGATCATGCTGATCCTTCTGTTCTCGGTGAATCTCGGCTGGCTTCCGGCCGGAGGTTTCGTTCCGCCGTCCGAGAGCGTGGGAGGCAACCTGCTTTCGATGCTGATGCCCGCTTTGGTGCTCGGCACGGGCACCGCTGCGATCATGATGCGCCATGTCCGCGGCGCGATGATCGAGGCGATGAAGCAGGACTACGTGCGCACCGCCCGCGCGAAGGGCGTCCGCGAAAGCACCATCGTGATGCGTCACGCGTTGCCGAACGCGCTGATTCCCGTGGTCACGCTGGGCACACTGCAATTTGGCGAACTGCTGGCCGGCGCGGTGTTGACGGAGCAGGTCTTTTCCATCCCGGGTTTCGGCAAGATGGTCGTCGACGGCGTGTTCAGCCGCGATTATGCCGTGGTTCAGGCGGTCGTGCTCTGCACAGCAGCCGTATTCCTCCTGATGAGCCTGATTGCCGACGTGGCCTATGTGCTGCTCAATCCGAGGCTCAGGTCATGAGCTCGATTGAGACGGTGCCGGTCGCAAGTCAGGCACGCGCCGCCGCTCCTTCGGAAATTCGTCGCCTGTTGCGCGAACCATCCGCCGTCATCGGGGCCACGATCATCCTGTTCTTCGTCGTGCTGGCGGTGTTTGCCTCGTGGATTGCGCCGTACGATCCAAACTCGCCGGACTGGATGGCGATTCGCGCGGCACCCGGTGCGGCACATTGGTTCGGCACCGACGATCTCGGTCGGGACGTGCTGTCGCGCGTGATCTTCGGCACGCAAGCCTCGCTTGCCGCCGGCATCGTCTCCGTGACGGTCGCGGTGCTGATCGGCCTTCCGTTTGGTCTCATGGCCGGCTATTTCGGCGGCCTCACCGACATGGTGATCTCGCGCTTCGCCGATGCGCTGCTCGCTTGCCCCTTTCTGGTGCTGGCGATTGCGCTCGCCGCGTTCCTGGGCCCCAGCCTGCAAAATGCGATGATTGCCATCGGCATTTCCGCCGTGCCGGTGTTCGTTCGTGTCGCGCGTGCCGAGACGCTGGTTGTCTGCACCGAGGATTACATCGCCGCGGCCCGGTCCCAGGGCCTCGGCCATCTCGCCATCCTGACCGGACAGGTGCTGCCGAACGTGCTTGCGCCGACGATTGTGCAGGCGACGCTGACCATGGCGATTGCAGTTCTCGCCGAGGCGAGCCTGGCCTTTCTGGGGCTTGGCCAGCTTCCTCCGGCCCCCTCATGGGGCGCCATGCTTGACGTTGCCAGGCAATTTCTCGGCGAGGCGCCATGGATGGCCTTCTGGCCCGGCCTCGCGATCATTGCGCTCGTCATCGGCTTCAACCTGATGGGTGACGGCCTGAATGATGCCCTCAATCCCAGGCACTAGATGGAAGACGAGCCTGTTCCGCTGGGGGACTCCGCGGCGTGGCCTAAAGCGGGATGGGGTTAGGTTGAATCGATTTGGGATTCCCAAATCGGTGTGTTTCTGATTCACCATTCTGGCTGGGTTGGAGGCCAGCATGGATGGGCAAGCCTTATTCTCTGGATCTTCGCAAGCGTGTCGTGTCCGCGATCGAGGGCGGGATGTCCCGCAATCA